>CAZZHX010000032.1:0-19841 GCA_964653535.1 uncultured Mycobacterium sp. | reverse complement strand
CCAACGCCGGGGAGGTCTACGTCACCAACAACGCCGACACCACCGTGTCGGTGATCAATCCCACCAACACCGTGATCGCCACCATCACCGTCGGCAGCGCCCCGGTCCAGGTGGCGGTCGCCCCCGCCGGGACGACCAACGCCGGGCAGGTCTACGTCACCGACAACGGCAATAACGTGTCGGTGATCAACCCCACCAACACCGTGATCGCCACCATCACCGTCGGCAGCTTCTCATACGGGGTGGCGGTGTCCTAACCGGCCCACTGTCGGCTGCCGGCATTCACCGGTCCACGGTGTAGGGCCACGCGCTTTAAGGTTACGCAGGCCCAAGCGACAGTCCCCGACTGTTCCCCGTGGCCACACCGTGGACACAATCTGGACACAGCAGCGGATAACTCTTGTTAGGTGCAGTCGTGTATTTCAGCTGTTCCACTGCACTGTAAGCGGCTGACCAGCAGCATGATTCGCCTTTGCAAGGCGGATGTCAGAGGGGGCGATCCCGGAGGGAGGCCTCCCCGGCGCGCAGGATGCAGGCGTCAGGCGAGCCGGTCACCACCATCGCGGCGGCGCTGGAAGTCAGCGACAAGGACGCGGAGAAACTGTTCAACGGACGCCGAGTCAAGAAGTACAGCCCGGAGTTCAGCGATCGGGTGCTCCAAAAGCTACTGATGCTCAACGCGGCCAACCAGGTCAGTGATCTCAGGACGCCTCCCGGCAACCGTCTCGAAGCCTTGGTCGGTGACCGCAAAGGCCAGTACAGCATCCGCATCAACGACCAGTACCGGATCTGCTTCGTATGGACCGCCGCCGGCCCGGGGGACGTTCACATTGTCGACTACCGCTAGGGACAGGACATCACCATGAGGGACATCGCACCGATTCACCCCGGCCGGATTCTCGCCGATCAGTATCTCGCCGACCTCGGTCTTTCACAACGCAAGCTCGCTGATCTGATCGACGTACCGCCGCGACGTATCAACCAGATCGTTCACGGTCAGCGCGCGATCACACCGGACACGTCGTTGCGGCTCGGGAAGCTGTTCGACCAGTCGGACACTTACTGGCTGAACCTTCAGAAGCACTACGACATCGAGGTCGCGCGCGAAACGGCCGACTTGA
The DNA here is from genome assembly GCA_964653535.1 of uncultured Mycobacterium sp. GTDB lineage: Bacteria > Actinomycetota > Actinomycetes > Mycobacteriales > Mycobacteriaceae > Mycobacterium. The sequence goes on along the minus strand of CAZZHX010000032.1, from coordinate 18,720 downwards.
GCCGCGTTCAGGGGCTGGCGTCATGAGCTTGATCCCGGAAGATGCCGACCAGGCCGGGGCTGAAACGCTCCGTGAACCACCCCTCGACGTCGCGTACGCCCAACTTGCGGCGGAGTTCAACAACGCCCCTGCCCGCGCCGAGCGGAAAGCAGCAAGGAGTCGAAGGCAGAGCGTGTTGCGCCAGGCAATCGACGTTGGCGAACGAAGCGGTGAGCCAGGGCAATTCGACTTCGATGAGTTCGTCGCCCGCAAGCGGGCAGCCGGTCAGCGCGCGACGGGACACCCGCCCGAGTAATCGACCTGCCAGTGTTTGATGCCGTTGAGCCAGCCGGACCGCAAGCGTTGCGGCGGGGCCAGTGCGCTGAGGTCGGGCACCGCGTCGGCTAGCGCGCCGAACATCAGGTTGACGGTCAACCGCGCGAGGCTGGCCCCCAGGCAGTAATGCGCACCGGTGCCACCGAAGCTGACGTGCGGGTTGGGACTTCGCAGGATGCCGAAGCGCAACGGATCGTCGAGGACCTCGTCGTCGAAGTTGGCGGAGCCGTAGGCGAGCACTACCCGCTGCCCCTTGGTGATGCGCACCCCGCCGATTTCCACGTCGGTCAGCGCCGTCCGCTGAAAGGACGTGATCGGGGTGGCCCACGGGATGATCTCGTCGGCGGCGGTCTCGGGCCGCTGCTTCTTGAACAGCTCCCACTGCTCGGGATGGTCGAGGAACGCCATCATGCCCTGGGTGATCGAGTTCCGGGTGGTCTCGTTGCCTGCCACTGTCAGCGTCACCATGAACAGGCCGAACTCGTCGCCGGAGAGCTTCTGGCCATCGAGGTCGGCGTTGATCAGCGTCGTGACGATGTCGTCGCCCGGATTGTCGGCCCGCTCGGCCGCCAATTGCATGCCGTAGGACATCACCTGGGCCGCCGCGGCCAGGGCCTCGGACTCCGCGAACTCTGGGTCCTCGTCGCCCACCATCTCGTTGGTCCAGTGAAACAGCGTCATGCGGTCCTCGGGTGGGACGCCGAGCAGGTTGGCGATGGCATGCAGCGGCAAGCCGGCCGCCACCTGCTGCACGAAGTCGCCGCTTCCTGCAGCGGCGGCGCTCTCAGCGATCTCGCGGGCAGCCTGGTTTAGTCCGTCGCGCAGCCGCTTGACGGCGCGCGGCGTGAACCCGCGGCTGATGATATTGCGCACTCGGCTGTGCTGGGGTGCGTCCATATTGATCATCGAGAAGCGGCCCGCCTCGATCTGGCCGCGTCCAGACTCGGCGCCCGGATAGCGCGGCACGATGCAGTTCGCCGCGCTGGAGAACACGTCGTCACGCAGTGACACCTCGCGCATATCCTTGTGGCGGGTGAGCAGCCAGTACCCCTCGTCGCCGAATGCCTCGGCGCCCCGAGGCTGTTCGTTCCACCAGACGGGAGCCGCGCGCCGCAGTTCGGCGAGTTCCTCGACCGGAATGCGCTCGGGGTAGACGTCGGGGTTGGTGAGGTCGAATCCACGAGGCACGGTGGATGCCGGCATCGAACCCCCCTTGTCAGTCGGGGGCGCCCCGATGGGCCAGCCGTGCGTTCCACTTGTGTTCGATATGGGCGTATTTCCAGATCAGCAGTGCCGCAACCCATGTGAGGGCGAACAGTCCGACGATGACGAACCCGATCATGTTGAGGTCGATGCCGCCCACCCAGTCCCAGAACCCGCCGTTCCAGCCGAGCTGGCCGGCGAGCAGGCCCAGCAGTTCGAAGCTGCCGATGATCAGGGCCACCGCGACCGAGAGTCCGGTGATGACGATGTTGTAGTAGACCTTGCGCACGGGTTGGGAGAACGCCCAGCCGTAGGCGAAGTTCATGAAGGACCCGTCCAGGGTGTCGAGCAGGCACATCCCCGCGGCGAACAGCACCGGCAGGCACACGATGGCGTACCAGGGCAGGCCGCCGGCCGCGCTGGTGCCGGCCAGCACCAGCAGGGCGATCTCGGTGGCCGTGTCGAATCCCAGCCCGAACAGCATGCCCACCGGGTACATGTGCCAGGACTTGGTGACCGATCGGGCGAACCGGCCGAGAAACCGGTTCAGCAGCCCGCGGTTGTTCAGGTGCTCCTCCAGAGCGGCTTCGTCGAAGTCGCCGCGGCGCATGCTGGCGAACACCCGCAGGATGCCGACGAGGATGACGATGTTGATGATCGCGATCAGGTACAAGAACACTCCCGAGACGGTGGTGCCGATCAGCCCGGTGTAGTGGTGCAGTGTCGAAGATTTGTCGGCGACTGGTCCGGCGAGCACTCTCACCCCGATCGCCAGCAGGACCGCTAGACCGAACACGATCGTCGAATGCCCCAGGGAGAAAAAGAATCCCACCCCCAGCGGGCGTTGGCCGTCCTGCATCAGCTTGCGGGTGGTGTTGTCGATGGCTGCGATGTGGTCGGCGTCGAAGGCGTGCCGCAGGCCGAGGGTGTAGGCGGTCAACCCGACCCCGACCCCCAGCGCCTTGTCACCCAGGCTGAAATGCTGCGGGGCCACGATCAGCACCAGGGTGAGCCAGCCGATCAGATGCAGGGCGACGATCGCCGCGACCATCGCAGACAGCCGCCGCCACTCCCCGGGACTCAGCGCCGCACGCATCCGCGCCGACCACGACGCCCGATCCTGTATCACCGCACTCACCGTCGCTGGTTCACTCCCCGTCCGGTTCCCGGATCGAACGCTAAACCCCACCCCGCCCTGACGCAAGGATCGTGGGTCTTCCGATACCCCTGCGGGAGTGCCAAGATAACCAGGTCCCCTGAAGCCGGGGTGCGGAAAACCTGGGAGGATAGTCATGGTCGATAGGAACAAACCGTGGTTCGCGCTCTACGACAAAGGGGTGCCCTACTCCGTCATCTACCCGCCGCTGTCGATCAAGCAGATGTTCAACACCTGCGCCGAAGCCACCCCCGACCGCGACTACCTGATCATCAACGACCTGCACATGCCCTACAGCCTGGTGAACCTGATGGCTCGTAAGACGGCGAATGCCCTGACCGACCTCGGGGTCAAGAAGGGCGACCGGGTGGCGCTGATGGCGCCGAACGTGCCGCAGTACGTCATCGCCTTCCAGGCTTGCGCCAAAATCGGTGCCATCGTCGTGCAGGTGAACCCGCTGGCCGCTACCCCCGAGGTGCACCACTACATCAAGGACAGCGGCGCCGAGACGATCATCGTGATGGCGGCGTTCGCCAAGGGCCCCCTTGAGGTGCTCAAGGCCAAGGACACCCCATTGAAGAACGTCATCACCTTCCAGGTGCCAAGCGGAGCCGTTGAAGTCGACAGCGGTCCGGGCGTCCACGACTTCAACGACTTCGCCGGCGCCGGCGCCGACACCGAGCCGGACGTCGATGTCCACCCGTCCGACACTCTGATGCTGCAGTACACCGGCGGCACGACCGGGCTGTCCAAGGGGTGCGTGCTGACCAACGCCAACCTGACGTCGATCGCCTACCAGGAGAACTACTGGATGTCGCCGTTGTTTGGCCCCGACGAGGAGGTGCGCTGCCTGGCAGCGGTCCCGCTCTACCACATCTACGGGTTCAACGTGAACGTGAACCTCAACCATGTGCGCGGCGGGACCATCATCCTGGTGCCTCAGCCCAGCGTCGACAACGTCCTGGCGGCGATCAACCAGCACGAACCGAATCTCTTCCCCGCGGTGCCCACCATGATCATCGGCCTCAACCAGCACCCCGACATCACCACCTCGAAGATCCGGTCGATGAAGGCGGTGGTGTCAGGGTCCGCACCACTGCCGGTGGAGGCAATGCGCACGTTCGAAGACCTCTCCGGCGCAATCATTTTCGAGGGATACGGGATGTCGGAGACCTCCAACATCATCACCGCCAACCCGTTGAAAACGGTGCGCAAGCCCGGCGGGGTGGGGTTGCCGTTCCCCGACAACGACGTGCGCATCGTCGACATCGACACCGGCACCATCGACATGGCGCTCGGCGAGCCCGGCGAGCTGATCGCCAGAGGACCGACGGTCATGAAGGAATACTGGAACAACCCCGACGAGACGGCCAAGACCATCCGCGACGGCTGGCTGTTCACCGGCGACATCGCCTACATGGACGATGACGGCCACATCTTCATCGTCGACCGCAAGAAGGACATGGTGCTCTCCAGCGGGTTCAACGTGTACCCGCGGGAGATCGACGAGCTGATGTACAGCCACCCGAAGGTGCTGCAGGCGTGTTCGTTCGGCATCCCCGACCCGAAGCGGGGCGAGAGCCTCAAGCTCGCCCTTGTGCTTAAGCCGGGCGAGGAGATGACCGCCGACGAGGCGCGCGCGTTCTGCAAGGAGAACCTGTCGGGCTACAAGGTGCCCGCCAAGGTCGCTTTCCTCGACGCCCTTCCGGTCACCGCGGTCGGCAAGCCCGACCGAAAGACGTTGCGTCAGATGGAGTTGGACGGCGCACTGGCATAGGTCAGTGCTGGCCCGGGAGGTCCGGCAGGACTCCCTGGATGCCCTTCAGGTCGCCTTCGATGCCCTGCAGGTCGCCCTGGATTTTTTGCAGGTCGTTGAGGGTCTTCTGCATGTCCGGCTGTTGCGCGGGCGGGTCGGTCAGGTGGTACTGGGGGCAGTAGGAGATGACAGCGCCCACGGCGACGTCGGCACTCTGGGTGGCGTCCCAGATCGTCGAGGCCTGCACGAAGCGGACGGTGTTGGTGAAGTTGGGGGCGCCGGTGGGTTGGCGCGCCAGGAAGTCGCAGACCGCGTGGCCCTGGGTGACCGCGTAATCGCGGCTGGGTACCGGCACGCCGTTGCGTTTCAACGCCCCGACGAAGGCCGTATCGATGATGTTGACCGGCGGCGCCTGCGCAGTGGTCTGCGAACCGGGCCCGGCCGGTGCGGCGGGCTGCGCGGCCGGCGGCGGCGCGCTCTGCGCCGGCGGTGCCGCCGGGTGCGGGCTGCGGTGGGAGATCAGCACCACCAGGACAGCGGCGGCGGCCACCAGAGACAGCGGTAGCGCGACGGATGCGCCGACGCGGCGCCGCGTCCGCCGGGGTCGGGTGACGACGCGGGTCGCACCCGCACCCGTCTCGACCGCCGGGGGTTCGGGCACCCGCACGTGGTGACCCAGGCGTTCGTCGAGCAACTCGTCGACCTCACGGGACGACAGCTGACCGCCCCGCGTTTCACGGCGCAGGGCGATCCGCCGCAACTCCGAGTCGATCGTCTCCCGATCGCGCATAACCGACAGTATGACGCCTAGTCGGCGTGCTCTGCATCGCTGTTGTCGACGACATGCGCGCCCGCGGCGTTCGCCTTGATCGACTCGATTCCCTTTTCGGCACTGGCCTTGGTCTCGTAGCCCTGGCTGGCGGCGATGATCTCGCCGTTGGCCGCCTTGAGGTGGAACCGGAATTTGCCGGCTGTGTCCTTGCTGATCTCGAACTTGGCTGACCGGGACGTTCTCCTTAGAGGGTGTGTCGCTCACCTGCCCGGACGCCCCAGAATTTACTCCGTCTAGCCCGCGATCGGTGCCCACGCACCCCAGAATTCGGAGAAATCGAGAGCCTCCGTCGACATGCGGGCGGTGCTGACGGCCTCGCGGTAGTGGTCCTGCCAGCCCCACCAGAGGCAGATGCGGAACTCGTGCTGGTTCCAGCTCAGGTGGTAGCCGTCGGGGATGGCCTCGCCCTTGTTCTCGGGTGCGAACACCGCCACCGCCAGCAGACCGATCGCCGCCGACGCGGGAAGTTGGATCTTGCCGTTGCGCCAGAGGTGGATGGTGGCCGGGCGGGCCCCGTGCGGAGTCAGCGCGTACCCGTTGGGCAGGTCCTCGTCGTGGCCGTGGATCCACCGATGGATCCCGAACAGTACGTCGGCGATGTCGGGACGGCCGTCGTCGAGGTCGGACTTCACCGCGATGGGAAAGCGGGTCTGGGTGAAGTCGATGCCCGGCGACGCCATTGACCCAAAGATGTCGAGCGAATCCCGGATGGTCCGCCTGAACCGAGTGGCCACCCCCACCCCCGGATACCGCTTCTTGGCGGTGGCGTCGACGGCGTTGGACGCACGCATCATGGCCTCGCCCCAGTGCTGCGATTCCCAATGGTCAAGCGATCGCTTCACGGAATCTCCTACCTCCACGGAATGGAAGGCTAGCTCAGGCCCCGGTCTCGATCTGCCTCAACGCTCGTTCGAAGAGGTGAACGGTCGCGGCGTGCAGTTGGTCGCCGACCTCCTTCTCCGCCTGGCCCGCACACGCACGGGCCAGGGTCCCCTCGATCACGATGCCGAGCTTGAAGCAGGCCAGCACGGTGTACCAGGTGATGTGCGACAGGTCGCGGGTGGTGTTGGCGGCGTAGCGCGCGAACAGCTCATCGATGCTGGCGAGCCCGTCCTCGCCGTTGAGGGCGTGGCTGAACACGCTCGCGCCGTCGGGTTGTTTCCAGGTGGCCAGCAGCCAGCCCAGGTCCAGCAGCGGATCCCCGATGGTGCACATCTCCCAGTCGACGATCGCGACCAGGTCGGGCCCGGTGCGGGAGAACATCACGTTGGCGGCGTGGTAGTCGCCGTGCATGATCCCGGGCGTCCAGGTGGTCGGGCGGTGTTGTTCCAGCCACGCCGCCACTTCCTCGATGCCTGGGATCTGGGGACCCGGGTAGTTCTCGTAGCCGTTGTAGGACTCCAGTTCCGACAGCCACCGCGGCACCTGGCGTTCCAGGAAGCCCGCAGGCTTGCCGAAGTCGGCGAGGCCGACCGCGACATGGTCGACGGCGCCGAGCTTGGCCAGCCCGTCGGCCATCGACAGCCCCATCCCGTGGCGCACATCGGCGTCACCGGCGTGCAACGACGGCAGCCCCTCGCCGGCATTGAATCCATCGACCGGCTCCATCAGGTAGAAGACCGCGTCTCCCAGCACATTCGGGTCGTCGCAGGTGGCGATCAGGCGGGGGTGCGGCACATCCGAACCGGCCAGCGCGGCCAGCACCGTCGTTTCCCTCAGGATCACGCTGTTACTCCGTGGACGCAGGTGACGGGGACCGCGCCGCAGCACGTAGGGCCGCCCGGCCCGGGTGAAACGCACCATCACGTTCTGCGTGCCGCCGGTGACGATGCCGACGTTCTCGAGCGGCCCGTCGCCGAGACCCTGCCCGGACATCCAGTCCGCGACCGCATCCAGATTGACGTGAGCCGCCAGATTGACGTGATCCATGGCCCAAACGGTCAGGGCCGCGGCGAGATGTAGGCGGCTCCGTCATGGCCCGTGTGGCTGTAGATAATGTCCAGGGTCCGCAGGTAGGTGTGCAGCCCGGCATCCTGGATCGGCAGGACGTGGGCGTCAGCGCCGGACTCGTTGTGGTGCGAATGCCAATACCCGGGCGGGGTGATGAACGCGGCGCCGGGTTTCCAGTCTTCGCGGTGGCCGTCTTTGATCATGCCGTCGGGGCCGAGTTCGGTACCGATCATCGTGTAGCACCCCGGCTGGCAGTCGATGACGAAGTCGAGGGCCACGGACTCATGCCGGTGCGGCAACTGCGTGTCGCCATCGGGGAGCAGGCCGAACATGGCCCACAGGGTGTGCGTGACTGTCCGGGTCTGCTCGAAGTTGGAGTTTGCCAGCAGAACACTGACCCGATTGGCCTGGCCGGCAACCGGATCCTTCACGATAGCTTCGAGTTTCGCCTCGGCTTTGGAATATTCGAACACCGTCGGCGCGAAGCGTTCTTCCGAGGGTGTCACCCCGAGGTAACGCAGCAGGGGGGCGTCGTGCACCCAGTAGAAGCTGGCTTCGCCGTCGGTGTGGTGGACCGCCCGCCCGTTGGCCGGCAGCACCAGGGAATCTCCTTGCTTCCACTCGATCGTGCGACCGCAGGCCTCGGTGCGTCCGGACCCCTGGTAGACGAAGAACAGCTGGCTGGTGGCCGCGGCGTCGGTGACCAAACTGCCGCGCACGATCCGGACGAAATTGGCCAGCAGGGCGGGGCTGGTGGCCGGCCCCGCACACTTCAACTCGTCGCTGACGTCCAAGGGCAGGATCCCGCTGGTTGTCCGGGCGAAGAAATCCGGGGAGAACGACCGGTACGGCAACGGCGCGATCAGACCGGCCAGCAGCGGGTTGGCGGTGGAGGCGTAGTCGTAGTAGCGCGCTTGGGCGCTCACATCTCCCAGCGTGGTGATTTCGGGCATGGCAGACCCTAACGAGTCGGGGGCTCGGGCTGCAACGCGGCCCGCCCCGCGTCGACATCACGCACCATCCCCGGTCGGGCAATCGTGGCGATCACGGGGATCGCGATCCAGCCGAGCACTACCCACGGCAGCACCGCGTAGGCCCCCGGCTGGACGGGAAAAACATTGACCCACAAGGTGTAGACGATCGCGATGACGGCGACGGTCGGGACGAGCACGGCCAGGCGTGTGGCCCCCGGGTTTCCCCGCACCACCGACGCTCCCGCGCTGATGCTGACCAGCAGATAGGCGAGGAGGATAGCGAGCGCGGCCAATGTGGAGGCCCAGAAGAACGAGTCCGACGCCGATCCCCCGAAGCCCACCCGCATGGCGGTATAGCCCGCGACCCCGGCCGCCAGGATCAGCAGGCCCGCGTTGCGCGGTGTTCCGGTGTCGGTCTCGACCCGGGCGAGCCCACTCGACGGTGCCACGTCACGGAGCAGGGTGACCATGATCCGCGATGCCGCGGCGACGGAGGCGAGCGCGGCGCCCAAAGCTGAGAACATCGCGAAGATATCGAAGACGTCGCCCACGCCGTGGCCGGCGTAGGCGGTGGCCAGGTCACCGAGCAGCGATGTCGACGCAGTGAATCGTTTCATCTCGGCGGGGCTGAGCCCGAAGCCGAGGATCTCCGCCGCACTGATGATGGTGCACATGGTGCCGACGGTGAGCACGGTGAGCATCAAGACCCGGGGGATGGTGCGTGAGGCTCGGGTGACCTCCTCGCCAAGGGTGGCCGACTCTTCGAATCCGGAGTAGGTGAGGAAACCGAAGCCGAGCCCCAAGGCGATCGCGGCGACACCGACATGCTCGGGGGGCACGAAGACCATGCGGATCCGGGGATCACCGATCGGGCCACGGTGCTCGTACACCTTTGCCAGGACTTTGATCGACAGGATGAGCATCGCGAGAATCGAGATGCCTTCCAGGACCACCAGCGCGCGGCTGGTGGAGTGTAGCGACGTCACGCAGAGCGCGCCGATGATCGCCGCGCCGATGATCGAGAGCGCGCTCGCCGACAGGTGGGGAAGTGTGGGAAAGCGGCCGAGAATGTTGGAGCCGAAGAGCCCGAAGGCGGCGACCGAGAGCGTCACGAACGACAGATACGCACCCAGGGTGATCCAGCCGGCGACGAGGCCGGTTCGGGAGCCCAGCGTCGCGCCGACGTAGGAGTACGCCGCCCCGCTGCCCGGATGCCGGCGGGCGAGATAGGAGAAACACCACGCGACGGCCAGCAGCAGCACGGTGCACAGTGCGAAGACCAACGGGACGGCGCGGCCGACGTGTTGCGCCGGTTGTTGGGGATTGAGGTTCATCGCGACGGTCGGTGCCATGCCGCCGATCGACACGGCGACGGCGTCGAAAACGCCGGCAGCCTGAAAACCTTGTCGGCGTGGCGCATTCACCGGGGGCGACTATCCAGAACGATACTTCCGTCGGCGTCCGCGGTGACCGGATAGGTGCACACCGAGTACGTGCCACCGACTTGGGCGCCGGTGGCCAGATCATAGGTGTTGCCGTGCAGTGGGCACACCACCACGCTCTCGTCCGTCAGGCCGTCCGCGAGGGGACCGCCCCTGTGTGGGCAGACCGCCGACAGGGCCCGCAGCGAGCCGTCGCGCAGGCAGTAGACAGCTATCTGCGTCCCGTCGAGCGCGAACGCGCGGCCCTCCCCGATGGGGATGTCGTCCAGCTTGCCGACGGCCCGGGCGGTCACCGGACCGGCACCTGCGGTAACACAGTCAGCGGCAGCGATGTCCGGAACTGGCCAGCCGTCACCGGTTGTGCACCTTCCTGCCACGGGTCACGGTAGGAGTCGACCGCCTTCTGCATGTCGGCGTCCAATCGCCCGGCGATTCCCTCGCTGTCATCAACGACGACCGACCGGATTTTGTCGATGCCGAATCGCGGCACCCACGCATAGGTGCGTTCGAGCCAGTTGGCGCTCTCCCGGTAGTACTGCAGGAATCGTCCGGCCAACAGGATCACCTCCTGCGGGCTGTCGACGGTCGCGAGCAGATCGCCCTTGCGGACGTTAGCACCGGCGGCGCCGCCGACGTAGATCTCCCAGCGTCCGCCGTCCACTGCCACCGCTCCTAGGTCCTTGCACAACGCTTCGGCGCAGTTGCGAGGGCAACCGGTGACGGCAAGTTTCATCTTGGCCGGTCCGGCTATGCCCTGGAATCGCTCCTCGATCGCTATGCCCAGCGAGGTGGAATCGCCGAGGCCGAAGCGGCAGAAGTCTTCTCCCACACACGTCTTGACGGTCCGGAAACTCTTTCCGTAGCCGAACCCCGACGGCATGCCCAGGTCGGCCCATACCGCGGGCAGATCCTCCTTGCGCAGGCCGAGCAGGTCGATACGCTGACCCCCGGTGAGCTTGATCAGCGGCACCGCGTACTTGTCGGCGACCTCGGCGATCTTGCGCAGCTGGTCCGCTGTGGTGACGCCACCTTTCATCTGCGGGATCACCGAGAAAGTACCGTCCCGCTGGATGTTGGCGTGCACCCGGTCGTTGACGAAGCGGGCATCTCGTTCATCGACGTACTCGTCGGCCCACATCATCTGGAGCAGCGACGCCAACCCCATCTTGGAGCGTGCGTCTTCCTGGCCGTCGGGCGCGAGTGCCGCGAAGACCGAGGACACCGAGTGGAGTTCGAGGTCGCGGATTATCGCCATCAGCTCCGGCTTGGGGTAGGGAATACCCGGGACGTACCAGTCCACCGACGGATCGTCTGTCGCGGCACCACCGGCCGCCCATTCGACGATCTGCCCCACCAACTCCTTGCAGGAACCACATCCGGCTCCGGCCCGGGTCGCCGCCATCACCCCGGTTACCGAGGTCTGACCCGCCGCCACACAGGCAACGATCGCAGATTTGCTGACACCGTTGCAGTTGCAGACTTGCGCGTCACCGGCGAGTTCGGCGATGCCGACCTGGGCGTCGGGCGTGCCGAGATCGAACAGCATCGCGAGACGGTCATCGGGCAGGGGCAGTCCCTCGTTGAAGGCCTGGGTGAGGAACGCGACCTTGCTCACGTCGCCCACCAGGGTGGCGCCGACAAGCTTGCCGTCGCGGAGTACGACCGTTTTGTAGATACCCTTTTTGGGTTGGGAGAATTCAACGAACTGGTCGTCGGGGAGTTCGGGGGACTTGATTCCCATCACGGCGACGTCGACACCGGCAACCTTGAGTTTGGTCACTATCCGCGATCCGTGGTAGGCCGCCTGCCGGTTCGCGCCGGTCAGGTGATCGGCCAACACGACCGCCTGCTCCCACAGCGGCGCCACCAGGCCATAAACCTGACCTCGGTGCTGAACGCATTCACCGACGGCGTAGATGTTGTCGTCATCGACCGAACGGAGTTGGTCATCAACGACTATGGCCCGTTCCACGGTGAGACCGGCTCCCCGGGCCAGGCCGACATTGGGCCGGATTCCGGCCGCGACGACCAGCATGTCGCACTCGACGTCGCCGCCGTCGGAGAAGCCGACGCCGGCGACGGCACCGTCGCGGCACAGCACCTGCGTCGTGCGCTTCTCGGTGTCGACGACGATACCGATTTGCTCCACCAAACGGCGCAGGGTCGCACCCGCGGTATCGTCGAGTTGCGCATTCATCAGCGTTGCGGGGGCGTGCACCACCTGGACCTGCAGGCCCCTGTCCTGCAGTCCGCGGGCGGCCTCCAGGCCAAGCAGTCCACCGCCGATCACCACCGCTTTCTTCTTCCCGACTGCGTAGTCGATCATGGCGGAGCAGTCGTCGCGGTTGCGGAATCCGAACACCCCCGGCGTTGGTCTGCCGTCGGTCAACATTCCGTCGATCGGGGGGAAGAAGGAGCGGCTGCCGGTGGCGATGATGAGCCGGTCATAGCGCATCGCCGTTCCGCCATCGGTCTTGACGGTGCGGGCGAACCGGTCGATCCGGACCACCGGATCGCCGATCCTCAGGTCGATGCTGTTCTCGGTGTACCAGTCGGTCGGGTTGAGAAAGATCCCATCGATGTCATCGGTGCCGGCAAGTACGTTGGACAGCAGGATGCGGTTGTAGTTGCCGTAGGGCTCATTGCCGAAGATGGTGATGTCAAACAGGTTCGCTCCGTCGCGGCTCAGGATTTCCTCAACGGTGCGCACACCGGCCATTCCGTTGCCGATCACGACCAGCCGCTGCTTGCTGCGTGGAGGCCGGGCGTTCTCGATCGTGTCGTGGCGCGACGTAGGGGCCATTGTCGGGTCGCTTGCGGGTGGTTTCACCGTCAGATTTCGACGAAGCCGAGATCGACGATCACCGTGCCGCTGACCTCGTCGGGGGCGGCGACGAAGATTTCGATGACCGTATCGGCGAGCAGATCTTCAAGGACCCGCAACACCACGTTCGTGGCGCCCCTGGCCGCGATCGGGAAGTAACGCATCGGTTTGCCGTCACGGACCAGCATCACGTTGATCATCTCGCCGGTGCTGTTTCCGCCTCGGAAATACACCGGCTGCGCGGACGCGCCCGGCGGGACCACGTAGCTCAACGACGCGTCGAGAAGAAACGGTTTATGCAAGCCCTTCCCCTTGAACTCGAAGATTCCCTGCAGGAATCGGGGAGTGCTGCTGTCAGACATTTATTGCTCCGCTGTCGGGGTTGGTGAAGGCACTTGAAAAATAGCAGGTCCGTGCCTACGTCGCAGGGTCAGTCCGCGCGGCGGCGCGCGGACACGTACAGAGTGGGCGGCATCGACTCCTGCGCACCGGGGGGAATACTCCGGCCATAGCGGGCCATCAGTTCCGCGAACGTTGCCGTCGACACATCCCAGCCACGTTCACGCAGCCAGCCGGCGACGGCCGTGCGCTCCTCCGGGTACCAGAGGTCGTCGAAATCGACGATTTCGGCGTCGAGCAGTTTGGCGGTTGCGGCCCGCATACGCCGCATGTCGTCGCGTTGACGCTGCACGAGTTTGGGATCGGTGAAACCCGCTGCGGGCACGTTGGAAGCCAACCAACTGCCCGCGCAGCTAAGGGAAAGGACGCGCTCGAACAACAGGTCCTGGGCCTGCGCGGGCAGATACCGGACGAGGCCCTCTGCAGACCACGCGCACGGTTGAGATGAGTCAAAGCCAGCCTGACGCAACGCTGTCGGCCAGTCCTGACGCAAATCTATCGGCACGTTCACCAGGTGCGCCGTCGGCTGCGCGCCGTGGGTGCGCAGTGTCTGGCCTTTGAACTCCAGCACCTTGGGTTGGTCGAGCTCGTAGACGACCGTTCCGTCCGGCCACGGCAGCCGCCAGGTGCGCGAGTCGAGGCCGGACGCCAAAATAACGACCTGACGGACTCCGGCATCGGCCGCGCCGAGGAAGAACTCGTCGAAGAACGCCGTCCGGGTGGCCATGAAGTCGATCATCAGCTGGATGCGCATGCGGGCGTCCGGGTCGATCTCGATCACCTTGGCCATCAGTGCCGGATCCGCGTAGATGCTCCACATGCCCGCGCCCGCCGCATCGACGAACACGCGCGCGAACGGATCGTTGATGAGCGGATTCGCGCTTTCGGTTTCCGCTGCGCGAGCCGCCGCGACACCCAGTGCGGTGGCTCCCACGCTGTGGGTGATGTCCCAGGAGTCGTCATCAGTACGGGGCATCGGCATCTTCCTCAGCGGCTGAGGCCGGCGGGGGTCGGCCGGACCTCAACTTACGCCAGTAAGTGCCCCAGCTACCCAGCGAGTCTTCACAGTCGCCACACAGCTTTCCCATAGTTTCGGCCCAGTCCGGGGGGGATACTGAGGGGTGTGACGCAACCCCGAACCCCCGTTGAGCGCGTGGTGATGTGCCGCGCAGACGGCAACCCGATCAACGTCCTCGTCGTCGACGACGAGGCCGTCCTGGCCGAGATGGTGTCGATGGCGCTGCGCTACGAGGGCTGGAACATCGCCACCGCCGGGGACGGGTCCGCGGCGCTCGCGGCGGCCCGGGCCCAGCGGCCCGACGTCGTCGTCCTGGACGTGATGCTCCCCGACATGAGCGGTCTCGACGTCCTGCACAAGCTGCGGGAGGAAAACCCCCGGCTGCCCGTGCTGCTGCTGACGGCCAAGGATTCCGTGGAAGACCGCATCGCCGGGTTGACCGCGGGCGGCGACGACTACGTCACCAAACCGTTCAGCATCGAGGAGGTGGTGCTGCGCCTGCGAGCGCTGCTGCGGCGCACCGGCGTCACCACCCTGGACAGCGGCGCCCAGCTGATCGTCGGCGACCTGGTGCTCGACGAGGACAGCCACGAGGTGACGCGCGGCGGCCAGCCGATCGCGCTGACCTCCACGGAGTTCGAGCTGCTGCGGTTCATGATGCGCAACGCCAAGCGGGTGTTGAGCAAGGCGCAGATCCTCGACCGGGTGTGGAGTTACGACTTCGGCGGCCGCTCCAATATCGTTGAGCTCTACATCTCCTACCTGCGCAAGAAGATCGACAGCGGTCGCGAGCCGATGATCCACACGCTGCGCGGGGCGGGCTATGTCCTCAAGCCTGCTCCCTAGGGGCCGGCAGGCCTGGTCGCTGCGGCTGCGGTTGCTCGTCGGGCAGGTCGTCGTCCTCGCCGTCGTCTGCCTCGGTATCACCGCCGCCACCGAACTCGCGCTGTTGCACCATCTCGTGGCGCAACTCGACGGCCAGCTCGCCGGGACCTCACACCGCTCCGCGCTGATGTACCCCAGTCGGCGGCACGATTCAGTGCACCCCCCGGGGCTCGGACCCGGTCCGCGCTTTCTGGACGCCCCGGGCCAGCCGGCGGGCATGGTGGGCGCGGTGGTCGACAACGGCCACACTGTCGACGCCGGTTACCTCACCAGCAGCGGTGCCCGGGCCGCCCTGACCCCGGCCGCGAAAAGTCAGCTGGAAAAGATCGCCGACAGCCGCGTGCCGGTGACCGTCGACCTCGACGACCTCGGCCGGTACCGCGTCGTCGCCGCCCCGAGCCGGGGCGGGGGAGATGTGATCGTCACCGGCCTGTCGATGGCCAACATCGACGCCACCATGATCCGGATGCTGGTCACGTTCGGGATCGTCACGCTGATCGCGCTGGCCGCAGCGACCACCGCCGGGGCCGTCATCATCCGCAACGCGCTGGCGCCGCTGCGCCGCGTCGCCCAGACGGCGACCCGGGTGGCCGACCTTCCGTTGGACCGCGGCGAGGTCGAACTGCCGGTGCGGGTGGCCGAACCCGACGCCAACCCCGCGACCGAGGTGGGACAGCTCGGGTCGGCGCTCAACCGGATGCTCGACCACGTTTCCGCGGCGCTGTCGGCCCGGCAGGCCAGCGAGACCCGGGTCCGGCAGTTCGTCGCCGACGCCAGCCACGAACTGCGCACGCCGCTCGCCGCCATCCGCGGCTACACCGAACTCACCCAGCGCATGGGGGATGACAGGGAGGCGGTGGCGCGCGCGATGAGCCGGGTGGCGTCCGAGACCCAGCGGATGACGCGGCTGGTCGAGGACCTGCTGCTGCTCGCCCGGCTGGACTCCGGCCGCCCGCTCGAGCGCGAACCGGTCGACCTGTCGCACCTGGCGCTGGACGCGGTCAGCGACGCGCACGTCGCAGGCCCCGACCACCGCTGGGAACTCGACCTGCCCGACCAGCCGGTGACGGTCTGGGGCGACGAGGCGCGGCTGCAGCAGGTACTGGGGAACCTGCTCGCCAACGCACGGGTGCACACCGGCGCGGGCACCGTCGTGACGACGCGGGTGAGCACCGAACCGTCGTGCACCGTCCTGCAGGTGATCGACGACGGGCCCGGGATACCCGCCCCGCTTCAGTCCGAGGTGTTCGAGCGGTTCGCCCGCGGCGACTCCTCGCGCTCCCGCAAGGGCGGCAGCACGGGCTTGGGTCTGGCGATCGTCTCGGCGGTGGTCAAGGCGCACCACGGCACCATCACGGTCGACAGCGCCCCCGGGCGCACCGAGTTCACGGTGCGCCTGCCAATCAGCCCGAGCAGGTGACGTCGAGCTCGAACGGCTTGTTCACCGGCTGCATCGGGTTGGCCATATCGACGCCCGTGGCGGTGCCGGTGATCTTGTAGGTGTTGCCGTCCTTGGTCGCCGTGGCGCTGCCCTGGCCAGCGCCCTGGGCGTAGCCGAGCGTCACGCCGTTGACGTTGCCGAGCCCAACGGACTTCACCTGGGGCGGTTCGCCGTCGGTGAGCACGGCCGCGATACCGGTTGCCCCCTGACCGACCCCGATGGACACGGTGCCGGAAATCTTCGTGCACACGACCGAGCCGGTGATGTTCTGGTCCTTGCCGTCAACGATCACCTTCGTGCCGCCACTCGTCGTCCCGATGCTGGCCGACGGCCCCGCCGCCTGGCTCGGCGCCTGGCTCGGCGCCTGGGTGGCCGCCGGAGCGCTGGCGGGAGCGCTCGTCGTCTTGTCCTTGGAGCAACCGGAGATGCCCCCGGAGATCGTCGCAGCGATCAGTGCCGCCCCGGCTGCCGTCATGGTCAGTCCGCGATTCATCTGTTTTCTCCTTCGGTGTGACCCGCCGCCTGTGACGGGCCTTCTATTGGGCAGCGTGCTGGGTCAGCAGGCCGCGAAACTAGGGTCCTAAGACCTCCGTGATGCCGGCAATCCTGGCAAGCTACCAGGTATGACACACAACGCCCCCGCCGCCGTCATCGAGGCGGCGCACCGCGCCCACATGCCGTCCCTTCCTTTCGAGGACGACGCGGACTTCCGCAATGCAGACCGGGGCTTCCTGGCCGCTCTCTCGCCGTGCGTCATCACGGCCGCCGACGGCCGGGTCGTGTGGGACAACGACTCGTATGCGTTCCTCGACGGCCCGGCGCCGTCGTCGGTGCACCCCAGCCTCTGGCGACAATCGACCCTGAACGCCAAGCAAGGCCTGTATGAGGTGGTGCCGGGCATCTACCAGGTCCGCGGCTTCGACATCTCCAACATCACCTTCATCGAGGGCGACACCGGCATCATCGTCATCGACCCGTTGATTTCCACCGAGGTGGCCGCCGCGGCGCTGGCCCTGTACCGCGCTCATCGCGGCGGTGAGCGCCGCGTCGTCGCGGTGATCTACACCCACAGCCACGCCGACCACTTCGGCGGCGTGCTCGGCGTTACCTCCGAGGCTGAGGTGGCCTCCGGCGCGGTCGCGGTCCTGGCGCCGGAGGGCTTCGTCGAGCACGCGGTGCAAGAGAACGTCTACGCCGGCACGGCGATGGCGCGCCGCGCCACCTACATGTACGGCACCCTGCTGTCGCGCGGGCCCCTGGATCAGGTGGGCTGCGGGCTCGGCCAGGCGACGTCCACCGGCGAGGTGGCCGTCATCGTCCCCACCATCGACATCGCGGCGACCGGCGAGACGCACACCATCGACGGCGTGGAGATCGAGTTCCAGATGGCGCCCGGCACCGAGGCGCCCGCCGAAATGCACTTCTATTTCCCGCGTTTCCGCGCGCTGTGCATGGCCGAGAACGCCACCCACAACCTGCACAACCTGCTCACCCTGCGCGGCGCGCTGGTGCGCGACCCGCACGTCTGGTCGGGCTACCTCACCGAGGCGATCGATACCTTCGCCGCGCGCACCGACGTGGTGTTCGCCTCCCACCACTGGCCCACCTGGGGCCGGGAGAACATCGTCGAATTCCTGTCGCTGCAACGCGACCTGTACGCCTACCTGCACGACCAGACTCTGCGGCTGCTCAACCAGGGCTACACCGGTGCGGAGATCGCCGAGATGTTCCAGATGCCACCCGCGCTGGACCGGGCGTGGCACACCCACGGCTACTACGGGTCGGTCAGCCACAACGTCAAGGCCGTCTATCAGCGCTACATGGGATGGTTCGATGGCAACCCCGCCCGGCTGTGGCCGCATCCCCCTGAGGCGTTGGGTCCTCGCTACGTCGAGGCGATGGGCGGTATCGACCGCGTCGTCGAGATCGCCCGTGCGGCATTCGACTCCGGTGATTACCGTTGGGCAGCGACGCTGTTGGACCACGCCATCTTTACCGACAGCGAGCACGTTGCGGCGCGTGATTTGCTGGCCGATACTTTTGAGCAGCTGGCGTACGGTTCGGAGAACGCGACGTGGCGTAACTTCTTCCTCACCGGGGCCACCGAATTACGCGACGGCAACGTCGGCACCGCGTTGAGCTCCGCCTCGCCGACGATGTTCAACCAGCTGACGCCCGAGCAGATCTTCGACAGCCTGGCCATCCGGATCAACGGGCCGCGCAGCTGGGAACTCGATATCGCCATCGATATCACCTTCGCCGACGTAGGCGCCAACTACCGTCTCGCCCTGCGTAACGGTGTGCTCGTCTACCGGAAGGTGGCGGCCGATCCCGCGACCGCCACCGTGACCGTGGCGCTGGCCAGCAAGATGCGGCTGCTAGCGGTGGTGATGGGCGACGTCGTCTCACCCGGCCTGGAGATCACTGGGGACGGTTCGGCGCTGCAGGCCTTGCTGGGCGTGCTCGACCAGCCTGACCCGGCGTTCAACATCGTCACGCCGTAGTTTGCTCGCCCACCCACCCAC
>CAZZHX010000031.1:0-20148 GCA_964653535.1 uncultured Mycobacterium sp. | reverse complement strand
GTGCGCAACGACGCGGGTGCGGTCTTCGCGCGAATCGACATGGGGTGGGAGCAGTGGCAGGTCGGCGTGGAGTTCGACGGAGCCCAGCACTGGACCGATCCCGCGCAACGAAGCTGGGACATCGATCGGCTGGCTGAGCTCGAGGCGCGGGGCTGGACGATCATCCGGGTCAGCGCCGACATGCTGCGGCATCGCCCGCACGTCGTCATCGAACGCGTGGGTCGCGCCCTCAGGTCCGCCGGTTGTCCGCTGTGAGCTCCGCCGAACATGGACTAAGTGGGCGGTACCGGTGCAATCACGCGCACCAACTCGACGTTCGGCGACGAACCTAGGCGTCAAGCTCCCGGGCCACCGCCGTGACCACCTCGGACACCCGGCGCGCGGTCTTGCGGTCGGGGTAGCGTCCCTTGCGCAACTCGGGCTGCACGGCGCCCTCCAGCAGCGTGATCATGTCCTCGACCATGCCGTGCAGTTCGTCGGGAGTGTGCTTATGCTCGGCGGACGTCTCGCGGCGGGCCTTGGCGAGGCTGGGCGGCGACTCCAGCGGCGTGACGCTCAATGCTTGCGGTCCGCGCCTACCGGACGCGATGCCGAACTCCACCCGCTGGCCCGCCTTGAGCCCGTCGACCCCGTCGGGCAATGCCGAGGAACGGACGTAGACGTCTTCACCGTCGTCCTGGGACAGGAAGCCAAACCCCTTGTCGGTGTCGTACCACTTCACCTTGCCGGTCGGCACTGGTCTCACCTGCTTGTCTGACGGGTCGCTAGCATGAACGACACAACAAACGCCCCGCCTGCGCGGGACGCACAGACGCAGCCCGATCCTACTCGGACGCCCGTTCGCCGATTCTGCTGAGATGGCGATTGCCAGGCGGTGAAAGGAATGCGATGCGCTACGCCGACGGGCCGGAGATGATCGTCTCGGTCGAGATCGAAGCCCCTGTGGCGACGGTCTGGGGTCTCGTCACCGACATCAATCTTCCGGCGCGGTTCTCCGACGAGTTCCAGGGTGCCGAATGGCTCGATGCCCCTCATGGCCCGGCCCTCGGCGCGACGTTCAGGGGTCGTAACCATATCCAGCGGATCGGGGGCTGGGAGGTGGTGTGCACCGTGACCGAGTTCGAGTCCGAACGCCGCTTCGGTTGGGCGGTCGGCGACCTGGCGGCTCCCGCGGCGCGGTGGCGATTCGAGCTCGAGCCAATCGGTTCGGGGACCTTGTTGCGCCAATGGGCCCACATGGGCCCGGGTCAGTCTGGGCTGACGCCGAGGATCGAGGCGCATCCCGAGCGCGAGGAAGCAATCGTCGAGATGCGCCTCGAAACGTGGAAACGCAACATGGAGGCGACCATTGGGGGAATCAAGGCCTTGGCGGAGGGATTCGGGTGACGAAATCCCTCCATGGTTCCCCCACCGGGCTCGGCCTGCCGAGGATGCCGAGGCGCATCGACAGCACCGACGGCTCCGCCGGCCCCTCGCCGACCGAGGGCCCGCTGCTGGACACCTACGGCCGTGTCGCCACCGACCTGCGGGTGTCGTTGACCGATCGCTGCAACCTTCGGTGCACGTACTGCATGCCGGCCGACGGCCTGGACTGGCTGCCCGGCGAGCAACTGCTGCGGCCCATTGAGCTCGCCAGGCTGCTACGGATCGCCGTCACCCGGCTCGGCGTCACCAGCGTGCGATTCACCGGCGGCGAACCGTTGTTGTCCCGCCACCTCGACGAGGTGATCGCGGAAACGGCCCGCCTGACACCCCGCCCGGAGATCTCGCTGACGACCAACGGGGTGGGGTTGGCGCGTCGAGCAGCCGCCCTGGCGGAGTCGGGGCTCGACCGGGTCAACGTCTCGATGGACACGGTGGACCGGGAGCACTTCGCGGCGATCACCCGCCGCGACCGGCTCGATGACGTGGTGGCCGGTTTAGCCGCCGCCAAGGCGGCGGGCCTCACACCGGTCAAGGTCAACGCCGTCCTCGACCCCGTCACCGGGCGGGAGGACGTCGTCGGGCTGTTGCGGTTCTGCTTGGAGAACGGCTACCAGTTGCGGGTGATCGAGCAGATGCCGCTGGACGCGGGTCACCACTGGAACCGCGACACCGCGCTCAGCGCGCATGACGTGCTCTCGGCGCTGCGCCCGCACTTCCGGTTGCGCCCGGACCCGGCGCCGCGGGGTTCGGCTCCGGCCGAGCTCTGGCTGGCCGACACAGGTCCCGACACACCGGGCGGAAAGCTCGGCATCGTCGCGTCGGTCTCGCACGCTTTCTGTTCGGCGTGTGACCGCACCAGGCTGACGGCCGACGGCCAGATACGCAGCTGCCTGTTCGCCACGGAGGAAACAGACCTTCGGGGTCTGCTGCGCGGCGGCGGCAGCGACGACGCGATCGAGGCGGGTTGGCGCGCAGCGATGTGGGGCAAGCCTGCGGGACACGGCATCAACGACGTGGGCTTCGTCCAGCCCGCCCGCCCGATGAGCGCGATCGGTGGCTAAGCCCGAATGACGACGAACGAGCAATCGGTTCAAGACCTCATCAAGAGTTTCCATGATTCTCCATACCCCTCCTTCAAAGTCTCCAACTACTTTCACATTTACGCAGAGTTGTTCTCGCATTTAAGAGGACAGGATTGCACATTTATCGAGACCGGTGTTCTGAATGGTGGCTCTCTCTTCATGTGGCGCGACTGGTTGGGACCTCAAGCCCGTATCATTGGTATTGATTTAAACCCCAATGTCAGCAAGTGGAGAAACTTTGGCTTTGAGATTTATATTGGCGATCAAGGTGACCCAAACTTCTGGCACGAAACGTTTCAGGCCATTGGTCCGTTTGATGTGCTGTTAGACGATGGCGGCCATCAATCTTTTCAGCAAATTGCCACCTTAACTGAGGGATTGAAGGCGGTTAAACCTTCCGGATTGATCGTCGTCGAAGACACGATTACCAGCTATATGAAAGGCTTCGACGAGCATGGTGAAAATTGTTTCCTCAACTATGCTAAATCGGCCACTGACTCATTGATAGCTAAATGTTGTGACTTATGGCGAGGGGAGTTTCGGCAGGTTGTCAACCACGAAATCATGCGCCAGTTCTCACACGTGCACAGTATTGAGTTTTTCCCCGGAATGGTAGCTTTCAAGATGAGGCCTGATGCTGCCGACAAACCGGCGCTCATCTGGAACAAAGATCCCGACGAAGGTGAGCGGGATTATCGCGCAGCTGGAGCCTCCAAATCCCTCACCGTTAATTGGCCTGATCCATTCACGGAAGAAAAAATTGTTGTTCACGGACGATAGGTCAGCTGACGGGATCGAGGTGACGGTCCGCTACTTCGCCGCCGCACGATCCGCCGCCGGGAGGGACTCAGAAACGGTTGTGCTGCGCCCAGGCACCACCGTGGCGGAGTTGCTCGATCACCTCACCGAACCGGGGAGTCACCTCGCCGCAGTGCTGGGCCGTTGCTCGTGCCTGTGCGACGGAGTCGCCGTACGGGACCAGACAGCCTCCTTGTTAGCCGGCAACACCATCGACGTCCTGCCGCCCTTCGCTGGTGGATAACGGTGTGACAAAGCTCATATGATGGAGCGCCAGTGCTGACACGCTTCGGTTCCTCGTGGTGGCAGCTGGGCAAACTTCCGGGTTGCCTCCGGGTTTCGGACGTCGCCGGTAACGAAACACCGATTGTCACCGGAGGTGACCAGACCGCGAGAAACCGCTAGCGTCAGGACGGGTTCGCCACGCAGACCGGGTTGGCGAACCTCCCCCACCTGTCGCGCCGAACTCCATCCAGTAGGCGGGGGAGACCGTACATGGATGGAGGCGGGGGACCCACAGGTCCACCGTGACCGAACCGGGGCCGCGTGCGGCCCTAGGGGTGAAGCCGGACTTCGTGTCCCGAGTGTGAAGCCGGCCGGGTAGCCTCTCCCACCCGAACCCGACAGCTGACCTCGCAGGCGCATGACGAGAGGGAAATTCGCGACCTATGAGTGGACGTCACCGTAAGACCGCTTCTTCCAACATCAGCATCGCCAAGCTCGCCCTCACCGGGGTGGTGCTGGGCGGCGGAAGCCTCACCCTGGCCGGCCAGGCGGCCGCGGCCACCGACGGCGAGTGGGACCAGGTAGCCAGCTGCGAATCCGGCGGCAACTGGTCGATCAACACCGGCAACGGGTATCAGGGCGGATTGCAGTTCTCC
Source organism: uncultured Mycobacterium sp. (assembly GCA_964653535.1). GTDB lineage: Bacteria > Actinomycetota > Actinomycetes > Mycobacteriales > Mycobacteriaceae > Mycobacterium. Next base: position 15,962 of record CAZZHX010000031.1, on the reverse strand, counting down.
CCCGGCACCTGGGCCTCGCACGGCGGCGGGCAGTACGCACCGTCCGCCCAGCTGGCCACTAAAGAACAGCAGATCGCGGTCGCAGAACGCGTCTTGGCGAGCCAGGGACGTGGCGCCTGGCCCGTCTGCGGGCATGGACTGTCGGGTCCGACCACGCGCGATGTTGCCGTTTCTGCCACCAAGAACGCGCCCCTGGACGCGCCTGGCGTCGGCGGAGAACCTGCACCGCTGGCGACCACCCCACGGCCCGACACGCCTTCCGCGCCTCCTGCCGACCTGTCCCCGCCGGTGCAATCGGCCCCCCAGGACGCATCGACGTCCGCCGACGCGGTGATACCCGATGCGACCATCACCGAGATCGGATTGCAGGATCCCGCCCCGCTCGACACGCCGGCTGTTGCCGAGTCGCAAGGGGCCGAGTCGCAAGGGGCCGAGTCGCAAGGGGCCGAGTCGCAAGGGGCAGCGCAGGTCGGCTACACGGAGCGACTGCGGGATGCCATGCAAGGAAACGGCATCAGCGGGAACGACGCCCTGGACTCCCTGGGCTGATCCGTCCCGAGGGCGGGTTCAGGCCGAACCCACCCATTCCTCGGTTCCGTCGTCGAAGAACTGGTGCTTCCACACCGGCAGCCGCTCCTTGATGGTGTCCACCAGGTGGGCGCAGGTGGCGAACGCGGCCTGACGGTGGTCGGCGGCCACCGCCGCCACCAGGGCCGCGTCGCCGAGGTGCAGCACCCCGATGCGGTGGCTGGCGGCGATGGCGCGGACCCCGTCGCACCGCTCGGCCACCTCGGCCAACACCTCGGCCAACACCTGTTCGGCCGACGGATGCGCCGAATACTCCAACCGCACCACCCGCCGCCCGCCGTCGTGGTCGCGAACCGCGCCGACGAACCCCACGATCGCTCCCGCTGATCGGTGGCTCACCAGCTGCTCGTGTTCGGCGAGGACGATCGGGTGTTCGGTTACGGCGGCGCGCACGACGAGGGTCATCGACGGTGATCCTTGCCGGCGAGCTGGTCGAGCGCGTGGTCGAGCACGTCGCCGAGGACCGTGAGGCCGTCGCGCACCCCGCCGGGCGAACCCGGCAGGTTGACGACCAAGGTCCGCCGCGCCACGCCGCACACGCCGCGCGACAGCACCGACGTCGGCACCTTCGGGAGCCCGGATCGGCGGATGGCATCGGCAAGCCCCGGAATCAGGTAGTCCAGGACCGCCATGGTCTGTTCCGGGGTGCTGTCGCTGGGCGAGATGCCGGTGCCGCCGGAAGTGACGATCAAGTCGACACCGGCGTCGATCGCTGCGCGCAACGCGCCGCCGACCGGCTCGCCGTCGGCAACCACGTCAGACTCCACGGGCGAAAAGCCTCTTTCAGCAAGCCATTCGGCGATGATCGGCCCGCACCGGTCGTCGTAGACGCCACTCGAGGCGCGGGTCGAGGCGATGATCACTCGCGCGGATCGGGTGTCCATCACCGTGTCCAGGTTCCGGTTTTGCCGCCCTCCTTGCGCAGCACGCGGATGTCGTCGATGCGCGCAGAGGCGTCAACCGCCTTGACCATGTCGTAGAGCGTCAGCCCGGCGACGCTGACGGCCGTCAGCGCTTCCATCTCCACGCCCGTGCGGTCGGTGCTGCGCACCGTCGCGGTGATCCCAATCTCGGCCTCACCGACCTCAAAGTCGACGTCGACGCCGGTCAACGCGAGTTGGTGGCACAGCGGGATCAGATCGCTGGTGCGCTTGGCCGCCAGGATGCCCGCGACCCGGGCGGTGGCCAGGGCGTCGCCCTTGGGCAGGCCGCCGGCCGACAGAAGAGCCACGACATCAGCCGTCGTACGCAGCACACCAGCGGCAACAGCTGTGCGTCTGGTGGCTGCCTTGGCACCGACATCGACCATGTGTGCCGCCCCCCGCTCATCGACGTGCGACAGCACCGATGCCGAGGTCACGGAGGACGCGGACGCCCCAGAGACCCCAGCCATCCCGCCGACCTACCAGGTGTTGTCGGTGACGGGGTGCAGGTACGGCAAGTCGTCGGCGGGTAGCGGAAACGCCAGATCCCCGAAGGGAGACAGGGCGCCCGTCCGATCGCTCGCAAGTTCGCTCACCGGGTGGTCGTCGGGCTCTCTCGCCGGCCAGCCGTTGTCGACGTATCTGGTTTTGCGGGCTTTGCCCTCAGCAGTGTCGGCCACGAGCCCATTCTGACACCTCGCACTCCAGCCCGTTGCGCAAGGCCGACGGTCAGTCGCCGTCTGCCCGGTTTCCGCTGACTGCCCTACGCTGGTCGGCAATGACCGACAACACCCCGGACATCCCGCTGGGGTCCTGGCTGGCCGACGCGCCGGACGAGCGGCTGATCCGGCTGCTCGAACTGCGGCCCGACCTGGCCCAGCCCCCACCGGGTAGCGTCGCAGCACTGGCCGCGCGGGCACAGGCCCGTCAGTCGGTGAAAGCCGCCACCGATGAGCTCGATTTCCTGCGGCTCGGCGTGCTCGACGCCCTGCTTGTCCTGAAGGCCGACACCATGGGAGTGCCCCTGGCGACACTGCTGGCACTCATCGGTGACCGCGCCGACGAGAGCGACGTGGGGATCGCCCTGGAAGACCTGCGGGAACGCGCCCTGGTCTGGGGTGAGGCGGCGCTGCGCGTCGCCCCCGACGCCGGAGCCGCACTCCCGTGGCATCCGGGCCAGGCCACCCTTGAGGACGCCTCGCGGAGCGGCGAACAGATCGCACAGTTGCTCGACGGCCTCGACCGGACGCAGGTGGACGTGCTGGAGAAGTTGCTCGAGGGCTCGCCGCTGGGCCGCACCCGCGACGCCGCTCCGGGCGCCCCGGCCGACCGGCCCGTGCCGCAGCTGCTGGCGCTGGGTCTGCTGCGACGCATCGACGCCGAGACGGTGATTCTACCCCGCCATGTCGGGCAGGTGCTGCGCGCGGAGCAGCCTGGTCCGATGCAATTTACGCAACCCGATCCGGTGGTGTCGACGGGCACCGGAGAGGACGCCGACGCGGCGGCCGCCGGAGCGGTCGTCGACCTGCTGCACGACCTCGACGTGCTGCTCGAAACGCTTGCTGCCGCACCAGTTTCCGAACTGCGCAGCGGCGGCATGGGGGTTCGTGATGTCAAGCGCCTGGCTAAAACGACTGGCATCGACGAGCCGCGTCTCGGCCTGATCCTTGAGGTCGCCGCTGCGGCCGGACTGATCGCCAGCGGCACACCCGAACCGTTTCCGGCTGTCGGCGACGGGCCCTTCTGGGCGCCGACGGATTCCGTTGACCGGTTCAGCGCGATGTCCCCGGCGGAACGTTGGCACCTGCTGGCCGTTGCCTGGCTCGACCTGCCCGGCCGCCCAGCGTTGATCGGGACACGCGGTCCTGACGCGAAACCCTATGGTGCTCTGTCCGATTCGCTGTACTCAACGGCCGCTCCCCTGGATCGCCGGTTGCTGCTGGGCCTGCTCGCCGAGCTTCCGTCCGGCGCCGGAGTCAGCGCGGCGGAGGCGTCTGCGGCGCTGGTCTGGCGACGCCCGCGCTGGGCCCGGCGGCTGCAGCCCGGGCCCGTCGCGCATCTGCTGGCCGAGGGCCACGCGCTGGGCCTGGTGGGCCGTGGGGCGATCAGCACGCCGGGCCGCGTCCTGCTCGACGACGCCATCGAAGCGCAGGCCGACCAGCAGGCCTCGCGAAGGGCAATCGCCGCGATGGCGCAGGCGATGCCCACGCCGATCGACCACTTCCTGGTCCAGGCGGACCTGACGGTCGTCGTGCCCGGGCCGCTGTGCCGCGAACTCGCCCAGAAATTGGCCGCGGTGGCCACAGTGGAATCGGCCGGCGCCGCCATGGTGTACCGGGTCAGCGAACGGTCGATCCGGCACGCCCTTGACATCGGCAAAACGCGCGACTGGATGCACCAGCTGTTCGCAGAACACTCGAAAACTCCTGTGCCGCAGGGACTCACCTATATGATCGACGATGTCGCGCGCCGGCACGGCCAGCTCCGGGTCGGCATGGCCGCGTCGTTCGTGCGGTGCGACGACCCGGCCCTGCTCGCGCAGGCGATCGCCGCCGCCGACTCGCTGCAGCTGCGCGCCCTGGCGCCGACGATCGCTGTGTCACCAGCCCCGATCGCCGACGTCCTCATCGGACTGCGGGCCGCCGGCTTCGCCCCGGCCGCCGAGGACTCGACCGGTTCGATCGTCGACGTCCGGCCGCGCGGCGCCCGGGTTCCCGTGCCGCCGCGGCGCCGGCTGTATCGCGCTGCTCCGCGCCCGAACACCGAGAACCTGGATGCGGTGGTGGCCGTGCTGCGCAGGGTGACCGCCGCGCCGTTCGGCACCGTCCACGTCGATCCGGCGGTCACCGTGTCGCTGCTGCAGTCCGCCGCCCGCGATCAGGACACCCTGGTGATCGGCTACCTCGACGCGGCAGGGGTGGCCACCCAGCGGGTCGTCGCACCGATCTCCGTCCGCGGGGGTCAGCTGGCGGCGTTCGACTCGGCGTCCGGACGGCTGCGCGACTTCGCCATCCACCGCATCACGTCGGTGGTGTCGGCCGAGGGCTGATAATGGACGTATGACAGACGGACCGTTGATCGTGCAGTCCGACAAGACGGTGCTGCTGGAAGTGGACCACGAGCTGGCCGGGGCCGCGCGCGCCGCCATAGCGCCTTTCGCCGAGCTCGAACGCGCGCCCGAACACGTGCACACCTACCGCATCACACCGTTGGCGCTGTGGAACGCGCGCGCGGCCGGCCACGACGCAGAACAGGTCGTCGACGCCCTGGTCAGCTACTCGCGGTACGCGGTGCCCCAACCCCTGCTGGTGGACATCGTCGACACCATGGCCCGGTACGGGCGGCTGCAGCTGGTCAAGGACCCGGCACATGGACTCATCCTGGTGAGCCTGGACCGCGCAGTGCTCGAGGAGGTGCTGCGCAACAAGAAGATCGCCCCCATGCTCGGTGCCCGGGTGGACGCCGATACGGTCCTCGTCCACCCCAGCGAGCGCGGCCGGGTCAAGCAGCTGCTGCTCAAGATCGGCTGGCCAGCCGAGGATCTCGCCGGCTACGTCAACGGGGAGGCGCACCCGATCAGCCTGCGGCAGGACGACTGGCAGCTGCGGGACTATCAGCAGATGGCCGCGGACTCCTTCTGGGCGGGAGGCTCAGGGGTGGTGGTCCTGCCCTGCGGCGCCGGCAAGACAGTGGTCGGCGCGGCCACGATGGCCAGAGCGAGCGCGACCACTCTGATCCTGGTCACCAATATCGTCGCCGCTCGGCAATGGAAGCGCGAGCTGATCGCGCGCACATCGCTCACCGAGGAGGAGATCGGGGAATACTCCGGGGAACGCAAGGAGATTCGCCCGGTGACCATCTCGACTTACCAGATGATCACGCGCCGCAGCAAGGGCGAGTATCGACACCTGGAGCTCTTCGACAGCCGCGACTGGGGCCTGATCATCTACGACGAGGTACACCTGCTGCCGGCACCGGTGTTCCGGATGACCGCCGACCTGCAGTCGAAACGGCGGCTGGGCCTCACCGCCACCCTGGTCCGCGAAGACGGCCGCGAGGGCGACGTGTTCTCCCTGATCGGCCCGAAGCGCTACGACGCGCCGTGGAAGGACATCGAGGCCCAAGGCTGGATCGCGCCGGCGGAATGCATCGAAGTGCGGGTCACCATGACCGACAACGAGCGGATGACCTATGCCGTCGCCGAACCCGAGGAGCGTTACCGGCTGTGCGCGACGGCGCGCTCGAAGATCGCCGTGGTCAAGTCGGTGCTCAGCCGGCATCCCGGGGAGCAGACGCTGGTGATCGGCGCGTACCTCGACCAACTCGACGAGCTCGGCGAGCAGTTGAACGCTCCGGTCATCCAGGGCTCGACGAAGACGCAGGAACGCGAAGCACTGTTCGATGCGTTCCGCCGCGGCGAGGTGTCCACGCTGGTGGTGTCCAAGGTCGCCAACTTCTCCATCGACTTGCCGGAAGCCTCGGTGGCCGTACAGGTTTCGGGCACTTTCGGATCACGCCAGGAGGAGGCGCAGCGGCTGGGCCGGCTGCTGCGGCCGAAGGCCGACGGCGGAGGTGCCGTTTTTTATTCGGTGGTGGCGCGCGACAGCCTTGACGCCGACTACGCCGCGCACCGGCAGCGGTTCCTCGCCGAGCAGGGCTACGGCTACGTCATCCGCGACGCAGACGACCTGCTGGGCCCAGCTATTTAGGCCGAGCTGGGGCTGTCTCAGTCGATCGCGCCTGCGGGTACAACCCACTGACAAGGTCGTCCGGTCACGGCAGCGATCAGGTCGAAGTCGGCGTCATAGTGCAGAACAGTGAGTCCGTGTTCCTCGGCGGCCGCAGCGATCAGCAGGTCTGGGATCTTCCGGCCGCGCTGGCCTCATTGAGCAAGCAAACGCTGTACCTGCAACCCACGGCGATGGTGCGACGACGTTGATTCCACAAGTTCGAACGCCTCCAACGCCGCTGCGAGCCGATCCCACTCGAGTTCATTGCGCGCGGAGTAGCCAACCTCGAGATCCGCGATGTGCGGGCGGGCCGGTTCGCCTGCCGCCGCGAGCGGTTCCAGCACTCGGCGCACCGTCGGCTGTCCCAATCGTCTGATCACGCTGGTGTCGGCGAGGAACCTCAGCGCCATGCCTCGGCGCGATCCTCCGCCGGCGCGGCAGCCAACACGTCGAGCGCGGCGGCGACACGCCGCCCCCGCTCGGCTGTCGAGCGACGGAGGGCTGCGTTGACCGTGTCTTTGATCGTGGTCGTCCCCAGTTCCGTGCGAGCCATGTCCAGAGCCTGCTCATCACTGTCGACGAGATGTTTTGCCACCAACATGGTGTGTACCAGTTGCATCTCTACATATACGGACCGTGCGATCGCGCCCGCGGCCGCTATCGTGATGTCGCCGCACTCAACCGAGGAGACGACCATGCCAGTCACCGTGACACTCGAACTGAAAATCAAACCCGACGCGGTGACCGCGGCGCGCGAACTGATGGGGCGGGCGCTCCAAGACACCCGCGCGTTCGCCGGCAACCTCGAGACAACTGTGCTCGTCGATGAGGACGACGACGCGCACTGGCTCATCTACGAGCTCTGGGACACGGTCGATCACGACGAAGCCTACCGCGCCTTCCGCGCCGGGAAGGGCAAGCTGACGGAGTTGCCGCCGCTGCTGGCGGCGCCCCCGGTCAAGATCAGGTACGTCACGACTGATATCTGAGCTCGCCGTTCAGCTCAACGCGGGGATGACCTCGCGCTCGAACAACTCGATGCCGGACCGGTCGTAGGCCGCCTCCGGGAAATAGCAGATGACGTACTCGCAGCCGAGGTCGCGGATCTTCGCGATCCGCTCGATGACCTGTTCGGTGGTGCCCGTCGCCGAATCCGGTCCGCTGGTGCCGGCGATCATCGCGTCCACGACCGCCTCCGGAACGTAACCCACCATGCGGTCGCGGATGCGCCGCAGGCGGTCCTGCACGTCCGCCTCCGACGTTCCGATGATGGCACCGACGTTGGCCGAGCGCACGATGCCGTCGAAGTCGGTGCCCACCTCGCGGCAGTGGTTCGCCAGGACGTCGGACTTATGCGCGAAGGCCTGCGGCTCCGGCGTGAAGTTGGTGTACTGCGCGTACTTCGCCGCGATGCGCAGCGTCACCTTCTCCCCTCCCCCGGCGATCCACAGCGGAATCCCGCCGGGCTGCAGGGGCTTCGGCGCCACGATCGCGCCGTCGACCTGATAATGCTTGCCGTCGAAACTGACCTTGCCGTCGCACCAGGCGTCGCGCATGATCTGCACGCCCTCGTCGAGACGGCCCAACCGCACCCCGGCCGACGGAAACCCGTACCCGTAAGCGCGCCACTCGTGTTCGTACCAGCCGCCGCCGATACCCATCTGGACGCGGCCCCCCGAGATGATGTCGGCCGTCGCGGCGACCTTGGCGAGGTAGACCGGGTTGCGATAGCTCATCGCGGTGCACATCTGGCCCAGCTTGATCCGCGACGTGGTCGCCGCGTACGCCGCCATCAGCGACCACGCCTCGTGCGTGGCCTCGTCCGTCGGCATGGGCACGGTGTGGAAGTGGTCGTAGACCCACAACGAGTCCCAGGCGCCGTTGTCGGCGTAGGTGGCGAGGTCGCGCATCACCGCCCAGTGCTTGGCGGGTTCGATGCCGACGAGGTCCATCCGCCAGCCTTGCGGGATGAAGAGTCCGAAGCGCATAGCCGCGACTGTAGCCGGGCGGCATCTTCGCGTGGACGGCATCCCGACGGCGCCTAGGCTGGACGGATCTCAGGCAATCCCCTCAGCCAATCCCTGGAAGGGCCGTCGTGCGTGTTCTGGTCTCCGGTGCCGGCATCGCCGGGCCGGTGCTGGCGTACTGGCTCACCCGTCGCGGCGTCGACGTCACCGTCGTTGAGCGCGCGCCGACGCTGCGCGACCACGGCGGCTCCACCGTCTCCCTGTTACCCCCGGCGTTGGACATCTCGGCACGCATGAGCGTCCTCGCCGACATCGAGGCGCTCGCGGCGCCGCGCCCCGCCGACGTCGGCGGCGGTGCTCCGGGCCGGCGCGTGGAGATCCTGCGCGACGACCTGAGCGCCATCTACCACGCCGCAGGGCGCGATACCGCCGAGTACGTGTTCGGCGACTCGGTCACCGGCATCGATGCCGACGGCGAGGTGACCTTCGAGAAGATGTTGGCCCGGACGTTCGACGTCATCGTCGGTGCTGACGGGCTGCACTCCACCGTCCGGCACCTCACCTTCGGCGCCGCGGCGGAGGTGACCCGCTTCCTGGGCGGATATGTGGCGGTGGTGTCGGCGCCCAGGGAGCTGGCGACTCCCGGCGAGGTGGTGGAACACGTCGACGTCGGTCGACGCGCAGCGATCTCCACCGCCGATCACCTCCAGGATGCGCGCGCGGTGTTCCTCTTCCGAGCGGAGGAGCAACTCGACGACCACTACGGAGATGCCGCGTGGCAACGGGAGTTGCTGCGCAAGGTGTTTACGGGCATGCACCCCCAGGTAGATCGTTGGTTGAGCGGAATCGACCACTCCCCGGCGTGGTACTTCGACACGATCAGCCAGCTGCGGCTGGACAGACTGTCGCGCCGGCGCGTCACCCTGGTCGGCGACGCCGGATACTGTTCCGGCCCCGCAACCGGCGCCAGCACCAGCCTCGCGGTGCTGGGCGCCTACGTGCTGGCCGGCGAGCTCGCCCAGTCGGACGGCGATCACCTGCGCGCGTTCGCAGCCTACGAGCTGGCGATGCGCGAGCCGGTGCGCCTCAGCCAGGGCTTCGCACGCAACGCCGCCCGGTCCATCATGCCCGGCTCGCGGGCCGCCGTGTGGGCGTCGACGCGCGGGACAGAGCTGGTGTCGCGCCTGCCCGCACCGCTCGCCAGGACCCTGGTCACACTCAACGGCAGGGGCGTGCGCGTGCACGACTCGATGCACGTGCCCGACTACCCCGCGATCGACGACTGACCACACGGCCCCCAAACCCAGCCACGAAAGGAATAGTCATGGAGCTCACCGGTGTCGGGATCTGGAGCAGCCAACTTCGCTACGGCGACGCCGGCGAATCCGCCGAGGCAGCAGCCGAATTGGAGGAACTGGGCTTTACAGCGCTGTGGATACCGGATGTCGGAGGGCCCGTGCTCGACGCGGTGGCTCACCTGCTCGCCGCCACCACGCGGACCGTGATCGCCACCGGGATCCTGAACCTGTGGATGCACTCGCCCGCCGAGGTCGCAGATTCCCATGCTGCCCTGACCGACAAGCACGGCGACCGGTTCCTGCTGGGCATCGGCTGCAGCCACGCGGCGTTGATCGACGCCGGACAGCCGGGACGGTACCGCAAGCCGCTGGCGGCCACGGCGGCGTTCCTGGACGGCCTGGATGCCGCACCGCGGCCGGTACCCATCGCGAGCCGCGCGCTCGCCGCCCTGGGCCCCAAGATGCTGGCCATGTCCGCGAACCGTAGCCGCGGCGCCCACCCCTACCTGGTCAACCCCCAGCACACCGCCTACGCCCGTTCGGTGTTGGGCATCGGCCCGTTGTTGCTGCCGGAGCAGGGCGTCATCCTCTGCGACACCTACGACGAGGCGCGGCGCATCGGGACCGACGTGCTGCGGTCGTACCTGTCGATGCCCAACTATGCCAATAACATGCTGCGCAGCGGCTTTTCAGAGGACGACGTGACTGCGATCAGCGACCGACTCTTCGACGCGCTCATCGCGTGGGGCGACGAGGAGGCGATCATGCGCCGGGTAGCTGAGCATCACGCAGCCGGCGCCAACCACGTCTGCGTGCAGGTGCTCACCGACGATCTGCGCACCTTCCCCCGCGAGCAGTGGCGGCGCATCGCCGCGGCCGTCAACGCCGCTTGAGCCCGAATAGGCCCGAATAGGCCCAGCGCCCCACTACGTCAGCGACGTCGGCGGCAGGAAACGATCGCCGTAGGCGTCGGCCAGTTGGCGGGCCCGGGCGACGAAGGCCGCCTTGCCCGTGCCGGCCGGACCGGAGTAGCCGACGATGAACTGCGCAGCGCCGCCGGTCCACGGCGGGAAGCCGATACCCATGATCGAGCCGATGTTGGCGTCCGCGGTCGAGGTGATTACGCCCTCGTCGATGCACTTCTGGGTTTCCAGGGCCTCGGCGAACAGCATCCGGTCGATCATGTCCTGCAGCGGCGGCTCCGAGGTACCCGACTTGAAGGTCTCCCGCAGGCCCGGCCACAGCCGCGTGCGCTTACCGTCGACGTACTCGTAAAAGCCCGCCCCGGACAGCCGCGACGGGCGGCCTGCCTCGATCATCTTCTCGACGACGGCCTCGGCCGGGTGCGGCGCGTAGGTGCCGCCGGCATCCTCGACGCCCTTGCGGGTGGCCACCGCAATCTTGTGCATCAGTTCCAGGTTGAGCTCGTCGGAGAGCTGCAGGGGCGGTGCCGGGTAGCCGGCTTGCGAACCGGCGTGTTCGATCGAGGCCGGTTCCACGCCCTCACCGAGCATCGCCAGCGCCTCGTTGACGAAGGTGCCGATCACCCGGCTGGTGTAGAAGCCGCGGCTGTCGTTGACGACGATCGGGGTCTTGCCGATGGCCAGCGTGTAGTCGAAGACCCGGGCCAGTGCCTCGTCGGAGGTCTTCTCGCCCTTGATGATCTCGACCAGCGGCATCTTGTCGACCGGCGAGAAGAAGTGGATCCCGATGAAGTCCTCCTGCCGCTTCACCCCGGTGGCCAGGCCGGTGATCGGCAGGGTGGAGGTGTTCGATCCGAGGACGGCGTTCGGCTCGACGACGTCCTCGATCTCCTGGAAGACCTTGTGCTTGAGGTCCTGGCTCTCGAACACGGCCTCGATGACGAAGTCGACGCCCGTGAGGTCCGCGGCGTCACCGGTCGGGGTGATCTTGGCCAGCAGCGCGTCGGATTTCTCCTTGGTGGTCTTGCCCCGCTCCAGCGCCTTGGCTTCGAGCTTCTCGGAGTAGCTCTTGCCCTTCTGCGCCGCCTCCAGAGTGACGTCCTTAAGCACGACGTCGAAGCCGGACTTGGCCGAGACGTAGGCGATTCCGGCGCCCATCATGCCCGCGCCGAGCACGCCGATCCTCGTGATCGGGGTCTTGCCGATACCCTCTGGCCGCGAGCCGCCGGAGTTGATGGTCTGCATGTCGAAGAAGAACGCCTGGATCATGTTCTTCGCGACCTGGCCGGTCACCAGTTCGGTGAAGTAGCGGCTCTCGATGCGGCTGGCGGTATCGAAGTCCACCTGCGCCCCCTCGACCGCGGCAGCCAGGATGGCCCGCGGGGCCGGCATCGGCGCTCCTTTGAGCTGCTGGCGTAGCAACGACGGGAACGACGGCAGGATCGCCGCCAGCGCCGGGCTGCTCGGGGTGCCGCCGGGCATCTTGTAGCCCTTGGCGTCCCACGGCTGGGTGTGCGCCTCGGGGTTGGCCTTGATCCACGCCTTGGCGGCCGGGACCAATTCCTGGACGCTGGCGACGATCTCGTCGACCAGGCCGGTGTCCTTGGCCGCGGCGGGCTTGAATCGGGTGCCCTGACTGAGCACGTTGACGAAGGCGCTCTGGATGCCCAGCATCCGCACCGTGCGGGTCACACCACCACCGCCGGGCAGCAGGCCCAGCGTGGCCTCGGGCAGGCCGATCTGGACGCCCTTGACGTCGGCGACGATGCGGTGATGGCAGGCCAGCGCGATCTCCAGGCCGCCGCCCAGAGCCGCACCGTTGATGGCGGCCACTACCGGCTTGCCCAGAGTCTCCAGGGTCCGCAGATCGCGCTTGATCTCCTGGACCTCGGTGAAGATCTCGCCGGCGTTCTCCGGTCCCGCGGTGATCATGGACTTGAGGTCACCGCCGGCGAAGAAAGTCTTCTTGCCGCTGGTGATCACCACGCCGGTAACCGAGTCCTTCTCGGCGACAAGGCGCTCTACGGCCTTGTGCATGGACTCCTTGTAGTGTTCGTTCATCACGTTGGCCGACCCGGTCGGGTCGTCCAACGTCAGCGTGACGATACCGTCGGCGTCCTTGGACCACTCAATAGTGTTCTCTGCCATGGCTTTTCCTTACACTCGCTCGATGATGGTGGCCACGCCCATGCCGCCGCCGATGCACAGGGTGATCAGCGCACGACGCGCGTTACGACGCTCGAGCTCGTCGACCATGGTGCCCAGGATCATGGCGCCGGTAGCGCCCAGCGGGTGGCCCATCGCGATGGCGCCGCCGTTGACGTTGAGCTTCTCGTCGGGGATGTTCAGGTCCTTCTGGAATTTCAGCACGACCGACGCGAAGGCCTCGTTCAGCTCGAACAGGTCGATGTCGTCGACGGTCAGCCCGGCCCGGTCGAGTGCCTTGACCGTGGCGGGGGTCGGGCCGGTCAGCATGATGGTCGGGTCGGCGCCGGTGGTCGCGGTGGCCACGATCCGGGCGCGCGGGGTCAGGCCCTGCGACTTGCCGGCCGCCTCGGAGCCGATCAGCACCAGCGCGGCGCCGTCGACGATGCCCGAGCTGTTGCCGCCGGTGTGGACGTGGTGGATTTTTTCGACCCAGTGGTACTTCTGCAGCGCCACGTCGTCGAAGCCGGCCATCGCGGCCAGGCCCTCGAACGCGGGCTTCAGCTTGGCCAGCCCCTCCTTGGTGGTGTCGGGGCGCATGTGCTCGTCATGGTCGAGGATCAGCAGGCCGTTCTGGTCGCGGACCGGAACGACCGACTTGGCGAAGTAGCCGCCCGACCACGCCGCCGCGGCGAGGTCCTGCGAACGCAGCGCGTAGGCGTCGACGTCGTCGCGGGAGAAGCCCTCCATGGTGGCGATCAGATCCGCGCCGATACCCTGCGGGACGATGTAGGCGTCGAAGACGGTGGCCGGATCAGCGAACATCGCGCCGCCGTCGGAGCCCATCGGCACGCGGCTCATCGACTCCACGCCACCGGCGAGCACCAGGTCGTCCCACCCGGAGCGGACCTTCTGGGCGGCGGTGTTGACGGCTTCCAGTCCCGAGGCGCAGAAGCGGTTGAGCTGCACGCCGCCGACGGTGTCGGGCATGCCGGCGGCGATCACCGCGGTACGGGCAATGTCGGCACCCTGGTCGCCCACGGGCGAGACGCATCCCAGGATCAGGTCGCTGATCAGGTTCTCGTCGAGGTCGGGATTGCGCCCGCGCAGCTCCTCGATCAGGCCGACGACGAGGTTCAGCGGCTTAACCTCGGTCAGCGATCCATTCTTCTGCTTGCCACGGGGGGTGCGGATGGCCTCGTAGACGAAGGCTTCTTCGGACATGAGGAATTCCTTTTCATTCTCGACACGACATGGGAGTTCGGGTTCGTCCTCGACACTAGGCCCGGTGACAGCACACTAACAGGGGTCCCGGATCGGTCCCGAGCGTGAAGCCGGTTTCATGCTGCAGCCGGGCCGACCACCGAGGAGCTGGCCGCGGCGACCGATGAGATGTTGGCCGTGATCGCGGCCGTGTGGCCGCAGCCGGTCAACTCGGCGTTACGGGACAAGCCTGGCCGCGTGTAGACAGATAAAGAGATTTATCAGTAGCATGAGGATTGCGGCCACGGAATCTTGCAGCGACGATTTGGAACGATAACGGACGACGAGGCCGAGGGCCATCAGCAAAGCTAAGCCCCCTGAAGCGGCGATCGTGAGTGGCGGTATGAGGTAGCCCACGATGAGACCGGCTGCACCGAACAATTCGAGAATACCGATGCCTTTGCGCCAGCCGGGTAGCCTGAACTGCTCGAACTCCGTCAACATCGCGTCGGCGAAGAGAACGCTGAGACCGTAGTAAAGAAAGAGGACGGCCGATAACGGCTTGAGGATTTGATAGAGAAGATTCACGAAGTCATTGGCCCGTCACATTATCTTTCATCGAACGCAACGTCTTTCATCGAAAATAACCCTACAGCGAGGGCATCAGATGTCGTCTTCCGCAGTCTCCATCATTCTCCAGGTCATCGCCGGACTCGGGCTCATCAATGTGTGGGTGGTGCGTGCCAGGGCGTCGACATCGTTTCGTGGGGGTTCATCGCAGACGCTTCGAGAAGAATTTGACGCCTACGGCCTTCCCGGTTGGACCTTCTACGCGGTTGGCGCATCCAAGATCGTGTCCGCGGTGTTGCTGATCGTCGGTATCTGGGTGCCGCAGGTGGTTCTGCCGGCGGCGCTGATAGTCGCGGCACTGATGGTCGGGGCCCTGGCGATGCACGCGAAAGTCAAGGACCCTCCCATCAAGTGGGTGCCGGCATTCCTGATGCTGGCGATGGTCGTCGGGATCGCGCTACTTCGGTGACGCTGCTCGACTTGATCAGGACACGGAACAGCCGGGGCCACAGCACCGCTTGAGCTGCACCACCATGACGGTGTCGAGGCTGCGGCCCTACGCAACCACCGTGTTCGCCGAAATGTCGGCCCTGGCCGCACGCGTCGGAGCGGTGGATCTCGGCCAGGGATTCCCCGACGAGGACGGACCACCGTCGATGATGGCGGCGGCGCGCGACGCCATCGCCGCCGGCACCACGCTGATCGAACCCTGCTACGACGCCTATTCACCGGTTGGTCGCGATGGCCGGCGCGCATCGGGTGGCCGTGCCCATGGTCCCCGACGGTCGCGGTTTCGCCCTCGACGCCGACGAGCTGCGCTGGGCCGTGTCGAGACTAGACCCGGTGACAGCACCCTGACAGAGGTCACGGCCAACCCGTTGGTCGGTCCCAGCGCCGTTCATCCATGCTGCCGAGCGTCACGCGAGGGCGACGCCCGCACGTGAGCACCGCTCTGGTGTGACGCTCGACGGCGGGGACTGGCGAGACGCTCGGGACACACTGCTGGTTTTGGTACCGACCACCGATACCATCGGTCTGGCCACAGGGATATGGATACGTTCACGCAATGATTGATCGAGAAATCTGAGATGTCATATCTGATCGCAGTGCCTGCTGAATTAGCAGCGGCGACCTCGGATTTGTCCAGTATTGATTCAGCCATCAGCGCTGCCCATGCAGCGGCAGCCGGGCCGACCACCGAGGTGCTTGCCGCCGCAACCGATGAGGTGTCGACCATGGTCGCGGCGCTGTTCCGTCAGCACGCCGCGGAATATCAAGCTCTGGGGGCCCGGGCGGCAGCGTTTCACGGGCAATTCGTGCAGGCCCTGAGCGTCGGCGCTCAGTCGTATTCCAGCACCGAAGCCGCCAACGTGCAGCAGACTGCCGGGTTTGAGCAGGACCTGGTGAACGCGGTGAATGTCCCCACCCGGGTATTGTTTGACCGCCCACTCATTGGTAACGGCGCCAGCGGCACGCCGGGCACCGGGCAAAACGGCCAGGACGGCGGGTTCCTCGTCGGTAACGGTGGCGCCGGGGGCGTCGGTGGCCCTGGCCAGGCCGGCGGCAATGGTGGTTCCGGCGGACTGATCGCCGGCAATGGAGGCGACGGCGGGGC
>CAZZHX010000030.1:0-20343 GCA_964653535.1 uncultured Mycobacterium sp. | reverse complement strand
GCGGGCGGCGGGTGGCCGGCGGTGATCGGCGCTGGGTTATTCCTGGGCTTCGCGGCCACTTGGTACACGCTGCTGTTCGCCTTCAGCGCGTTCACGGTGACGCTGATGGCCCTGCTGGCGGCGGCATTGCAATGGTATCGGGCTGGGCACAGCCTCACGGCCGCACTCGACCCGCTGCGCCGGCTGGCCGTGATCGCCGTCATCGCTGCGCCGATCGCCGCCATCACCTGGTTGCCGTTTCTGGTGCGCGCGGCCCGCAGCCCCGTCAGCAACACCGGCAGCGCCCAGCACTACCTGCCCGCCGACGGCGCCGAACTGAGCTTCCCGATGCTGCAGTTCTCGCCGCTGGGAGCGCTGTGCATGGTCGGCGCGCTGTGGCTGGTGATCCGTGCCCCGAGGTCGACGCGCGCAGGAGCCCTGGCCATCGGCGTCCTGGCCGTCTACCTGTGGTCGCTGTTGTCGATGCTGACCACGCTGGCGCGCACGACGCTGTTGTCGTTCCGACTGCAACCCGCGTTGACTGTGCTGCTGGTTGCCGCGGGAGCGTTCGGCGTCATCGAGGCGGCGCGAGCCATGGCCGCCAGGAGCCGGGCCGTCCTCCCGGTCGCCGCCGCAATCGGACTAGCCGGGGCGATCGCGTTCAGCCAGGACATCCCCGAGATTCTGCGGCCGGACCTCACCATCGCCTACACCGATACCGACGGCCACGGCCAGCGCGGCGACCGGCGGCCACCCGGCTCGGAGAAGTTCTACGCGGCCGTCGACGCCGCCATCACGCACGCCACCGGCAGGCCGCGCGACCGCACCGTGGTGCTGACCGCCGACTACAGCTTCCTGTCGTACTACCCGTATTGGGGTTTTCAGGGACTGACGTCGCACTACGCCAATCCGCTCGCGCAGTTCGACCTGCGGGCGGCGCAGATCAAGAAGTGGTCGAAACTCACCAGCGCCGACGCGTTTATCCACGCCCTGGACGCGTGCCCGTGGCAGCCGCCCACGGTGTTCCTGATGCGCCACGGCGCCGCCGCCCATGGCGGATCCACCTACACTCTGCGGCTCGCCGAGGACGTCTACCCCAACCAGCCCAACGTGCGCCGCTACACCGTCGACCTGCCGGCCGCCCTGTTCGCCGATCCGCGCTTCGAGGTCCAGAGCATCGGGCCGTTCGTGCTGGCCGTCCGCACGCCGGCGAGGTGAACAAATAGCATCTAGCACCGTGAGCGACGCGGGCGGCAGTCACCGGATCGCGCGACGGGTCGCCGTCGTCGCCGGTCTGCTCGGGACGTGGTTGGCGCTCGCCACACCGCTGCTGCCGGTTCACCAGACCACCGCCCGGCTCGACTGGCCGCAGTCCGGGACGTTCGCCAGCGTTGAGGCCCCGCTGATCGGCTACGTGGCCACCGACATGACCGTCACCGTGCCGTGTCAGGCCGCCGCCGGGCTGGCCGGGCCGCCGAACGCGGGCGCGACGGTGTTGGTGTCGACGGTGCCCAAGGCGGCCCCGAAGGCCGCCGACCGCGGGTTGTTCATCGAGCGTATAAACGACGACCTGGTGGTGGTGCTGCGCAACTCCCCGCTGCTCCGCGCCCCGTTGAGCCAGGTCCTTGGCCCGGACTGTCAGCACCTGTCCGTGACCGCGCTCGCCGGCGGGGTGGTCGCGGAGTTCGTCGGCCTGACCCGGGACGGCGCGCCGCTGCGCGCACAGACAACCGGCTCCGACCTGAGGCCGCAAATCGTCGGCGTGTTCAGTGACCTGACCGGGCCAGCGCCAGCGGGCCTGACGTTCTCGGCGACCCTCGACACCCGCTACAGCACCAGCCCCACCCCGGTGAAGGTGGCGGCGATGATCCTGGGCGTCGCGCTGACCGTCGTCGCGCTCATCGCGCTGCACGTCCTCGACCGCGCCGACGGGCGCCGCGACCGCCGTGTTCTGCCCCGGCGCTGGTGGTCGATCGGCGCCCTGGACGCCCTCGTCGTCGCCGTGCTGGCGTGGTGGCACGTGGTCGGCGCCAACACCTCCGACGACGGCTACATCTTGACCATGGCGCGGGTGTCCGAGCGCGCCGGGTACACGGCCAACTACTACCGCTGGTACGGCACGCCCGAGGCGCCGTTCGGCTGGTACTACGACCTGCTGGCACCGTGGTCGCACGTCAGCACCGCGAGCGTCTGGATGCGGCTGCCCACCCTGGCCATGGCGCTCACCTGCTGGTGGTTGCTCAGCCGCGAGGTCCTCCCGCGACTGGGCCGCGCTATCACCACGCAGCGAGCGGCGGCGTGGACCGCGGCAGGCATGTTCCTGGCGGTCTGGCTGCCGCTCGACAACGGCCTGCGTCCCGAACCGATCATCGCCCTGGGCATTCTGCTGACCTGGTGCGCGGTGGAACGCGCGGTGGCCACCAGCAGGCTGCTGCCGGTCGCGGTCGCCTGCATCGTCGGCGCGCTGACGCTGTTGTCCGGGCCCACGGGCATCGCCTCGGTCGGGGCGTTGCTGGTGGCGATCGGGCCGCTGCGAACCATCCTGCGCCGCAGGTCCGCCCGGTTCGGTGTGCTGCCGCTGGTGGCGCCCCTGGCCGCCGCGGCCGCCGTCGCCGCGGTCCTGATCTTCCGCGACCAGAGCCTGGCCGGGGTGCTGAAGGCCAACGCCCTCAAGCGCGCCGTCGGGCCCAGCCGGAGCTGGTTCGACGAGCACCTCCGCTACGAGATGCTCTTCACTGCCACCCCGGACGGATCGGTCGCCCGCCGCTTCGCAGTCCTGGCACTGATTCTCGCACTGGGGATTTCGGTCGCGGTGTCGTTGCGCAAGGGCCGGATTCCGGGCACGGCCGCCGGACCGAGCCGCCGCATCATCGGCGTCACCATCATCTCGTTCCTCGCGATGATGTTCACCCCCACCAAGTGGACCCACCACTTCGGGGTGTTCGCCGGGCTGGCCGGGGCACTGGGCGCGCTGGCCGCCGTCGCGGTGACGGCCGGGGTCATGCGCTCGCGCCGCCACCGCACCGTCGTCGCGGCCGCGGTGTTGTTCGTGGTGGCGCTGTCGTTCGCCAGCGTCAACGGCTGGTGGTACGTCGCCGATTTCGGTGTGCCGTGGGCGGGTTCGTTCCCGAAGTGGCACTCCGCCTTCGCCACCGTGCTCCTGGGGCTGACGGTGCTTGTGCTGCTGCTGGCGGCGCGGTCCTCCGGTGCAGACCGGGCCGGCTCTCGCGGGACGCCCATGTTCGCCATCGCGGCGTGGGCGCTAGTGGTCTTCGAGGTGGCGTCGCTGACGCTGGGCATGGTCCGCCAGTATCCGGCGTGGTCGGTGGGCCGGTCCAACCTGCAGACGATGGTGGGTGCCCACAAGACATGCGGGCTGGCCGATGACGTGCTGGTGGAACTGGATCCCGGCGCCGACATGCTGGCCCCGGTAGCGGGGTCCGCAGCCGACGCGCTGGGCTCCGGCGGGTCGGAAGGTTTCACGCGCACCGGGATTCCAGCCGATGCCCGCGCGCTCCCCTTCACCCTCGATCAGGCCCGGACGCCGGTACTCGGCAGCTGGCAGTCCGGTGCCCGGGCGGCGGCGCGGCTGCGGTCGGCCTGGTACCGGCTGCCCACCCCTAACGTGGCGGGACCGCTGCTGGTGGTGAGCGCGGCCGGCCGCTTCGACCCCCGCAACGTTCATCTGCAGTGGGCCAGCGACGAGCAGGCCGCCACCGGCACTCCGGGCGGAACAACGCAATTCGCCGATATCGGAGGTGCCCCGGCATGGCGCAACCTGCGGCTGCCGCTGGCGGCGATCCCGGTCGGCGCCTCCCAGATCAGGCTGGTCGTGGACGACGCGGATCTCGTGCCGGAGCATTGGATCGCCCTCACCCCGCCCCGCATTCCCCAGTTACGCACTCTGCAGGACGTGGTGGGGTCGACAGACCCGGTGTTTCTGGACTGGGAGGTGGGCCTGGCGTTCCCCTGCCAGCGGCCGTTCAGTCACCGCAACGGTGTCGACGAGACGCCGCGGTGGCGGATCCTGCCGGGGCGCGTCAGCGACGAGGTCAACTCACCGGTGATGGACAGTATCGGCGGCGGCCCCCTGGGCGTCACCGAACTCCTACTGAAGGCGACCACGGTGGCCACCTACCTCAAGGACGACTGGTCGCGCGATTGGGGCTCGCTGCAACGGTTCACGCCCTACGATCCCGGCGCGCAGCCCGCCCGTCTGGAGCTTGGGACGGCGACGCGCAGCGGGCTGTGGAACCCGGCGCCGATCAGACGATAGGCGCGGGTGCTGATGCGCTAGCGTCAGATACATGTGCATTACGTCCGATCTCGCCGTGTAGGTGCTGATGCAACAACACGATGCCGATCCGTCTACCCCGCCGGAAAGCTTCCGTGGCTTCGAGCCCTTCGACCATCGGGGAGCTGCAGTATCCAACGCCCTTGTCAACCGGCTGCGTGACGAGGAAGCTGTCTGACCCGTTCCCAACGGACATCAATGTCCTGATCGCACTGCTTACTAGCGATCACATTGACCACCAGCGCGTCCGCTGATCGGTCGACGCCGAGATGGTCCACGGCTGCCGTAACGGTTCAATTTCGACCGCACGTGGGGCGGTGCGGGGGTCGCGAACACGGGCCGGAAAAAAATTCCGAAAACCCGGCGGGCGGGAGGCGACTAGACGACACTGTCCAAACGCGTTAAGGATGTGCGACAGCAAGACCGAAGGACCCAAGGACGCAAGGGAGGGATTCATGTCCTGGTTTGTGCAGCCCGAGGCGGTGTTGGCCTCGGCGGGAGCGGAGTCGCAGATCAGCGCCGAGACCGAGGCGGCGGCCACCGCGGCGGCTCCGGCCCTGCTCGGGGCGACGCCGATGGGCGGTGACGCGGACTCCGTGATGTTTTCAGCGGCGCTGAACGCCTGCGGCGCTGGCTATCTGGGAGTCGTCGCCGAGCACGCCGCTCAGCGCGGCCTGTTCGCCGGCACCCAGGGCATCGCATCGGCGGTCTACGTCGCCTCTGAGGCGGCGCGCGCCGCGGAGATCGGGCTCTGAGGGGCGTCGGTCATGCCTGATCCCGGTTGGGCCGCACGTACGCCCGAGGACAACGATCTGTTGCTCAAGGCGGGGACGGGGGTGGGTCCCCACATAGCCAACCAGGCGGCGTGGGCCGTTGTGGGCGCCAGCCATCACGCCTGCGCAGTAGCGTCGGCCACCAACACCGCGGCGACGTCCGCGAGCTGGGGGGGCGCCGGGTCGGCGGCGTCCGCCGCGACCGCGACCCTGCTCAACGCGTCGCTGCACGGGCTGGCCGGCTGGGTGGGCGTCAAGCCCGCCGTGGTGGGGGCTGCAGTCACCGCGTATCAAACGGCCAACGCCGGAATGCGTCCCGCCCCCGAGTGCGTCGCGAACCGGGTTGAGACCGCGGCCGACCACGCCATCAACCCGAGCGTGTTGTGGACGCTGACGCCGCGCATCGCCGCACTAGAGCTCGAGTACTTCGGAACCATGTGGCCGAATAATTCCGCTGTCGGTGCCGCCTACGGGGCGATCCTTGCGGGGCTGGCCGCAAGCCTGGCGATCGCTCCGCCGGTGGCAGGCATGGGCGCCTCACCGGCGGAGGCGGCATCGGCGGTCGGCGAGGCGTCGGCACAGGCAGCGGCCGGCGACGGGATGCGAGCCGCCTACCAAGGAGTGCAGACGGAGACGACGGCCACCGGCCAAGCCGCGTCGAGCGTGCCCGCCGTCGACGGCCAACTCGGTACGGTCATGGCACCCGTGCAGGCGCTGACGGGAGCAGTTCCTCAGGCGCTGCAGGCGCCCACCGGAATGATCCAGGCGCCGATGAGTGCGATGCAGCCGCTGCAGTCGCTGATGGGCATGTTCGCCAACCCCGGCCTGCTGGATGTGGACGCCACCGCCCCGGAGGTGTCGGTGGCCTCGGGCGCCGGGGCCGTGTCGGTCGGTGGCGGCGGTACGTCCCCGGGCGGTGCGGGCATGCCGGCGACCACCTTCACCCGTCCCGTCAGCGCCTTCGAGCCCGGCGTGGGCGGGCGCCCAGTCGGGCTGCGCCCCAGCGGGGCCTTAGGCACGGAAACGCTGAGCTCGTCGACGAAGATCGTCGCTGGCAACACGATCGGCGGCATGCCCGTCGGACGCCCGACGGGTGATCAACGCCGATCCGACGACACGTCGACGCAGCCCGTGACGGTGCGGGTTGTGGACGATCCTGTGCCGTAACTGGTTCGCTCACAGGGTGAATCGACACATCTGAACAGTCCTCATACACTGCACCGAATCCCCAACCGGAGAAGGAGAAATCACATGGCCAACAGCTCGATCGTCGTCGATGCAAATCTGTTGCGCAGCACCGCCGACAAAATTCAGGCCAACATGGAGCACGCGATCGCGATCGCGCAGGGCTATGTGGCGAACCAGGAAAACGTGATGGGCCCCGCAACCTGGTCAGGCGCCGGGGTGGTCGCCTCACACGCTACGGCCACGGAAGTCGCCAATGACTTAAACAAGGTTCTGCACGGCGGCACGCGCCTGGCCGAGGGCCTCAAGCAGGCGGCGGCGCTGATGGAACATCACGAAGCCGACTCGCAGACCGCATTCCACGCCCTGTTCGGCGGCACGCAGAACGCCTAGTCACTCCGACCGTCATCGCTCTTCTGGAAAGGAATCTCAGCATGGATAACGTGATCGCGTACAACCCGTCAGCCGTCGCCGACTTCGCCACCGATGTGGGTGCCCGCGCCGGCCAACTGGAAGCGCTACGCAGCGACACCGCGAATCTGACCAACGCGCTCCAGGAATTCTTCACCGGGCACGGTGCGGCGGGTTTCTTCGACGCCCAGTACCAGATGCTGTCGGGGCTGCAGGGTCTTGTGGACACCGTGCGCCAGCACGGCCAGACGACTGGCCATGTCCTCGACGCCGCCATCAGCACCGACAACCACATGCGGGGACTGTTCGCGGGCTGAGCGCCCGGCGCAGGCGAACCGACAAAAGTGAACCGGCAAAGGTGAACCGGCGGAGGTCAAAGCACCATGCTGACAACGACAGTCGACGGCCTATGGGTGTTGCAGGCGGTGAGCGGGATCGAGCAGACGTGTCCCGAGCTCGGCCTGCGGCCACTCCTGCTGCGGCTCGACACCCCCGATCGCGCACTACAGCATCCGGTGGCCGCCGAGCTCATCACCGCCGGGGCGCTCGACGCAGCGGGCAACGCCGACCCCATGATCCGCGAATGGCTGACGGTGCTGCTGCGACGCGACCTGGGACTCCTGCTGACCATGGGCGTCCCGGGTCGCGAACCGACCCGGGCCTCCCTGTGCCGATTCGCGACGTGGTGGGTCGTGCTGGAGCGTCACGGCGACCGGATCCGCCTGCACAGCGCTGGCACTGCCAGCGACGAGTCGGCGGCCGGCGAATTGGTGGTGGGTCAGGTCGAGCGGCTGTGCGGAGTCGCGGAGGCTGCGCCGTTGCGTCCGGTCACCCTGGATAGCCAACAGTTGCTGGAGTCGGTGCGCGACGGACCCACCCTGCGGGAGTTTCTCCTCGGTCAGCGTCTCGATGTCGACCAGCTTCAGATTGTCTCCACGGCCGCCGATCCCACACGCTCCGCCCACGCGACCATCGTGGCGCTGCAGGCCGGCGCCGGGCCCGACAGTACCGCCCGCGTCGCCATCGGCGACTCCACAGTGACCATTGTTGATACCCCTGCCGGCCGAGTCTGTGTGGCCGACGTCATCTCCGGCCGACGCCGATATCAGGTCGTCTCGCCCGGGTCGCGTACTGAAATCGCCGACGCCATGCAGCGCCTCATCCGTCACCTGCCCGCAGGCGACGAGTGGCATACGTACCGGCGTGCCGTTTGACCCAATCCCGCTCCATCACAACGAATTACATGGTTTCAGATTTTTCAATTTCGTGAACATGGCATCAGGTCCGGTGTTAGCATTTCGTTCGTGACGAATCGTTGGAGTGACTCGAATAACTTGGTCGATGACGCGCCTGGGCCGACCGATTCTTCGGCGGTGCGCGGCTCCGGCGATTCGGTTTCTGACACCATGCGGGTCACCGATCTTGCTGCGCCCCGGAAGATTCCACCGAGTTCGGGTTGGCGCCGATTCATCTACATCGGGTCATTTCGGAGAATAAATCCTGGCGAATCGCCAGCCGAGCGGCACTACAGGGACGTACGGAACCGCATCAAGCGTCACGTCCGCCGGCACTATGTGATCACTGTCATTTCCGGGAAGGGCGGCGTCGGCGTCACCACGATGGCCGCCTGCATCGGCGGTGTTTTTCGAGAATGCCGTCCACAGAACGTGATTGCCATTGACGCTGTGCCCAGCTTCGGCACGTTAGCCGACCGCATCGACGAGTCACCGCCCGGTGATTACAGCGCGATCCTCAACGACACCGACGTGCAGGGCTACGCCGACATCCGCGAGCACCTGGGGCAGAACTCGGTCGGGCTCGACGTGCTGGCCGGAAACCGAATGTCAGACGAGCCGCGGCCGCTGGTGCCCGCCATGTTCTCCGGAGTGTTGGCACGGCTGCGCCGAACCCACACCGTCATGATCGTCGACACCTCCTCGGATCTCGAACACGAAGTGATGCAATCGATTTTGGAGAACACCGATACCCTCGTGTTCGTTTCCGGAATCACCGCCGACCGTTCCAAACCAGTCCTACGGGCCATCGACTATCTCCGGTCCCAGGGCTACCACGAGTTGGTTTCGCGAAGCACCGTGATCATCAATCACACCGACCACACCACCGACGATGGCGCGCTGGCCTACCTGACGGAAAGGTTCACCAAGGTCGGAGCAATCGTGGAAGTGATGCCGTTCGATCCACATCTGGCTAAAGGTGGAATCATCGACACTGTTCACGAGCTGAGAAAGAAGTCCCGGTTGCGGCTGCTCGAAATCGCCGCCGGCCTGGCAGA
This sequence comes from uncultured Mycobacterium sp., assembly GCA_964653535.1. Lineage (GTDB taxonomy): Bacteria > Actinomycetota > Actinomycetes > Mycobacteriales > Mycobacteriaceae > Mycobacterium. The sequence continues at coordinate 11,408 of CAZZHX010000030.1, read as the reverse complement.
CAAATACATTCCCACCGCTGAGCGTACGGCGCCGTGACAGCGCCGCAGAAGGTCGCTTTCCCGGCGCGATGTGCGGTCAACATTGCCTACGACCATCACCTGTGCTCGCAGGTCTTCCCTGCCGCCATTCCGGTGGAGGGATTTTTCGATGGCATGGTCGAGTTGTTCGACGCGGATCTGAAGCGCAAGGGTTTCACGGGTGTGGCGCTGCCCGCCGGTGGTTATGAGTTGCAGCGAATTAACGGGACGCGGCTCGATATCAACAAGAGCATGGATGAACTGGGCGTGCAGGACGGCGACACCCTCGTCCTGACGCCCCATGTGGCCGGCGAGTCCTTCGAGCCTCAGTACGAATCACTATCGACGGGCATGGCGGCCATGGGCAAGTGGCTGGGCCGCGACGCCGTCGATCCGATGTTCGCCCAGGTGAATCCGCTCACGGCCGCGCACACCGCCATTGCGATCATGGCGATGACGGTGGTGGCGGTGGCGGCCATGGCGCTGCGGGGCCGCAGCCTCACCGACGGCATCATCCCGACGGCGGTCACCGGTGGGATAGGGGCGCTGCTGATCATCGCTGCATCGGTCACCCGCCGGGGGTGGCGGGTGCGCCGCGACCTCTTCGCCGGGTTCGCCTGGTCGGCGGTGGTGGCGCTGGCTGTCGCGGGGGCCTGCGCGCCGCCCGGCAGGCTGGGAGCCCCCCATGCGTTGATCGGGCTCCTGGTGATGATCGTGGGCGCCGTCGCCATCGGTGTGTTGACACCGAATCGGTGGCAGACCGCGATGGTCGCAGGCGTGGTGACGGTTGGTGGAATCCTCGCTGTCGCCGCCGCGATGCGGATGTTCCGGCCGGCCGCGCCCCAGTCTGTGTCGGTGTGCGCGCTGGTGCTGTTGATCGCGCTGATCAGGATTGCGCCGTTGACCGCGTTGTGGGTGGCGCGGGTACGCCCGCCGCACTTCGGGTCGATCACCGGGCGGGACTTGTTCGCGCGCCGCGAGGGCATGCCCGTCGACACCGTGTCGCCGGTCAGCGGAGACGACACCGAGGAAGATGACAACGAGTTGACCGACATCACCGCGCGCGGTGCGGCGATCGCCGCATCGGCACGGCTGGTCAACGCCGTGCAACTCGGCGTGTGCGCCGGAGTTTCGGTGCTGCTGCCGGTTGCGGTGTGGGGGGTCCTCACGCCGGGCTCTCCGCGGGAGGGATTAGCGCTCCTGGTCGCCGGGCTGGTGACGGGAATCTTTATCACCCAGGGCCGCGGATTCGCCGCCAAGTATCAGGCAGTGGCGTTGGTGTGCGGGGCGTCGGCTGCGATGTGCGCCGGTGCCATCAGGTACGCCATCGCGGTGCCCACGGTCGACGGCGTCCTGTGGCCGGCGGTCGTGGTCGCAGGTTTCGCCGCAGCGGGCTTGGCAGCAGCTCTTGTGGTGCCGGCGACGCGTTTCAGGCCGCTCATCCGGCTGGCGGTCGAATGGGCCGAGGTGCTGGCATTGATCGCTGTGCTGCCCGCGGCGGCGGCTCTTGCTGGGCTGTTCTCGTGGCTGCGCAACTGACACGGGCGCGCCCGCGGGCGGCCGCGATAGGCGCCGTCGTCGGGCTGGTCGCGCTGGTCGCACTGGCAGTCAATATTTTTCCTGCACAGGCGATTACACCACCGAAGGTCGATCCGGCGCTGGCGCCGCCCGACGGACCGCCGGGACCCGAGCAAGCGATGCGCCGCGCGAACAGCTGCTCCACACCGGTCACCGTCAAGAACCCCGACGCCGGGCAGCTGTCCCCGGGTTTCGCTCTGCTCAACATCAGCACTGCCTGGCGGTACAGCACAGGCAACGGGGTATTGGTGGCGGTCATCGACACCGGGGTGTCCCCCAATCCGCGGCTGCCGGTCGTGCCCGGTGGTGACTACATCACCGGTGACGACGGGTTGTCGGATTGCGATGCGCACGGCACGATCGTGGGCTCGATCATTGCCGCGGCGCCTCAAGGCCCTAACGGGCCCGTATCCATGCCGCGGCCGATGCCGGCGACACCGGCGTTCCCCCCGCCTGCCGGGCCTCCCGCCGTCACCGGGGCCGCTCCGCCGCCCGTCGAGGTCGGACCTGCACCGGCACCACCCCCTGACGGCGGAACCTCAGGCGACGAACCGGCGGTGCCGCCACCGCCGCGGGGATCTCCCGACGGGGTGGTGGGCGTCGCCCCGCACGCGAGGATCATGTCGATCCGGCAGTCGTCGCGCGCCTTCGAACCGATCAACCCGGCGCCCACCGATCCCAACTCCGACGAGAAGGTGAAAGCCGGAACTCTGAACACGCTGGCCCGGGCCGTCGTGCACGCGGCGAACATGGGCGCGAAGGTGATCAACATTTCGGTGACCGCCTGCTTGCCCTCGGTGGCCTCGGCCGACCAGCGAACGCTGGGCGCGGCGCTGTGGTACGCGGCGACCGTCAAAGACGCGGTGATCGTGGCCGCAGCCGGCAACGACGGGGAAGCCGGCTGCGACAACAACCCGATAGACGACCCACTCGACCCCTCGGATCCGCGGGACTGGCACCAGGTCAGGGTCGTGTCGTCGCCATCGTGGTTCTCCGACTACGTCTTGTCAGTCGGTGCCGTCGACGCCACGGGCGCACCCCTCGACAAGAGCATGTCCGGCCCCTGGGTGAGCGTCGCGGCGCCCGGTACTCACATCTTGGGCCTGTCGCCGCAAGGAGGCGGACCGGTCAACGCCTACCCGCCGTCGCGTCCCGGCGAGAAGAACATGCCGTTCTGGGGTACCAGCTTTTCGGCGGCGTACGTCAGCGGCGTCGCCGCCCTAGTACGGGCCAGGTTTCCGGATTTGAGCGCGCACCAGGCGATCAACAGAATCGTGCAATCGGCGCACAATCCCGCAGGGGGAGTGGACGATCACGTGGGCTACGGGATGGTGGATCCGGTGGCCGCCCTCACCTTCGACATCCCGCCCGGCGACCGGATGCCGCCCGGGGCGCAGACCCGCGTCATCACGCCCGCCCCGCCGCCGCTGCCGCCGGATCACCGGGCGCGCGACATCGCCATCGGCGTTGTCGGCGCGGTCGCGACCGGTGTGGTGGTGCTGGCAATCGCGGCTCGGCTGCGCAGGGCGCGATGAGACCCGGGCTCACAGGATTCAGCGCCGGGAGCACCCGGCGGGTCGCCGGGGTGTGTGTCGTTTTCCTGCTGGCGCTGGCAGGTTGGACGCTGGCCGGCCAGATCGGTACCGGGGTCGCCGCTGTGGCGGGCATTGGGCTGGTGTTCGTCCGATGGCGGGGTCAGCCTCCGTGGTCGTGGGCGGTCTTGGCGCTGCGGGGACGTCGCCGGATCAGCTGGGACCCGCCGATCACATCGGCCAACAACCGATCCGGTGGCGGCGTGCGGGTGCAGGACGGAACTGCGGTGGTGGCCGTGCAACTGCTCGGCAGGGCGCACCAGGCGACCAGGGTGACCGGCTCGGTGACCGTCGACAACGACAACATCATCGACGTTGTCGACGTAGTTCCCATGTTGCGTCACGCACTGGGCCTGCAGCTCGATTCGATCAGCGTCGTCACCGTGGGCTCGCGGCACGGCAACGTCGGCGACTACCCGCGCGTGTATGACTCGGAGATCGGCACCCCGCCGTATGCCGGCCGACGTGAAACCTGGCTTGTGATCCGGCTATCGATACTGGACAATGCACAGGCGCTACGCTGGCGGACAACCGTTGGAGTAACTGCTGTTTCGGTCGCACAGCGTATCACAGGCCTACTGCGGTGCCAGGGGTTGCGGGCGCGGGTGGCCACCGCCACCGACCTCGTGGAGCTTGACCGCCGACTGGGTGCGGATGCGGTGACGGGCGGTGCGCAACGTTGGACAGCCATCCGCGGGGAAGCGGGCTGGATGACGACGTACGCCTACCCTGCGGAGACGATCTCGTCGCAGGTGCTGGCACAGGCGTGGACGCTGCGCGCCGACGAGGTCATCCAGAACATCACCGTCTACCCGGACGCGACCTGCACCGCGACGATCACCGTGCGGACACCCACCCCGGCGCCCACTCCGCCCGCGGTGATCCTGCGCCGACTCGACGGTGAACAGGCGGCCGCTGCCGCGGCCGGCATGTGCGGCCCGCGGCCACGCCTGCGGGGGCTGCGGCCCGGCCCGCTGCCGCGGGAGTTGGTCATCGAGATCGGGCCCTCGGGTGTGCTGATCGGCAAGCTTGCCAACGGGGACCGCCTGATGATTCCGGTCACCGATGCGGGTGAACCCTCGCGTGTCTTCATCGCGGCGGACGACCCGATAGCGAAGCGGATCGTGATCCGCACAGCCGGCGCCGGCGAACGCGTCTGCGTGCACACCCGAGTGCCGGCGCGATGGGCCAGCGTCCGCATGCCGGAGATCAGCATCGTCAACGCCTCAAGGCCCACGCCCCGAACCACCGTCAGCGTCATGGAGATCGACGGCACCGGCGGTGACGACGTCGCGATCGCGCCCACCCCACGACCGTCCACCGTCATCACCGTCGCGCCATCAGGTACGACGCTCCCCGAGGCGCAGCGGCACACCTTCGACGTGCTGATCGAACAGATCGATGAGACAACGGTGATTCTTACTGCGGCAGAAGATAATTGGGTGCTCGACATGGACATGTTCCGGGCCGAGAACCGCTACGTCTCCCCGGGGCCAATCGGCGTTGGCGCGACTCGTGGGTGACTTACACACCGCGCGTCGACATTTCGACCGGGCGATGGCGATCATGTGCCGTGAAAGCCGTGCGGCGGCGCTGCCGGAGTTCGTCGCCGCCACCGACGCCGACGCGACCATGGCCGACGCCTGGCTGGGGCGCGTCGCCTGCGGCGACAACGCCCTGACGTCGCTGAGGCAGCTCTACGCCACCGGCGAATGGCTGCACCGCGAGACCACGCGGATCGGCCGGGTGCTCGCCGCGGAGATCCAGCTGGGCCCGTACATCGCGATCACGGTGACCGATGCGTCGCAGGTGGGGCTCGCACTGTCGTCGTCGCTGACGATCGCCGGACAGTACGCCGAGGCCGACGCGCTGCTGGCCAACAAAGACCTGTTGGATTCCCCGGTCAACCACCAATGGCACCAGCTGGCCCGGGCGTTCTTGATGTTCTCTACGCAGCGCTGGCCCGACGTGTTGGCGACGGCCGCCGAGGAGTTACCGCCGCAGGCAATCATGATGTCGGCCGTCACCGCGTCGATCTGCGCGCTGGCCGCCCACGCCGCGGCTCATCTCGGTCAGGACCGGGTTGCCCTGAATTGGTTGGACCGGGTCGACGCCGCCGATATCCCCTTGCTGGTCGCCGACGTGGCCTACATGCGGGGCATGGTGCACCGCCAGCTCGGCGAGGAGGACAAGGCCGAGGTCTGGCTGTCCCGGGCAACCGTCAACGGGGTGCTGACCGGGCCGGCCAAGGACGCCCTCGCCGACGCCCACCTACACCTGGCCGTCACCGACGAACGCACCATCGGCACCCGAATCGACCGGTGGGACGCCGCGACGGCGAGGTCCCGGGAGGAACTGGACGACGACGACGCGGCCGGGCGGCGGGCGGAGTTGCTGGCCGAGGGCCGCGCGCTGCTGGCCCTGCAGGTCGGCCTGGCGTCGGTCAAGCAGGCGGTCTCGGCGCTGGAGGACCAACTCGAGGTGCGCACGATGCGCCTGGAACACGGCCTGCCGGTGGAGGGCCAGACCAATCACATGTTGTTGGTGGGACCGCCGGGCACGGGCAAGACGACCACCGCCGAGGCGCTGGGCAAGATCTACGCCGGGATGGGGATCGTGCGGCATCCCGACATCCGAGAGGTGCGCCGATCGGACTTCTGCGGAAACTTCATCGGCGAGTCAGGGCCCAAGACCAACCGGCTGATCCAAGAGTCGCTCGGGCGGGTCATTTTCATGGACGAGTTCTACTCCCTGGTCGAACGCCACCATGACGGCACGCCGGACATGATCGGCATGGAGGCCGTCAACCAGCTCCTGCTCGCGCTGGAAGCCCACCGCTTCGACTTCTGTTTCATCGGCGCCGGTTACGAGGAGCGAGTCGACGAGTTCCTCACCGTGAACCCCGGTCTGGCCGGCCGGTTCAACCGCAAACTGCGCTTCGCGTCGTACTCGCCGACCGAGATCGTCGAAATCGGCAGCCGCTACGCCACACCGCGCGCCAGCCTGTTCGACGATGCCGCGCGCGAGGCCTTTCTCGATGTGGCCACCACGATCCGCCGCTACATCACGCCCGGCGGGCAGCACGGCATCGACGCCATGCACAACGGCCGGTTCGCCCGCAACGTCGTCGAACGCGCCGAAGGGCTCCGCGACACCCGGGTAGTCGCCCACAAGCGCGCGGGCGGGCCGGTGACGGTCGAGGATCTGCAGATCATCACCGCACCCGACATCCAGGCCGCGGTGCGTGCCGTGTGCTCGGACAACCGCGACATGGCCGCCATCGTGTGGTAGCCCAGCCCTGGAATGCCACACCAACCCTCGAATGTCACACCAGCGTGGCCACCGACGACCAGCGTCGCACCAGCGTGACGCTCGCGAGGGGGCGCCGCCGCCGTGGCCGGGGTGCCGCTACCCCCGGAAAACCCCACCGGCATATCCTCCTTCTGTGATGGTGCGCGCGGGCCGGACACTCGGGAACATCATCGTGTTCGCCGCGGTTCTGCTGCTCACACTCCTCACCGCACCTCCGGCATTTGCCGTCGCTCCGCCCGCGATCAACCCGGGCGCGGTGCCGCCCGACGAGACGGGACCCGATCAGCCCCTTGAACAGCGCCGGCTGTGCAAGGATCCCCTGGCTCTCCCCGGCACCAGCTTCCACGATCCGACGTGGGCCAACACCTACCTGGGCGTCGGTGACGCGCACAAGTTCGCCACCGGCGCCGGCGTCACGGTGGCCCTCATCGACACCGGCGTGAACGCCTCGCCGCGGGTGCCCGCCGAGCCCGGCGGCGACTTCGTCCTCAAGGACGGCGACGGGCTCAGCGACTGCGACGCCCACGGAACCCTCATCGCGTCCATCATCGCCGGCCGGCCCGCACCGACGGACGGCTTTGTCGGCGTCGCGCCGGACGCGCGTCTGATCTCGCTGCGCCAGACGTCGGAGGCGTTCGAGCCCAAGCAGGATAACGACAACAAGCCCGATAAGAACGACCCCAACGCCACACCGGCGGCGGGGTCGGTCCGCAGCCTGGCTCGCGCCATAGTCCACGCCGCCAATCTGGGCGCGAGGGTGATCAACATCAGCGAAGCGGCCTGCTTCAAGGTGAAGAATACGGTCGACGAGTCCACCCTGGGCGGCGCCATCGACTACGCGGTCAACGCCAAGGGCGCCGTGATCGTCGCAGCGGCCGGCAACACCGGTGGGGATTGCGGACAGAACCCGCCGCCTGACCCGTCCCAACCGGCCGACCCGCGCGGCTGGGAGCAAGTGCAGACCATTGTCACGCCCGCGTGGTACACCCCGTTAGTGCTGACTGTCGGAGGTGTCGGCCAGAGCGGGGCGCCGAGTCCGTTCTCGATGCACGGGCCGTGGGTGGGCGCGGCGGCGCCTGCGGAGAACATCGTGGCACTCGGCGGCAACGGCGCACCGGTGAATGCGTTGCCGGGCAAGGAGGAGCCGGTGCCGATCGCCGGCACCTCCTTTTCCGCGGCGTACATCTCCGGTGTGGCGGCGCTGCTGCGGCAACGGTTCCCCGACCTGCCACCCGCGCAGATCATCAACCGCATCGTGGCCAGCGCACGGCATCCCGGCGGCGGCGTTGACGACGATGTCGGCGCCGGGCCCGTCGACGCCGTCGCGGCGCTGACATGGGACATTCCGGCCGACGGATCGAGCGCACACCCGCCCGCGGTCGCCTCAGTCGATCCCCCGACGCCGGTGCGGCCGCCCGATCACGGCCCCATCGCCGTGGTCACTGCCGGAGTCGCCGCCCTGCTGGCGGTGCTCGGTGTGGCCGCCCTCATCCAACGAGCCCTGCAAAGAGACTGAGGTCCGATGAGCGCTCTAGGGTTACGGTTCACCAGTGGCCACGCACTCTGGGTGGCTGCTCTAGCCCCGCCGTGCATCCTGCTGTTCCTTGGCACCCACTATGCGCCGGTCGGCCCAGCCCTGGTGGCGCTGGGTGTGGTGCTTGCCACGGTGACCTTTCGGGGTCGGCGGGTCACCGGTTGGATGGCTGCGGTGATCGCATGGCTGCCCCGGCGCAGCAGACCGCTGCATGAGCCAACAGACACCGCGGTCGGCGCCACGGTGCAGCCGGGGGAGCGCGTCGCCGTGCGCTGGCAAGGCAGATTCCTGGTCGCCGTCGTCGAGCTCATTCCCCGGCCGTTCACCACGACGGTCATCGTGGATGGTCACGCCCACACGGACGACGTGGTGGACACTGAACTGCTGCAAGAGCTTTTGGCGGTCCATTGCCCCGATCTGGAAGCCGACATCGTGTCGGCCGGTTACCGTATCGGCACGACGGCGACGCCCCGGGTGGCAAACCTGTACGGCACTCTGATCGGATCCGATCCCGCACCGGTGCACCGTCGCACCTGGATCGTGCTGCGCGCCGACCCGCTGCGGGCCCTCAAGTCGGGTCAGCGGCGTGATGTCGGCGCCGCGGGGCTGGCCCGGTACTTGGTGGCCTCGGCGACGCGCATCGCCGACCGACTGGCCAGCCATGGCGTCGACGCGAAGTGTGGACGCAGCTTCGACGAATACGACGAGGCCACCCGCATCAGCTTCGACCGTGAAGGTTGGTCGACAATCACGGGGCCCGACGGTTTCACCGCCGCCTACATGGCCCCCGGCGGTCCCGATGTGTGGTGGTCGGCGCCGGCGGATCGCACCATTGCCACGGTCCGGATCGACGCCTCGACGGCACCGCAGTCCACGGTGACGCTGACCACGGTTGGCGAGCCGCGAAGACCTCAGGGCTTTTCCCGGGTGTCCGGCGGCCAGCGCGAAGCGCTCTACGGACTGAGCCTGGTTCCCAGCCGCCACTGCAAGCTGCCGATCGGACCAGCCGGGGTGCTGGTGGGCCAGACGGCGAGCCAGCACCGGGTATACATGCCCTTCGACGACGTCGACGTGAGCCTCACCTTGGGTGGCGCTCAGGTATTCATGCAGTTCGCAATGCGGAGCGCCGCAGCCGGGGGGATAGTCACCCTGCCGCCCCGCTTCCAGGAATTCGCCGAAATGATCGGCGCCGAGGTCGGGCCCGAGGCTAAGGTCGCGTGGCCGGCAGCCACGACCTACTTCGGTGAGCGGCGGGGAATCGACCATGAGGTGGTGCTGCGGCACGACGTGATCAGCACGCCCCGGCACCGTAAGCTGGCGATCCAGCCGGTGACCACTCCAGACGAGAGCGTCTACGAAAAGACCCTCCCGCGGTAGAGGCCTAGCCGTAGGCGACGCGGGAGCCTTACACTCAGCCAGAACCCACCCGCGACATGAAGGACCTCGCCACATGACCGCCGCGAACATGCCCCCCGGAACGCACCCCCAGGTTGCCGAGGCGCTGGATCAGCTCAAGCGATTCAACTCGGCTCTCGAGAACCAGATGCAGCGCACTGCGACCGGATCGTTCAGCGCCACCGACGAAACCGAGACAGTCGACGTGACCATCAACGGCCACCGCTGCCTGACCGGCCTCCACATCGAAGAGGGCCTGCTGCGGTTGGGCGCCGAAACGGTGGAGCAGCGGATCAACGAGGCGTTGGGCCGCGCGCAGGCCGCTGCGACCCAGTCCATCCAAGCCCAGCAGGCAGAACTCGTCTCCTCGTTGTCCGAGATCGCCACCTCGCTCACAGGAATGCTGAAGGACTGATAACGCAGGACTGATAACGGTCGCTCGGACCCCGGCGGCGGGGCGCAGCCTTGGTGGTCGGCGGACAGCCAGGAGAGGATCTGTGATGACAGAACCGCAGCCCGTGAAAGTCGAGTACACGGAGCTCATGGCACGCGCGATAGAGCTTGATGATCCGCTGGGCGCCTTCGAGTGGCCCTTCGATTGGGGAACACAACCCCCCACGACCGTCGACGCGCCGGCTGGGTTCCCGTGGATTCCAGATCGCCTCGCCGTTTTGTCGTATAACGCCCATAATTTGACGGACCGCCTGATACAAGGCCTCCAGGCGTGGTCACATTTGGCGGATTCGCTGCGCAGCGCCGCCAAGGTCTATGCCTACACCGACGATGCCGGTGCGAAGGACATCACCGACGGCCCCGGGCGGCGCTCGGCGTTGCTGCCGCCACCGGCACCGCCAGCGGCGATGGGGGCGGCGCTCGGCGAAGCACCCCCGCACCGTGATCAAGACGACGGCCACAAGGCCTGCAGGGAGGCGTGCGCACTTCTGAGGGACAGGGACAAAGGCGATCAGGGTGAGTCGCTCCGGGCCTTCGCTGACGCGTGGAGTAAGTATGAGAAGATTCTGCTCGACGCCACGCCGCGATTCCGCCCGTTTGAACAATGGTCGGGAACCGCGTGCGACCAGATCTCAAACGTCATGAAAGCACACGTATCGTGGTGCGAAAACATGGCTCGGAAGTGTAAAGATATCGCCGACCAAGCCAACACGCTCGTGAAGGCGCACGGGACCGCGCTCCGTGACCACCCCACGGACGACGGAGATCCCAGGAAAGATCGCATCGGACTCTGGCCACCAAAATCTGTCGATTTGAAGAACTACGATCGCAGTTATAGAGACACCGACTTGAAAAACCTTGACCGCCATTACTCCAATAATTTCTGCACAGGCAGCGGAGGTCTGGAAGCGGGCCGCGGTCAGTTCACACACCGTTGTAATAAAAATGGACCTAAACCGTACGCCTTCGAAGAAGCATCTGGCTGTTATTGGCAACATGGCGAACCTTACGAATGCCGCTGGACTGGCTCCATGAAGGACATGGTTAATGGTATGAGGAATTTAGAAGATCGGTACGACTACATCGAGAAGAAGTCGTTTGACACGCAGGAAACTTACAAGAGCAACTTTTCCGTTAAGCAGTTGGATGGATGGCCGCAGCTTCCCGTCGCCTACACGCCTCCGGTGTGGAATCCGGTCGTGCCGCCGGTCGTGCCGCCGGTTGGGCCGCCGGTCGTGCCGCCGCACATACCCACCACGCCGACCACGCCCACCATGCCGACCACGCCCACCATGCCCTCCATGCCCTCCATGCCCACCATGCCCACCAAGCCGGAGATGCCCGATGACTCCAAGCTGACAGGCGCGTTGCAGGATATGAAGGCCGGGCCGGTCAAGGGGGGCCTCAAACCTGCGTCATTCGGGGGTGGCGGAGCGAACGTGCCGTCCATGCCCTTGCAACCTCCGGTTGATTCAGAGTCGTCATCCCGGCTCGCCGGGGCGGCACCCGGTACCGCAGGCCTGGGT
>CAZZHX010000029.1:7113-20629 GCA_964653535.1 uncultured Mycobacterium sp. | reverse complement strand
ACCATGATGATGGCCGACATCATGGACGGCATCGTCGGCCCGATCGACCTGCACGCCGAGGCAAAGAAACACCTCGAGATGACCCGCGCCAGCATCGCCAACACAATGAGCAATCCCTTGGTCGGTGATCCACGCATTCTGCACCTTCCGTACTCCGACTTCGTCGCCGATCATGTCGCAGGCGTGCGTCGCTACTACGAGTTCTGCGGCCGCGACCTGACCGCGGAGGCCGAATCGGCGATGCGCGACTACCTGGCGAACAATCGCGGTGACCGCTACGGCACATTCCGCTATTCCACCCAATTGCTGGTCGACATCGGCGAAGACATCGATGCACTGCATGCGGAATTCAAGCCGTTCCGCGAGCGGTTCGGTGTAGCAATCGAACGCCGGTCCTGACATGACGCTCGTACACCCGCGCCTCTCGGTGCACAGCGTCACCTTCCACGGGACTTCGCTGATCGACCTGGAGGGGCACTGGGCGGCCCTGGGTGTTTCCCGGTTGAGCATCCTTGACGACCAGCTGCTCGACCCGGCGTTTCCAGATCTGCTGCGGCGCAACAACTACACCGTGGAGTCGGTCATCCATGTCTTCGGTGGCGGCCAGCTGTCTACCGACCCGCAGGCCGGGCGGGACGCGCTGTCGCGCGTGATCGACGCCGCGGCCGCGGTGGGCGCCCATACCGTCTACATGCTCACCGGTGGACGCGGTGGCCTGACTTGGGCGCAGGCTGCCGACCGATTTTGCGCCATGGTCCAACCGTGTGTAGCGCACGCGAAGTCGGCTGGCGTGGCGCTGGCGATTGAGAATGCCTCGAGCCTGTACGCCGACATCCACCTCGCCCATACGCTGCGCGACACCGTCACACTGGCCGAGATGGGCGATCTGGCCATCTGTATCGATGTGTTTCACTGCTGGGCGGAGGGTGATTTCGACGAGATGGTGGGGCGCGCGCTACCGCGAACGGCGCTGGTCCAGCTGAGCGACTATGTGCTGGGTGACCGGGCCCTGCCGGGGCGGGCGGTTCCTGGTGACGGCACGATCCCGATCGACGCGTTCGTCGCCCAAACGCTCGCCGGCGGCTATGCGCACGGCTTCGATCTGGAGCTCATCGGTCCCCGGATCGATCAGGAGGGCCGTTTCGAATCCGCCCGGCGGGCATGCGATGTCGTCGGCGCAACGCTGAACAGAATGGGGGCCTGAGTATGGCGTTCGGTGACGGCGCAGACGACGCGGCTCTGCAGTCGGCGTGGACCGAATTTTGCGCCCGGTTGCAGCGCGCGGGTGAACAGGTCTTCAAAGAGGCCAACCCCGCGTCGGGCATGCACCGGGTCGACGCGTACCGGTTCCTGACGCAGAACCTCGGGCAGGCCTTCGACCTCGCGCTCGAGACACGCGACACCCGCTACCCGGCGCTGCACACCTTCAGTAGCCCCACCCGCAAGCTCGGCGGCGACTGCGCGGACTTCACCTACCAGCAAGCCTGGATCGATGGCAACTCAAGCTACCGGCTCACCGGCACCCGCGGCACGGCAAGGTTTTTCAATGTCACCGTGCAGGGCCCCCGCACTCCCGGACCTGGCGTGCTGCACGAACCCTTCGGTGACACGCCCGAGGCCAACCTGCTGGGCAATCAGATACAAGCCGGCGGCGGGGAATTCGGCGGGGAATTCGAGCTCTACATCGGCGGTCCCGAACGTGGGCCCAACTGGCTGCCCACCACCGCCGGTTCACGCAAGCTGTTCATCCGCCAGGGGTTCGACCGTTGGGACGAACGTCCGGCGCAAATGCGCATCGAGCGGATCGACATGGCCTCGCCCAAGCCGCTGCCCACGCCCGCTGAGGTGGTCGAGGCGATGCGCTGGGCCGGTGATTTCGTCACAGGGCTGATGTCGGAGTGGCCCGAGTTCCCCTTCACCCACGGGGGCGTCGACGCCACACACCCGAACGTGTTCCCGCATGTCGGCACGTCCGGCGCCGACACCAAACGCGGTCGGGCCGCGGCCAACATGTACTGGGAGCTTGCCGACGACGAGGCGCTGATCGTCGAGTTCGACGCCCACGACGGGCTGTGGATGCTGACCAACATGGGTGTGTTCTTCACCAGCATGGACTACCTGTACCGGCCGGTGAGCTACACGCCCAGCCGCACGAAGGTCGACCGCGACGGCCGCATCCGGATCGTCATGGCGCATCGCGATCCGGGCGTCCACAACTGGCTGGACACCCAGGGCTTCCAGCGCGGGAACCTGACCTACCGGCACATGCTCGAGGGGGAACCCGCCGCCTTGGACACCCGTCTGGTCAGGTACGAGGAGGTCCTGAAGGCTCTGCCCGCCGACACCGCCATCGTCACTGCCGCGGAACGCGCCGCCGCCATGTGGGAGCGGTTCCGCGGCGTTCGCCGCCGCTATGTGCTCTAGACGAGTGCTCTAGACGCGCGCGCTAGGGTCGAAGATCGTGACCGAGATCTCCGAGGACGAACTGGCGGGATTGCCCGAGTTCTCACTGCTGGCCGAGAACGCCGAACAGGCCGGGGTCGCCGGCCCGCTGCCGGACGGGCACCGGGTCGAGGTGGACACCGCCGACGGCACCGTCAGTGCGCTGCGCTGGGGCGCTGCCGGGTCGAGGCCCCCGCGGATCGTCTTCCTGCATGGGGGCGGGCAGAACGCCCACACCTGGGACACGGTCGTCGTCGGTCTGGGCGAGCCGGCCCTGGCCGTCGACCTGCCCGGGCACGGGCACTCCGGCTGGCGCGAGGACGGCGACTACTCGCCGCAGAACAACGCCGCCGCGCTGGCGCCGGCGCTGCGCGAGTGGGCGCCCTCCGCCGACCTCGTGGTCGGCATGTCGCTGGGCGGGCTCACCGCGATCCGGCTGGGCGCGGTCGCGCCGGAGTTGGTCAAGGAACTCGTCCTCATCGACGTCACCCCGTCCGCGCTGCAACGGCACTCCGAGATGACCAAAGAGCAGCAGGGCACGGTGGCGCTGATGCAGGGCGAGCGGGAGTTCCCCAGCTTCCAGGCGATGCTGGACCTCACGCTCGCCGCGGCGCCGCACCGCGAGCCCAGGGCGTTGCGCCGCGGCGTGATCCACAACTCGCGCCGCCTGGACACCGGCGCCTGGTCCTGGCGCTACGACGCCATCCGCGTCTTCCCCGACTTCACCGGCCTGTGGGATGACGTCGACGCGCTGTCGGCGCCCATCACCCTGATTCGCGGCGGCACGTCCGGGTTCGTCACCGACGAGGACGCCGCAGAACTCGCCAGGCGTGCCCCGCGCTTCCGTGCGGTCCACGTTGTCGAGAACGCCGGGCACTCGGTGCAAAGCGACCAGCCGCGGACGCTGATCGACCTGCTCCGCGGTGTGCTCGGTGCACGCTCAGCTTAGGCTGATGCCATGACTTCCAAGACTTCCAAGACTTCCCACTTTCCCGTCCGCATCGGGGTGCAGCTGCAGCCCCAACACGCCCCGCACTACCGGCAGATCCGCGATGCTGTGCGCCGCTGCGAAGACATGGGTGTGGACATCGTCTTCAACTGGGACCATTTCTTCCCGCTGTACGGCGACCCCGACGGCGCGCACTTTGAGTGCTGGACCATGCTCGGAGCGTGGGCTGAGCAGACGTCCCGCATCGCGATCGGCGCGCTGGTGACCTGCAACTCCTATCGCAACCCGGAACTGCTGGCCGACATGGCACGCACCGTCGACCACATCTCGGACGGCCGGCTCGTGCTGGGCATCGGTTCGGGTTGGAAGCAAAAGGATTACGACGAGTACGGCTACGAATTCGGGACGGTCGGCAGCCGCCTTGACGACCTGGCGGTGGCGATGCCGCGCATCACCGCGCGGCTGGCCAAACTCAACCCTGTCCCCACCCGCGCCGTGCCCGTCCTGATCGGCGGCGGCGGCCCCCGCAAGACCCTGCGGCTGGTCGCCGAATACGGCGACATCTGGCACAGCTTCACCGCCGTGGACGAGTTCCCCGCGAAGCTGGAGATCCTGCGGCGGCACTGCGCCGACGTCGGGCGCGACCCGGCCACCATCGAAATGTCGGCCGCCGTCGAAACCGGCGGCGGAATAGTCGAGAACGCCGAGACCCTCCTCGCCCTCGGCGTCACGATGCTCACCGTCGGCTGCGACGGACCGGACTACGATCTGAGCGCCGCTGAAGCGCTGTGCCGGTGGCGCGATCAGCACTGAGCCGGGCATGCCAACTGCACTCATCACCGGAGCCGGCGGCGGTATCGGCTCGGCCATCGCCGCGGGTCTGGCACCCACGCACACGCTGCTGCTGGCAGGTCGGCCCTCCGATCGGCTCGACGCCCTCGCCGAGCGACTCGGTGCCACAACCTTCCCGCTGGACGTGACCGACAGCAGCGAGATCGAGGCGGCGTGCGAGATCGTCGACGCCCTCGACGTGCTGGTCCACAACGCGGGGATATCCATCCCCGGCCGCGTCGCCGAATCGGACGTTGACGCATGGCGCGCCACGTTCGCCGTCAATGTCCTTGGCCCGGTGGAGTTGACGCTGGCACTGCTGCCCGCGCTGCGCGCCACCCGCGGCCGCGTGGTGTTCATCAACTCCGGCGCGGGGCGCACCGTGTCGCCGGGTCTGGCCTCGTATTCGGCGAGCAAGTTCGCGTTGCGCGCCTTCGCCGACTCGCTGCGTGACGACGAACCCGCCCTGCGGGTGACCACGATCTACCCCGGTCGCACCGACACCGGCATGCAGCGGGAACTCGTCGCGTTCGAGGGCGGCGAGTACGACGCCGGCGCCTTCCTGCGGCCCGAGACCGTAGCGAATGCCGTCGCCCACGTGGTGGCCACGCCAAGCGACGGTCACGTCCACGAACTCGTGCTACGGCCGCCCGCCCGCATCCGGTAGGCGCGTCAGACCACCACGTTGACCAGGCGGCCGGGCACCACGATGACCTTGCGCGGGGTGGCGCCCGCGAGGAAGGCCCGCACCTTCTCATCGGCGAGGGCCACGGTCGTCAACGTCTCCTCGTCGGCGTCGGCGGCCACGACCACCCGGCCGCGCACTTTCCCGTTGACCTGCACCGGGTACTCGACGGTCTCCTCGACCAGATACGCCGGATCGGCGACCGGGAACGGTCCGTGAGCCAACGGGGTGCCGTGTCCGAGCCGCTGCCATAGCTCTTCGGCCAGGTGCGGAGCCAGCGGGGCGACCATGAGCACCAGTGGCTCGACGGCCGCGCGGGGCGCTGCGTCGCGGTACCGCTTGGTCAGATGGTTGGTGTATTCGATCAACTTGGCCACCGCGGTGTTATTGCGCAGGGCCACATAGTCTTGCGATACTCCGGCGATGGCGCGGTGCAGCTCCCGCAGTGTCTCGGCATCCGGCGGTCCGTTGCCGACGATCGCCTGTCCGGTGTGCTCGTCGACCACCAGCCGCCAGACGCGCTGCAGGAATCGGTGCGCTCCGATCACATCCTTGGTGGCCCACGGCCGCGATGCCTCCAGCGGACCCATCGACATCTCGTACACCCGCAGCGTATCCGCCCCATAGTCGTCGCAGATCTCGTCGGGTGAGATCGAATTCTTCAGGCTCTTGCCGATCTTGCCGAACTCCTGGAAGACCTCGATCTCACCGTCGGGCGCGGGGATGAAGAAGCGCTCGCCGCGTTCGAACACGTCGTCCGCGGGCACGTACGAACCTCGCGCATCGGTGTAGGCGAAGGCCTGGATGTAGCCCTGGTTGATCAGCCTCCGGTACGGCTCGCGAGACGAAACGTGGCCCAAGTCGTAGAGAACCTTGTGCCAGAACCGCGCGTACAGCAGATGCAGCACGGCATGCTCGGCGCCCCCGACGTACAGGTCGACGCCCCCGGGATCGAGCGGGCCGTGCTGCGCCGGCCGGGGACCCATCCAGTAGGCCTCGTTCTCTTTGGCGCAGAATGACTCCGAGTTGTGTGGGTCGGTGTAGCGCAGCTCGTACCAGGAGCTGCCCGCCCACTGCGGCATCACATTGGTGTCGCGGGTGTAGGGCTTCAACCCCTCACCCAGATCCAGCTCGACGTGCACCCATTCGGATGCTTTGTTCAGGGGCGGCGACGGCTCGCTGTCGGCGTCGTCCGCGTCGAACAGCACCGGCGAGTAATCCGGCACGTCGGGTAGCTCCACGGGCAGGGCGGCGTCGTCGAGTGGATGCGGCCGTCCGCTCTGGTCGTAGACGATCGGAAACGGTTCGCCCCAGTACCGCTGGCGAGCGAAAAGCCAGTCACGCAGCTTGAACTCGACGCGCGCGCGGCCCAGTCCGTCCGCCTCCAGGCGGGCGGTGATCGCCTCCTTGGCGCCCGCGACGGTCATTCCATCGAGATACCCGGAATTAATCAGGTTGCCATCCCCGGTGTGCGCGGACTCTGAGACGTCACCGCCGGCAATCACTTCCACGATCGGTAGCCCCACGGCGTGGGCGAAGTCCCAGTCGCGCTGGTCGTGGCCCGGTACGGCCATGATGGCGCCGGTGCCGTAGCCGGCGAGCACGTAGTCGGCGACGAAGATCGGCGCGCGCGCACCGTTGGCGGGGTTGGTCGCGTAGCCGCCGAGGAAGACGCCCGTCTTGTCCTTGCTCTCCTGACGCTCGAGGTCAGACTTGGCGGCGATCGCCTTCCGATACGCAGCGACCGCGTCTCCCGGCGTGGGTGCACCGTAGGTCCAGCGGGCGTCGATCCCGTCCGGCCAGGCGGCGGCGACGATGTCGTCGACCAGGTCGTGCTCCGGGGCCAGCACCAGGTAGGTGGCGCCGAACATGGTGTCGGGCCGAGTGGTGAACACCTCGATGCCGACCGTCGACCCATCGGTCGCGGTCGCCGCGAACACTGCCTGCACACCGGTCGAGCGCCCGATCCAGTTGCGCTGCATGGTCTTGACCTGCTCTGGCCAGTCCAGCAGATTCAGGTCCTCGAGGAGCCGGTCGGCGTAGACGGTGATCCGCATCATCCACTGTCTCAGGCGTTTACGGAACACCGGAAAATTTCCACGGTCGCTGCGGCCGTCGGGAGTGACCTCTTCGTTGGCTAGCACCGTCCCGAGGCCGGGACACCAGTTCACCATCGAGTCCGCGCGATAGACCAGCCGGAAGCCGTCGATGACGTCGGCACGCTCTCCCGCTGACAGCGTGCGCCAGTCGTGTCCGTCGTCCAGAGTTCTCTCACCGGAATTGAATGCGGCAACCAGATCGGAAATCGGCCGGGCCTTGTTGGCGGCGGTGTCGAACCAGGAGTTGTAGATCTGCAGGAAGATCCACTGGGTCCACGTGTAGAACTCGACGTCGGTGGTGGAGAAGCTGCGCCGGCTGTCATGACCGAGGCCCAGGCGGCCCAGCTGCCGCCGGAAGTTGACGACGTTGGCTTCGGTCCTGGTGCGGGGGTGGGTGCCGGTTTGCGCCGCGAACTGCTCGGCGGGAAGCCCGAACGCGTCAAACCCTAACGCGTGGAGCACATTGTGGCCGGTCATACGGAAGTAGCGGGCGTACACGTCGGTGGCGATGTACCCCAGCGGGTGTCCGACGTGCAGTCCCTCCCCGGACGGGTAGGGGAACATGTCCTGCACAAACAGCTTGTCGGCGGGAACCGGGGTGCCGTCCGTGGGAGCCAGATCGCCGACCGGGTTCGGCACGTTGAACGTGCCGAGTTGCGCCCACCTCTTCTGCCAGGTGCTCTCGATGCGGCCCGCCAGCCCCGTCGCGTAGCGATACGGCGGTGCGTCGGTGTCGGTCGTGGGCGGGTCGGTCACTCGATCAGGGTATAAGTATCGACGCGGCGGGCCCGCCGGCCACGGGTTGGTATCGGTTGCGTTGCGCGCCGATCAGAGGTTCATCCCAGGTCGATGTCGAGCCTATTCATCGGCTTTGACCTGTGGCTACATTCAGCTTCTACACGATTGGCGCTGAGGGTGCCGAACCCCCGGCCTTCAAAAAGGACCGACCCAGATGATTGAGATCACCCGCACCCTTCGGGTCCTCGCCGGAGGTCTTGCCGCCGGCGCCATCGGAGTCACCGCGCTCGCCGGCGCGACGGCATCGGCCGAACCCGCCCGTCCCGCGCCTCCCGCGCCCGGCATCGCCGCTCCGGCCCCCGCGCCGCAGAACGCCCCGGCGCTCGCCGCGCAGGGCTCTAACAGTTTGCTCGCCGCGCCGACCGCGCCGACACCCCCGGCGGCGACCCCCGCGGTGTCCGGCACGCTCCGCGAGTACCTGCAGGCGAAGGGAGTCAAGCTCGAGGCGCAAAAGCTGCAGGGGTTCACCGGGCTCAACATCACGTTGCCCGTGCCCCCGCGCTGGACCCAGGTTCCCGATCCGAATGTGCCCGACGCCTTCGCCGTCATCGCCGACCGGCAAGGTAACAGCATCTACAGCTCGAACGCTCAGTTGGTGGTCTACAAACTTAGCGGCGACTTCGATCCCAAGGACGCGATCACGCACGGCTACGTCGACAGCCAGAAACTGCCTGTCTGGCAGACGACTGACGCCTCGATGGCCGACCTGGGCGGTTTCCCGGCGTCGATCATCGAGGGCACTTACCGCGACGGCGACCTGACTCTGAGCACCTCGCGGCGCAACGTCATCGCGACCTCCGGGCACGACACGTACCTGGTGTCGCTGGGGGTGACCACCGACCGTGCCGTCGCGGTTGGTGATGGCCCCGCTACGGACGCGATCGTCAACGGTTTCCGGGTGGCCGCCCCCGGCGCACCCGCGCAGGCGCCGGCCACGCAGACTCCACCCATCGCCCAAGCGCCCGTCGCCCAAGCACCCGTCGCCCAAGCACCCGTCGCCCAAGCACCCGTCGCCCAAGCACCCGTCGCGCAAGCACCCGTCGCGCAAGCACCCGTCGCCCAAGCACCCGTGGGGCAAGCACCCGTCGCGCAAGCACCCGTCGCCCAGGCACCCGTGGGGCTCCCCGCGCAGGCGGCGGTGCCCAACCAGCCGCTGGTGGCGCCCACGCCCAGCATCTTGGCGATGGTGCCCGGGTTGCCGCCGTTGCCGAACTTTTCGTTCCTGCAACACTGAGCTTTAGTGTGAGGGCATGCTGATTGCGGGCGTGCTGTGCCTGAGCGCGGCGGTGGCCTCGGTGAGTTTCGGGGCGCGGTCACTGGCCCGCCGCCGCGGTGGGGGTGACATCCAGGTAGCGCTGCGTGCCATGGCGCCGGCGCAGATCGCGGCGGCGGTGATGCTGGGCGCGGGCGGGGTGGTAGCGCTCGCGGCGGCCCCGACACGGGGCCTGGTAGCCCTCGTCATCGGCGTCGTTGGCGCCCTGGGCACGCTGGCTGCGGGCGCTTATCAGAGCGCACGCTTCGCGGCACGCCGGCAGGCGGCTGCCGGGTGCGGCCAGCAGTGCCCGGGGTGCACCCGGCTGTGTGCGCCCAGCTAGTTGCGGCTGGTGTCGATCGGGTGGGTCGCACGCAACGACAACGGCAGCGGCTGGCGGCGCAGCACCTGACCCCACAGGTCGGTCTTCGGCCCGATCAGAACGTCGGACGGCAACGCGGACAGGACGATCCAGTCGTCGCGATCGATCTCGCCTTCCAGCTGACCGATTGTCCAGCCGGAGTAGCCCGCAAAGATCCGCACCCCCTCAACCAGTGGTGCGATCGAGTCGGGATCGGCGTCCAGATCGACCATCACCACCCGGCCGTCCACATGCCGCAGACCGACGATGCCCTCCGGATCGACGCCGGCGCGCAGGGTCGCCAGGCACAGCGCCGAGTCCCGCTTCACCGGCCCACCGACGAACATGGTCTTCGGCTTGATCGTCAACTTCGACCACTGCGGCAACACGTTGTACACCGGCGTTTCGCTGGCGCGGTTGAGCACCACACCCAAGGTGCCGCCGTCGTTGTGCTCCACGATGTAGATGACGCTGCGCCGAAACGTCGGTTCGAACAGGTCGGTGTTGGCGAGCAGCAAAGTACCCGCCCGGACCCGCTGAGCCGCGGGCGCGACATGTTCCTCTGGATCCTCCGACGGCGCCACCAGACCATCATGGCACCCGCCCCCGCACTTCACGTTTGATGGAGGGATGTCGGTGAAAATTTCTCCTCGGTGACGGTGTGAGTAGCCCTACCCGACGTCGAGGAGCCGACTACGCCTGGAGGGTTGGGGTGAGGGCGGCCTTGAGAATCCGGGCGTCGCGGGTCGCGATAGTGAAGTTGCGGCGCAGCGCTTGGGCGACGATCACGCGGTCGAAAGGGTCCTTGTGTTCCCAGGGGAGGCGGGCCGCGAGGATCGCGTCTTGCGACTCGACGGGCAGTTCGGTGGTACTCATATCGGCAACAGTCTCAACCCAGGTCGAGAGAAGCGTCTCGCCATCGAGTCGGCCGAGGCGTGTCTTGATGCCGATCTCCCACGCGGAGGCGGCGGTGACCCACACAGAGCTGTCAGGGCTCGACAGAACTGTCAGCGCTGAAGTTTCGATTTTCGATGGCGTGCTCACCAGCCACAGCAGGATGTGCGTGTCCAGCAGCACATTCATGGCTCGGTGCCATCCCATTGAGCAAGCTCCGACTCCGGCAACGGATCGTCGAAGTTCTCGGGTACCAACAGGTTTGGGAGTTGACCAAATCGGCGCGGCACGGGCCGCATGGGTACGAGCATGGCGACTGGCCGACCGTGATTGGTAATGGTCACTGATTCGCCGGTGCGTTCGACTTCGGCCAAGAGCGCGTTGAGCCGATTCTTGGCCTCGGTGCTAGTGATTGTTTCCACGATGCACGACATTACTACGTAAAGCGCTATTCACGCTAGCCTTGCTAGCGCTATACGCGGAGTCAGCGCGTCAAGGACTTGCGGACGCCTTTGTACTGTGGACAACGCGGCGCCGCCCCCCGGCGCGGCATCCCCCTCGTGGAAGTCGGTTCGGTGATCCCTACCCGGATGAACTCGGGCGCGCACGCCGACCTGTGGCGGTCGGTGCGCGGCTTGCCGGATTTCTGGCGACTGCTGCAGCTGCGCATGGCGAGCCAATTCGCTGATGGGCTGTTCGGGGCCGGGCTGGCCGGGGCGCTGCTGTTCAACCCGGATCGCGCCGCCGACCCGATGGCCATCGCGCGGGCGTTCACCGTGCTTTTTCTGCCGTACTCGCTGCTGGGGCCGTTCGCCGGCGCCCTGATGGATCGCTGGGACCGGCGGTTGGTGATTGTGGGCGCCACCGTGGTCCGGTTGTGTCTGATCGCCACGATCGCCACCATCCTGGCCATCCGCGCCGGCGAACTGCCGCTGTTGCTGGCGGCGCTGCTGGCCAACGGAACCTCCCGGTTCGTTGCGTCCGGCCTGTCGGCGTCACTGCCGCACGTGGTGCCCCGCGAACAGGTCGTGACGATGAACTCGGTGGCCAACATGGTGGGGGCGACGGCCGCCTTCCTGGGCGCGAACTTCATGCTGGTGCCGCGCATGGTCGTCGGCGCGGGCGACAAGGGTGCCTCGGCCGTCATTGTCCTTACCGCGATCCCGGTGGCGCTTGCGCTGCGGCTGGCGTTGCGGTTCGGCCCGCACGCGCTCGGCCCCGACGACACCCGGCGGGCGATGCGCGGCCCGGTCGGGCACGCCGTGGTGGCCGGATGGCTGCACGGCCTGCGCGCGGTGGCTGCGCACCCGACGGTGGCGGCCGCCCTGTCCGGGCTTGCCGCGCACCGGATGGTGGTCGGGATCAACTCGCTGGTGATGCTGTTGCTGGTCAACCACCTCGCCGCTCACGCCGCGGGGGGCCTGGGCACCGCCCTGCTGTTCTTCGCGGTCGCGGGCCTCGGGGCGTTCCTCGGCAACGTGCTGACCCCATCGTTGATACGTCGCTGGAGGCGCTACACCACGGCCAACGGTGCGCTGATCGTGGCCGCCGTCGCGCAGCTGCCGACCGCCGCGCTGAACATCCCGGTGATGGTGGCGTGCAGCTTCCTGCTCGGCATGGCCGGCCAGGTGGTCAAGCTGTGCGCGGATTCGGCGATGCAGATGGACGTCGACGACGCCCTGCGCGGGCACGTGTTCGCGGTCCAGGATGCCGTGTTCTGGGTGGCGTTCATCGTGGCGATCACGCTGGCGGCCATGGTGATTCCCGACGACGGGCGCGCGCCGGCATTCTTGCTGTTCGGTTCGGTGATCTACCTCGGGGGGCTGGCCGCGCACAGCATCATCGGCCGCCGCCGCACAGCGGCCAGCGGTCGCTAAAGTACGGAGATGGTTTCCGCCGGTCTCGAACCCATCGTCGCCGACCTGCGTGCCGAGAGCGAGGATCTCGATGCGCTGGTGGCGTTGCTCCCCGCGCAGCGCTGGGCCGAGTCGACGTCCGCGCCGGGCTGGACAGTCGCCCACCAGATCGGGCACCTGTTGTGGAGCGACCGATTGGCGTTGACCTCGGTGACAGACGAGGCCGCGTTCGGCGAGGAAAAGCGGGCCGCCGAGGCCGATCCGACGGGATTCGTCGACGCCGCCGCCGAAAAGTTGGCGGCCTTGCCCCCCGCCGCGCTGATCACCGAATGGCGGGCAACCCGCAGGCTGCTGCATGAGGCGCTGCCGACCGTTACCGACGGCCGGAAGCTGCCGTGGTTCGGACCGCCGATGAGTGCGGCGTCGATGGCGACGGCGCGGCTGATGGAGACCTGGGCACACGGTCTTGACATCGCCGACGCACTCGGTGTCGCGCGGCCGGCCACTGATCGACTGCGCTCAATCGCGCATCTGGGGGTGCGTACCCGGGATTTCGCGTTCTTCGTCAACGGTCTGCCCGCCCCGGCGGAGCCGTTCCTGGTCGAACTGCGCAGCCCCAGCGGCGAAGTGTGGTCGTGGGGACCGCCGGACGCCGCGCAGCGGGTCACCGGGTCGGCCGAGGATTTCTGCTTCCTCGTCACGCAACGACGCCCGCTGAGTAGCCTCGACGTCGCGGCCAGCGGGGCCGACGCGCAGCGCTGGTTGGAGATAGCGCAGGCCTTCGCGGGGCCTCCCGGTGGCGGGCGATGAGCGCGCGCAGCGCGCGAAGAGAGCCGGCGCCCATCCAACCCGGCGGCGGGCGATGAGCGCGCGCAGCGTCAGGTTTTCACGTCAACTCCGCGGATCGCGACTCCGGGCACCGGATGCTGTGGCGGACCGCGCGGCGGCCGAGCGGTGCCCAATCGCTTTGCTCAGGGCGTCCAGTTCGGCGAGCACGTCGGGGGCAGCCCAGACACGGTTTCGTTTGTTGGAGGACAACACGTCGACGATTCCGGCTTCGGTGAGGCGGTTAATCGCGTTGTAGGTGCTGACATCAGATTTTCCGGTGATCGCGGCCGCGTCAATGGCATTGAAGATCGGAGTTGCCAGCAGGTGGGCGATCAAGGTCTCTTCAGCGGAGTTGGCACGGGAGCGGGCGATGGCGCGCCACCGATCGGGTAGCGCGGCCAGTGCCGCAGCGGAGTCCGCGGCAGCGGCGCAGGAGTGGATCGCTGCGCTGGCGACATAGTCAACAAACCCGTCGGCATCACCATGTCGGTAAGCGATCAGCTTGTCGAAGTAGCGTCCAG
>CAZZHX010000029.1:0-7103 GCA_964653535.1 uncultured Mycobacterium sp. | reverse complement strand
GTGCCCGCCCGATCCGGCCGTTGCCGTCGGTAAACGGGTGGATCGACAGAAATTGGGCGTGAGCGATCGCGGCCTGGGCCAGGATCGGCAGATCAGCACGATTGGCGAACACGAGAAGATCGGCCATGAGGTCCGCCACCAGCTCGGGTGGGGGCGGCACGAACATGGCGTTGATCGGGGTGTAGCCGCTGCCGCCGATCCAGTTCTGCACGGTACGCAACCCACCGGCCTCGGCGACACCGTAGTAGTCGGGTGTCATGAGCAGACGGTGGGCCTGCAGGACGGCGGGCAGGTCGATCGGGCCGCTGCCCGCCGTGTTGACCAGTTCGGTCAGGGCACGCACCGCGGCCAACTGGGCGTGGGCCTCGTTGCTCGCCTTGGCGCCGGCCACAGCTTTTCCGAAGGCATTCCAGCCGGCGTCGATGTGCTCAATTTTCGACGATGCGACCGACTCACTTCGCACCAGGAAGTCGGCCAACGGCGCCAAGTGCTGACCGTAGCTGGCCTCGAGGGTGGCCACCGCGATCAGAGCCGCCTCGTGGTCGCGGGCCGTCGCACCGGCCGGGTCGTAGCTCAGGGTCCCGATCCGCGGAGGGATCGACACCTCGACGATGGCCAGGGTCCGGTCAGCGCGGCTTCCCCGCTGCTCAGATGGCTTCCAGGGGCGGATTTCGCTACGGTGCGGGGGCCAACTCACAGGTCGCCGTTCCACAAATAATCTTCCGTAAAGATATCCATAGTTAAGGTTAATGCATCTATAGTTATCTTACACGAGCGTTGATTAAGGTTATTCCGGTTATCTCAGTGCAGCGGGCCGTCGTAGGCGGCTTTGCTGTCCGCCTCGGCTTCTTCCCGTAGCGCGGTGATTGCAAGATTCACCCGGTCGGCCAACTCGCCGTGGGTGTAGCCGGTCATGACGCCGGGGTGCAGCACCAGACTGAGTAGCCGGCCGTCAGAGTTGGCGACGGCTTGCACGTCCCCGAGGTCGACGCTGAAGGTGACGGCCTCGGCCTCGGCGAGCAGCGCCTCCCACTTGTCGGCCGCCACGCTGAGGTCCCGCAGGACCGAGTCGACGAGATGTCCGTCGCTGAGATCCGCGCGACCGCCCGACCCCGACACGGGGCCAGTATCGCCGCCGCCCGCGAACAGCGTCAATTCAAATCCGGCGTCTCGGCGGCCCGGTGACGGCCTGGGCGCTCCGGTTCGGGACCCGGCATCGCGTCCCGGACGGCGGGCATGACGCGCGTCGTATCCAGGCCCGGCGGTCGGGGACCCGCACCGGGCTTCGAGGCCCTTAGCGCACGCACGGTCAGCGCAACCCGCCGCACGGCGCGGGCGCGGGCGTCGTCGACGATTCTCGCTTCCTCTGCCCGGCGGGCGGGGTCGGGGAGTCCGGCCCGCATGAGGAGTGTCAAATCGTTATTGGCGCTCCTGGTGATCCGATCCAGGTCGACCCTGAGATGCTCAGCCAGCGCAGCGTTTTCGAGCCGACCGCTCGCCAGCTCCGCGGGCCAGAGACCGCCGGTGACCCAGGGAGTGCAATCGGCGGGGGAGCTGAACGCCGGAATCGCCATCGCTTCCCGGGTGGCTCTCCGCAAGCGCCGGCGCGCCATGATCCGACCGAAGATCGCCACCGGTCGAGACTACCGGCACGCGGGCCCGCGGTGAATTGTGCCGCCGGCGCGGCCTGGGTAGCGTGGGGCCATGGCTGATTCTGCGCTGCAGCAGCAACTGGACGAGGTGCGCGCCCTGCTCGCCCGCGCACGAGAGTTGTTCGGCGCCAGTCCCGTCGAGCCGCCCACCGACATCGCGCCGGATCCCGACGCGGCCAGGACCTGGCTGCTGTAACCTGGGCGCCAACTGCGCCTAACGAGTCGCGCGCCGGCGCAAGGTGTGCGCCAGTAACTTCTCGATCGCCGCATCAAGATCTCCGGGCGTCGGCACCTGGGCCGACGGCGTATGTCCCGAAGCCACGATCTCGTCGCGGACTTCCAGCAACGCCTTGAGGCACGAGACGTCGGCGGCCAACACGATGCCCTGCGCCAACGCCGCAGAGTCGGTGGCCATCGCTTCCTCGGTCAGCGCGACACTGTGCACGTACCCGCCGCGGCAGCAGCGGACGAGGATGTGTCCGCTGGGATGGACGGTGTCGAAAGCGGGGTTGGCGTCCGTCATCCACCCCCCTCGATGATTCCGCGGAAGTCGCGCGCAGCGTCGGAGTCCTGCTGCTCCCACGCCGCCGCCGACGTGGTCAGCTTTTCGGCCAGGTCGGCGTGGTCGTCGGCCTGCTGCTCGTAGCACCGCCGCCTCAGCTCGAGCAACTCGCGTCCGGCGTCGCGGAATTCGCCGAACACCGGCCCCAGCGAGTCCAGGCTCTGCTGAATCGCGGTATGCGAGGACGGGACGGTGCGCAGGTAGTCGGAGATGTCCCGGTGATGCACAGCGGCGTCGCGCAGCTTCGCGGGCTCGACGCGGATCGGTTCTGCCATTGTGTGTCTCCTGTCATCCGCCGCCGGGCGGGCCGGCGGGTCTTGTGTGCGGGCCGGCCGGTGCGGCGGCCGGGCGGGTCGGTGCGGGTGTGGCGGGCTCGGCCGGTGCGGCCGCGGGTGCGGACGCGGCCGGCGGATGTTCCCAGCCTAGGAAGTTCGGTCCGCCCACGGAGGCGATGCGCTGAATCTGGCCGTCAAGCAGCGCTGTATCCCGGCTGAGCGCGAGGGCGTGCCGGTCGGTGAAGATGCCGACATCGCCGGGCCTGAGCTGTTGTGGATCGACGGGGTCGGTGACCGCCGTTCCAGGTTCGGGGATCGTTATTCCCTGCTGGCGGAACGCATCTGCGATCGGCGTACCGCCGACGGCTGCTGTGATCGCGGCCGCTAGCTGCGGGCTGGCCACCGTCACCGTCTGGCCGTCGGGAAGCGTCACCGTTATCGGCGCCGCCGGCGACTCGGGGTTGTGCGTGGACGCGTCTAGGGCATGAGTCTCGTCACGGTGTCCCGGCTCGCCGTGATGATCCGCGTCGGGGTCATCGCGGCCACGGCGCCGCCACCCCACGTCATCCCGTGGCCCCAGCACCGGATCGTTTCCGGCACCCCCCTGCAGCGACGGAAGCGGCAGCCCCCAGCTGCCCAGGGAACCCGGCGCCGCCCCGAGGGCGGGTGCGCTCGGCGGCACCGGCGGCGGTGTCGCCGCAACCGGGGGTGGCGCCGTCGGAGGGGCCGGCGACCCGGAATCCCCGAGTGGTAGCGCGTCGGGCGGCAGATCGACAGTGGCGCCGGGGTCATCGGCCAGGGCGGCGACGGCGGGTGGGTTCGACGCCGGCACCTGCTCACGCGGGGCGTCCGGTTCGGTGCGCGGGGATCGGGAGGCTTCGTACAGCGATGTCCACGCGGCCATGAGAGCCGACTTCGACGTGGCGTCCAGGCTGGCGTCGAGGACCACGGCGCGAATGTCCCTGAGCTTGCCGATGAGGAACCGTTGGAAGTCGCGCGCCCCCGCCGGGGTGTCGAGATCAGAGCGCGTATCGACGGCGGCCTCGATGTCGCGCTGCAGCGCGGTGAGCGCCTCGCCACCCTCGACGGTCTCGCGGTGGGCGTTGAGGATCGCCGCGATCACCTGCATGTCGAGCTGAGAGCTTGCCGTGTTCTGCTGCGCCAGGGCGGCCTCCGCAGACGCGATGGCCTGCGCGGCGGCGCCCTGTTCGGGGTCCGGCGGCGCCACGCTCATGCCCGGCGACAGTACCGAGGCACCGCGTGGGCGACAATTCACGACGCCCGCGCCTGGGGACCCGCGGACTCGATCCCCCGGCTATCCGGCATACAGGGCGTGAAGGTTCTGTAGCTCAACCTTTTTCGCCCGCGCAAGTTCGTGAGCCTCTGCCACGATGGCGGCCATCTCCCGTTGCTTGGCAAGCAGGAACCTCTGGAGTTCCCGCACCCCCAGGGGCGTGTCGGCGGCCAGACCGTCGCCGCGAGCGGCGGCAGCCTCGATCTCCCCGGCGATCGCGTCGAGCCGCCGAGCGCCCTGGCGCATCGCGGCGTGGACGTCGGCAAGCAGTTGCGCCAGGGCGCGGTCGGCCTCGGCGACGGCGGCCTGCTGGTCTGCCAGCTGCGACTGCCGCGCGCGAAGGGCGGCTACCGAGTTACCCGTCACACCGGACGCCGAATCGCGATGCTGGCGCCGAGCGGGCTGATTCGCACCGACGCGCCCGGGTGGGGGGCCTCGACCACCAGGTTGTTACCGATCGCCAGCTGCACGTGCCCGGCGTGCGGGAAGACGAGGTCGCCCGGCCGCACCTGCGATCTGGGCACCGGGATGCCCTCGTATATCTGCTGATAGGTGGTGCGCTCCAGGTGGATCCCCGCGTGTGCGTAGGACCATTGGACCAGCCCGGAACAGTCGAACTGGCCGGGACCGGTCGCGCCCCACACGTAGGGGCACCCCAGGCGCGACAGCGCGACCCGCACCGCGGTCGCGGCCCGGCTGCTCGCCGCCGGCAACCCGCGCATGCCCCCGCGGTGCGGCCGGTAGCGCAACGCCCGCAGCGCCGCGGCGTGGCGGCGGGCCTGCAGGTGCGCCGTCAGCACGTGCCCGTGTTGCGCGCGCAGCCGCGCGACCCGGCGACGCGTCGCCTCGCGCTGCGCCAGCGGCGAGGCCCCGGCGGCACCGGTGTCGGCGCGGGCCTGGTCGACGACGTCGCCGGTAAGCCGACGGGCCTGCGCTCGATCCCGGTGGGCGCTGGCGACAACGTGCGTGGCAGCGGCGTCGGTGCGTGCCGCCGACGCGAGATCGGCCCGCAACGGGCCGCCGCCGCGCGGGGTGCCGGCGTCCAGCGTCGGGCGCGGCGTATCCCCGGCGAACAGGTCATGGGCGCGGGTCAACACGTCAAGTTCGCCGCCGATCACGACAACCCCCGGCCGTCGTCGGGTCCGGGGCCGTCTCCGCCCGCCGACTCGACCGCTTGGGCGAAGGCGCGGACCCGGGGGAGCGCACCCGCGGGAATGATTCCGCTGTTGCGGATGTCCCAGACCTCGTCGACGGCGACACCGATCAGCGCCGCGACGATTGTCTCGGGCAGCGACGACCCCGCGCACGCGCGGTCGAAGCGGGAACTGAGGCTGGCGGGCAACCGCGTGAGCAGAGTCCGACGCGTCGCCTCGAGCTCCTGCAGATGCCCCATCAGCCGCCCCGTCGCATCGGCTCCGGCGTTGACGGCCACCCGCCACGAACTGGCGGCCAGCATCTCGGCCTTCACGCACTGCGCGATCACAGAGAGAATATATGTCTCGTAGTCGTTTGATGTTGTCGCGGGCAGCCGTTCGATGACGGATTTGAGCGCATCGAGCTGCGCTTCGGCGTAACCCTCGAGCACATCGGTGTCGCTGTGACGGTCGACCACGACCTGCCCGGGGCGGCGCGGCGGCGGCGGGGGCGGCGACTGCGCGACGAGGAGCCTCGCCAACTCGGCCTCGGGATCGGCGGCTACCAGCAACCGAGAGTAGGTGCCGGGTGGCAGGCCGAGCCCATCTTCGACCTTCTGAACTGTGCTTTTGTGGGGTTTGCGGGCGCCGCGCTCTAGGAAGCTCAGCCCCATGATGCTGACGCCGGTCGCGACGGCCAGTTCGGCTAACGACCAATCGCGCGATTCACGTAGCGCGCGAATGGCCGCGCCCGCCGATTCACGGCTCACCGCACGCTCCGGCCACGGGACGAATAGTACACAGACCCCACGACGAACTTGTGTATATACGTTATTGTCACGGTTCTCTTGTGTGCGATGCTGGTCTATGTATACGCTTTTGGCTACGTTTCAGGCCCGCTGAGGGCATCGAGGAGGAGACCGCGATGGTGAACCCGTGTGCAAGCAATCCGGAGCTGTGGTTCGGCTACCCCGATGACGACGGCGCGGACGGAGCGGCGAAGGCGCGCGCATACGAGCGGTCGGCGACCGAGGCCCGGCTCCAGTGCCTGAGGCGCTGCCCGCTGGCGCAGCAGCGCAGGTGCGCCGAGCGCGCCGTGGCCCAACGCGAGGAATACGGGGTCTGGGCCGGCGTCAAACTGCCCGGCGGGCAGTACCGCAAGCGCGACCAGCTCGCCCGGGCCCACGATGTGCTGCGGCGGATCGCCGCGGGCGAGATCAACTCCCGGCAGCTGCCGGAAAACGCCGCCCTGCTCTCCCGTCGTGAGAATGACGCCGTGACGGTGTCGGCCGTGGTCGTGCATCGGTCGGCGGCGCACGCCGGGCCCCGTCCGGCTGCCTGACCCTGCCGGCCGTTTCGGCGCCGAGATCGCCGGCATCCCGCGTGCGGCCACCAGCGGATGACGGGGTCGATGACTGAACGATAAAGCAGTATGGTGCATTCATGAGCCCATCCGACGAGCGCGGGTACGAGAGGGGCGACGCGGCGGGCTTCGAGATGGAACGGCTGTCGTACCGCCTCGATTCGCAGGAACATCTCCTCAACGAGTTGCGGACGCGGCGTCGTGATTCACGCCTTCTCGCGATGCGTGAGCAGCTGAACAGGTCCCAGACCGACCTCGCGTCGACGTCGGCACGATACGCGCAGCTGGCCGGCGCGATTCCCCGGGATGTCTCCGACCTCAGCGGTCAACTCTCCGTGATCTTGAAGTCCGCGATGGCGGAGGCCGACCAGATCAAGGCGGAGGCGCACGCGTTCGCGGAGTCCGTTCGGGGCGATGCCGAGCGGAACGCTCTCGAACTCATCAGGGAGGCCCAACTGGAGTTCGAGGCCGCCGCCGAACTGCGGTCCGGCCTGGACGCCCAGACCCGGGAGATCCGCGCCGAAATCACCCATCTGCAGGAGCAGGCCGCGATCAACGCCAGCGAGATCATCCGGGAGGCGCAGAACGAGGCCGAGGAGATCCTGGCCGGGGTTCATCGGGACGTCGACGGGCAGCTGGAGCTGGCACGGGCCAAGCTGGACGAGCTCACTCAGATGAGGACCAACATCGCCGCGCAGGTGCGGGAGTTCTACGAGGGGTTCCAGGTGCTGAGCCGCTCCATGGAACCGGAGGGTCTCGATGACGGCACGTGGCCGGCGCCGGCCACCCTCAATCCCCGCTTAACGGCTGGTGGCGCACATGTG
>CAZZHX010000028.1:7953-21949 GCA_964653535.1 uncultured Mycobacterium sp. | reverse complement strand
CGCTCACGTCGACGAACTCGCCGCGCTGGAGGTCGCCAACTCGGGACACCCCATCGCGTCGGCCGAGTGGGAGGCCGCCCACGTCCGCGACGTGCTGACGTACTACGCCGCGAGCCCGGAACGCCTGTGCGGCCGCCAGATTCCCGTCGCGGGCGGCCTCGACGTGACGTTCAACGAGCCGCTGGGCGTGGTCGGGGTGATCACGCCGTGGAACTTCCCGATGACGATCGCGTCCTGGGGTTTCGCGCCGGCGCTGGCCGCGGGCAACGCCGTGCTGGTCAAACCTGCCGAGTGGACGCCGCTGACCACGATCCGGCTCGGCGAACTGGCGGTGGAGGCGGGACTCGACTCCGACCTGCTGCAGGTGCTGCCCGGCGAGGGTGCGGTGACCGGAAACCGCCTCGTTACGCACGCGGGCGTCCGCAAGATCGTCTTCACCGGATCCACCACGGTCGGCAAGGCGGTGATGGCCCAGGCCGCCGATCACGTCAAGCGGGTGATGCTGGAACTCGGCGGTAAGAGCGCCAACATCGTCTTCGCCGACTGCGATCTGGAGCGCGCCGCCGCGGCCGCGCCGGCCGGGGTTTTTGACAACGCCGGGCAGGACTGCTGCGCACGCAGCCGGATCCTGGTGCAGCGCAGCGTGTACGACCGTTTCATGGAGCTGCTGGAGCCTGCGGTGCGCGGCGTCGTCGTCGGGGACCCGCGCTCCCGCGCCACTGAGATGGGCCCGCTGGTGTCGGCGGCGCACCGCGCCAAGGTGGCCTCCTACGTGCCCGACGGCGCCCCCATCGCATTCCGGGGCACGGCTCCGTCCGGGCCGGGATTCTGGTTCCCGCCCACGGTGCTCACCCCGCAGCGCACCGACCGGGCCGCCACCGAGGAAATCTTCGGCCCGGTGGTCAGCGTGCTGGCGTTCGATGATGAGCACGACGCCGTCTCGCTGGCCAACGCCACCGACTACGGCCTGTCGGGGTCGATCTGGACCAACGACCTGTCGCGGGCGTTGCGCGTCTCGCGGGCCGTCGAGGCCGGGAACCTGTCGGTGAACTCTCACTCGTCGGTCCGCTACAGCACCCCGTTCGGCGGGTTCAAGCAGTCCGGGTTGGGGCGCGAGCTCGGCCCGGACGCGCCGTGGCAGTTCACCGACACCAAGAACGTGTTCATCGCCATCACCGAGGAGGGCCCGTGACGCCGATCGATCTGACCCGCAGACTGGCGGGACGGGTGGTGGTGATTACCGGCGGCGGCAGCGGTATTGGGCTGGCCGCTGCACGGCGGATGCACGCCGAGGGCGCCACCATCGTGATCGGCGACGTCGACGACGCCGCCGCGGCCGTTGCCGACGAGCTGTCCGGTTTGTTCGTGCGCGTCGACGTCGCCGACGAGGATCAGGTCAACACGCTCTTCGACACCGCGGCAGGTACATTCGGCTCCGTCGACGTCGCCTTCAACAATGCCGGCATCTCGCCACCGGAGGATGACCTGATCGAGAACACCGACCTTGCGGCCTGGCGGCGGGTGCAGGACGTCAACCTGACGTCGGTGTACCTGTGCTGCCGGGCGGCGCTGCGGCACATGGTTCCCGCGGGGCGGGGGTCGATCATCAACACGGCGTCGTTCGTCGCCGTGCTGGGGTCGGCGACGTCGCAGATCTCCTACACCGCCTCCAAGGGCGGGGTGCTGGCGATGTCCCGCGAACTCGGGGTGCAGTTCGCCCGCCAGGGCATCCGGGTCAACGCGCTGTGCCCCGGGCCGGTCAACACCCCGCTGCTGCAGGAGTTGTTCGCTAAAGATCCCGAGCGGGCTGCCCGCCGGCTGGTGCACGTGCCGGCGGGGCGCTTCGCCGAGCCCGACGAAATCGCTGCGGCCGTCGCGTTTTTGGCCAGTGACGACGCCTCGTTCATCACCGCGTCGACCTTCCTGGTGGACGGCGGCATCAGCTCGGCCTACGTCACCCCGCTCTGAGGGCCCCAGACGATCAGCGGAATGGCGGTCTCGGCCGCGCTGGTCGATCCGTGAAAACCGATGAGTCGCCCCGTTTCCGGCGGTTCGTGGTCGGTCGCCAGCACGGCGAAGGCCCCGGTGCACACGACGACGACATCCCCGATGCGGGGTGCGAACGCCGGGTTGACGGGGCCGAACATTGCTGTGGCGATGGCCTGTTCGCGGCTGTACACCGTGGCGCGGCCGTCGAGCACCTCGCTCCAGGTGGCGTGGACGTCCTCGGCGGCGCCCGGTTCGGTGTGGAGGTAACGCACGCGCGGCTCGCCCGCCACCACCCGGACTCCCGCGCCGAGCCGCGGATCGGTGTCGAGGTCGACACGGTCCTGCGGCGGGACGTTGAGGCCGCCGTGGTCGGCG
The DNA here is from genome assembly GCA_964653535.1 of uncultured Mycobacterium sp. Classification (GTDB taxonomy): domain Bacteria; phylum Actinomycetota; class Actinomycetes; order Mycobacteriales; family Mycobacteriaceae; genus Mycobacterium. Next base: position 19,585 of record CAZZHX010000028.1, on the reverse strand, counting down.
GTCACCATTAGCGCGGCGTTCGGGGGCAGCGCCTCGACGAGCTGGGCCAGCTGCGTATCAATCCTGCCCGCAGCCAGGTTCCACGGCGCTGACCCGATGCCGAAAAGGTGTGCGGCGGTGTCGAGTTCGGCGGTGTAGCCGTACACCAGCCCGGGTGCGGCTCGTAGCTCGTCGGCCACCCGACGGGCCCAGCAGTCGCCGGGGGAGAGGGGACGGAACTGTGCACCCCGGTACGCGGCGTCGGTCAGCCCGGTGCCGAGGAACGATTCGGGGAGCACGGCGCGTGCGCCGATCCCGCCCTGCTGGAGTCGCTGAAACCAGGTCGGCAGCGGCTGCCACGCAGCGGGTGGGGGATCGTCGCGCCACTGGATGTGGATGAGCACCCGATCGGTGCCGGGGACGTTGACGGTGAAGCCCAGGACGCCGTGTTCGCCGGGCTGCGCGCCGGTGCCCAGCGACACCAGACTGGTCGGCGTGGTGGACGGCAGGGGGCAGGCGAGTTCGAGGAGCCGCCCGGATTGGCCTGTCAGTACTGCGGAGAGCAGGGGAGCGTGAGCGGCCAACTCCGGGAGCAGGTGCAAGCCAAGCCCGTCCACCAGCACGACGGCGACGCGGTCGATCCGGTCGGCGTCGAGGCCACCCGTCAGCGCGAGCCGGTCGTCGGCGCCCGGGTGCCCGAGCAGTGCGGCCGCGGCGGGCAGCACGTCGCACAGAGATCCGGGCACGGGCGCCAGTGTGGCACGGCCGGTTGTCGTACCGGGCTTTTAGACTTATCCCGCGCGCTCAGCCCCGCGATGGCGCGTCGCCCGCCGCGCGGATCAAGCTTCACGCATCAATGCATCATGATGAGTTGATGCTAAACTGCTGTATGCGCACCACGGTTGATATTCCCGACGAGTTGCACAGACAAGCCCAAGCCATCGCGAGGGACACCCACCGCACCTTGAGTTCGACCATCGCGGACCTGATTCGTCACGGACTCAACTCGGGGCGAGCTGATGGGCTGGGTACGAGCACCGTCACCGGGCTGCCTGTCGTCAGTGTCGGCAGGATCATCACCAGCGAGGACGTCCGATCGTTGGACGACGAGCCGTGACGCTCCTGCTTGATGCGAATGTCCTGATCGCGCTGGTAGTCGCCGACCACGTGCACCATGCGGCCGCAGAGCAATGGTGCGCGGCTCAGTCGGGAAAGTTCGCCACCTGCCCGGTGACGCAGGGGAGTCTCATCCGCCTCCTGCTCCGCGAGGGCCAATCGCCGGCGACCGCCATGGCCGCGCTGGCGGGAATCGTCGGTCACGGCCAGCATGAATTCTGGCCTGACAGCATCGCATTCACCGAAGTCACGATGACGGGGATTGTCGGGCACCGTCAGGTAACCGACGCCTATCTCGCCCAGTTGGCGCGGGTCAACAGAGGTCGACTTGCCACCTTCGACCGAGGTCTGGCGCAGGTGCACACTGATGTCGCCCAGGTGGTTCCCGAGTTGTGAGCGTCACGTCGCTCACTTCAGCCCGCGCGCCCTAACCGCTGACTCGTCACCCGCAACTGCCGGTCCGTGCTTTCGCTGAGCGCGTCGATCTGCTGCGGCGACAGCCGGCCGCACAACCGGCCCCAGTGCACGGCGACGTCGTCTCCGGCCGCGACGTCGGGCACCGCGCTGTAGCCGTCGGCCCAGATGTCGAGCATTCGCGGCGCCGCGTCCGACAGCGTCAGCGCCCGGCCGTCCCACGACAGCGTGCGGCACGACACCTCGACCTGATCGTCGGACGCGGACAACACCCTGCCCCAGGTGATCCGGCAGTTGTCCAAGACGCCGAGCGGGTGTTCGTCGGTGTCCTTGAGTCCCGGGCCGAGGAAACGTGTCCACGGATAGACGCCGAACACGTGGAAATTGTGGTTGCCTGCGGCCTCGTCGGCCAGGTCCGGCGTCAGGTGGGCCCAATAGTGGCCGGCCTGGGGGCCGATGATCGCCAGCAGCGCCCGGTAGAAGTCGCCGGCGTCGAGCTCGGCGCCCAGACCACCTCCCAGCCAATAGGATTCGACCAGCCGATAATCCAGGGGGTCCGCGATCCTGGTGAGCTCGGACAGCACCCGCAGGTAGGGCCAGGCGCCGGAAAACCGGGTGGCCGCTGTGCGGACGTCGTCGACGGAGCCGTCGCGCAGGGTGGCGCCGAGCGGCGGGCCGCAGTAGCCCAACGCGTTGGGGGCGTGCGCGTAGCGCGCGAACATCTCAGCGCCGAGATAGGTGCCGGGGTGCTCGGTCATGGGTGGGCGGCGGGGGAGCGTAGGTGGTCGTGGACGACCTGCCACAAGCGGTAGGCCAGCGACGCCTGGGATTCCTGGATGCGGTGCACGCTTTGCGACCGGACGACGAGGCAGGCGTCCACGTTGGGGCTGTCGGCCAGTGCCCCGCCGCCGTAGCCGGCGAATCCGACGGTGAACACCCCGTGCCGGTGCGCCTCGGCCAGGCCGGCCAGCAGGTTCGGTGAGTTCCCGCTGGTGGATATCGCGATCGCGATGTCCCCGTCGCGGGCCCGCGCGATCAGCTGCCGGGCGAACACCAACTCGAACCCGACGTCGTTACCCAGGGCGGTCAGGATCGCCGCATCCGCGGTCAGCGACCACGCGGGCAGTGCGGCGCCAGCCGGCGGGTGAGAGAACAACCCGGCCAGGGACGCGGCGTCGGTGCTGCTGCCGCCATTGCCGAACGTGAACAGCCTGCCCCCGGCAGCGAACCGGCGGGCCAGTTCGGCGGCGGCCCGGTCCACTACGTCGGCGTTGGCCTCCAGCGTCGAACGGCGCAGCGCCAGGCTTTCGGCCGCTTTCGCCTGCGCGGACGCGGCCAGGTCCGCGAGCAGCGCGTCGGCGTCGCGTTCCTCGGCGTCGATGAACGGATACAGGAAGTTGGTGGGTTCGCCGGTCATCGGCCAGCCTCGGAGTCCAGCCGGGAGATTGCCATCCCGGCATGCACCAGGAGCAGGTCGCCGGGGGCGACGGGGTCGACCAGCGTGGTGACGACGTCCTCGACACCGCACGCGGTGCGCACCCTGGCCACTCCCTGGGCCTCCCCGGCGGACGCCTCCACGACCTCGCCGAGGCGCCCTTCGTCGCTGCACGTGACGCACACGGTTTCGTCGGCGGCACCGGCCTCAGGGGTGAGCAACCCGGAGTGCTCGAAGCACACGTGGGTCAGCTCCCACAGCAGGTGATAGAGCAGGACGACGTCACCGGTGGCGGGCGCCCGCGGGTCCGCGTCGTCGAGCCACAGCACATGGTCGGCCGCGCCGTCGGCCGGTCGCGGGCCGCCGCCGATCCAGACCGTGGTGGCGCCCCAGGCCGGGGCGCGGCGCATCACCGAGCGCACGTCCGGGTCGTCCGCGCCGGACACCGCCACCACCACGTCGCCGGGCTGCGCCGACACCCGCACCAGGTCCACCAGCTCGGGCCCGGTGAGCGCCACCGCGGGCAGCGCCCGGGTGCCCATGATCACCGGGTGCACAAACTCGACGGCGATGTGCTGCGCGTGCGGTTCGGCGCCGGGCGCGATCGCCCACATCGTGGCGCCCGCGGCGAAACGCTTAGCCAGCGTGAACGCCGTCGCCGCCAGGTCCTGCGCCGAGTCGGCGCTCAGCCCGCGGTCGAGCGGGGTGGTAGTCATCGGCCTGCCTCCTCCCGCGCGATCAGCATCGAGATCGCTGCCTGGCCCAGCGCCAGACCGCCGTCGTTCGGCGGAACGGTGCGGTGGGTCAGCACCTCGAACCCGTTCTTTTCCAGCTGGTTCCGGCACGCATGCAGCAACAGTACGTTCTGGAACACCCCGCCGGTGAGGCCGACGAGCCGCACCCCGCCGGCTACCTGGTTCACGATGGCGGCGACGGCGTCGGCGACCGCGTGGTGGAACGCCGCGGCCAGCGCCGCGGTCGGGGTCCCGGCATACAGCGCCGATACCAGGGTCTGCACCGTCGTGGCCGGGTCGATCACCCCGTCGGCGCGCACCGTCAGCGGCAGCGACGGCACCAGCCCGCCGTTACCCTCGACGGTGTCGGCCAGCGCTTCGAGTTCGATGGCGGCCTGGCCTTCGTAGTCGATCTGGTGGCGCACATCCAACAGCGAGGCGACCGCGTCGAACAGTCGGCCCATGCTCGAACACGGGGTGCACCCCGTGCCGCTCTCCAGTTGCGAACGGGTGAGCCGCAATTCGTCGGCACTCACCGCGCGGACCGGGGCAAGGTCGGGGGTCCAGTCGATGCCCGCCATCCACAACTGCGACAGCGCCATCCGCCAGGGGTTGCGCACCGCGGCGTCCCCGCCCGGCAAGGGCACCGGCAGCAGGTGCCCGGCGCGCGTGAACCGGTGGCTGTCGGCGCCGAGTGTCAGTATCTCCCCGCCCCAGATCGTGTCGTCGCAGCCGTAGCCGGTGCCGTCAAACGACACCCCCACGATCGGATCGCCGAGCCGGCCGTGCTCAGCGAGCAGCGAGACCACGTGCGCGTGGTGGTGCTGGACCAGATCCAACGGTCGGTCGTCGGCGTGGCGCTCCGCCCAGGTGCGGGTGTGATAGCTCGGGTGCATATCGGCTGCCAACCGCGCCGGCCTGCCGCGGATTCCGCTGAGCTGGCCCACGGCGCGCTCGAACGCGCTTAGCGTCTCCCAGGTGCCCATGTCCCCGACGTGCGCGGACATGTAGGCGCGCGGCCCGTCGGTCAGGCAGAAGGTGTTCTTCAACTCGCCGCCGACAGCCAGCACGCCCGCCGGCCCCTCGATCCCAAGCTCGACGGGCAGCGGAGCATAGCCGCGCGACCGCCGGATCGGCAGCTCGTGTGCGCCCGAGGAGTCGTCGATGACGCGAACCACCGAGTCGTCGCACGGCACGTGAATCGGGCGGTCATGGTCGAGGACCGCGTCGCAGAGCCCGGAAAGCCGTTGCGTGGCATCCTCGTCGGTGAAGCAGATCGGCTCGTCGGAGCGGTTGGCGCTGGTGAGTACGAGCGCGTCGGGGGCCCGCTCGGCGCCACCCGGCATGGGCGCAAGCAGCAGGTGGTGGACCGGGGTATAGGGCAGCATCAGACCCAGCAACGGGCTGCCGGGCGCGACGCCGTCGGCGACGGGCGCGGTGTCGCCCGGGGGCAGCCGCCGCAGCAGCACGACCGGGCGGGCCGGGCTCAGCAGCACCGCGGCCTCCGCGTCGCCGATGTGGGCGTAGCGGCGCGCGACGTCGAGGTCGCGCACCAGCACGGCGAACGGCTTGCCGCCGCGGGACTTTCGGGACCGCACCGCGGCGACGGCGGCGGCGTCGTCGACGGCGCAGGCCAAGTGGTAGCCCCCGATGCCCTTGATGGCGACGACGGAACCTGCGGCCAGGGCGCGCTGCGCGGCGGCCAGCGCCGCGTCCGAGCCGGTGACCCTGCCGTCCGGCGACGAAAACCCCGGCGACGAAAACCACAGGGCCGGGCCGCACTCCGGGCAGGCGATCGGCTGGGCGTGAAATCGACGGTCCGCCGGGTCGTGGTATTCGGCGGCGCACCGCTCGCACATGGCGAACTCCGACATGGTGGTGGCCGGCCGGTCGTAGGGCAACTCGCGGATGATGGTGAACCGCGGCCCGCAGTTGGTGCAGGTGACGAACGGGTGCCGGTGGCGGCGGTCGCGCGGGTCGAACAACTCGGCGACGCAGTCGGCGCACACGGCGACGTCGGGCGGGATCGGGGTGGCGGCGCCGGAAGCGGTCCGGCTCGCCACGATCCGGAACCCGCGGTCGCCGGCGCGCTCCGCCGGCACGTCGACTGTGTGCACCGCGCTGATCCGCGCGAGCGGCGGGGCGTCGTCGCCCAGTCTGCGGGCGAATTCGGCCACGCGCGCGGGGTCGCCCTGGACCTCGACGAAGACCGCCCCCGAATCGTTGCCGACGAACCCGGCCAGGCCCAGTTCGCCGGCGATTCGGTGCACGAACGGGCGAAAGCCCACCCCCTGGACGACACCGGTCACGGTGATCCGCTGCCGGACCTCCGCGGGCGCCGCGACACGCTCGTCGAATTGCCCGGGTGGCATCTCAGGCCTCCAAGCCCAGCAGCGCGTTCTCCACCACCTCGGGCAGCGCCGGGTGGATCCAGTACTGCCCGCGCGCCATCTGCCGCGCGGTCAGCCCGAAACTCATCGCCTGCACCAGGGGCTGGATGATCGACGACGCCTGGTAGCCCATGATGTGGGCGCCCAGCAGCAGCCCGGTGTCGCGGTCGGCGATGAGCTTGACGATCCCGGTGGTGTCTTCCATCGCCCACCCGTAGGCGACGCCGCCGTAGTCCTGGATCTTCACCGAGACGGTGAAACCCGCTCCGCGGGCTTGATCTTCGGTCAGTCCGACGGTGGCCAACTGGGGATCGGTGAACACCGCGGCCGGCACGAAGCGGTGGTCGGTGCGGGTCATCGATTCGGTGTCGTCCCAGTCGCACAGCAGGTTGTGCTGAACGACGCGGGCCTCGTGGTTGGCGACGTGCTTGAGCTGATACGGCGACGAGACGTCGCCGAGTGCGAACACCCCTCGCGCGGACGTCCGCTGGTACTCGTCGACCACGACCCGGCCGTCGGCGATGTCGACACCCGCCTGCTCGGCCTCCAGCAGATCGGCGTTGGGTGTCCTGCCTGTCGCTACCAGCAGCAGGTCGGCGTCCAGCGTGCTGCCGTCGTCGAGTTCGAGGCTGACCCCCCGGCCGCGGTCGCGCCCGCCCGTCACGGTCCGGCGTGTGCGCAGGTCCCACTTCTCGGCCGCGACGCGGGTGAATCGCGCGCTGATGGTTTCGTCATAGTTCCGCAACAGCCGCTCGCCCCGGATCACCAGTGTGACCCGCGACCCGAGCGCTGAGAAGACATGCGCGAATTCCGCTGCGATGAAACCGCTTCCGGAGATCACGATGTGCTCGGGCAACTCGGCGATCCGCATGACGGTGTCGCTGGTGTGATAGGTGACGCCGGACGCCGCGATCGCCGGCGGGACGGACGGACGTGAGCCGGCAGCGATCACCACCGTGTCGCTGGTGAATTCCTCTCCGGCGTCGGTTCGCAATAGATAGCGTCCGTCCGACTGCACGGGCCCGAACCGGGTGTGCCGGTCGTAGACGTCGACGTCGGGCGCCGAGCGGCGGTACTGTTCGCCGCCGGCCGAGATCGGGTCGATCCGCCCGAACACGCGGGAGACGATGTCGTCCCAGCGCACCCCGTCGATGTGTGCGTCGACGCCGAACCGCGCGGCGTGGCGGATGGTGGAGGCGACCTCGGCGGCGTAGACGAACATCTTGGTCGGGATGCACCCCACGTTGAGGCAGGTGCCGCCGAAGGAGCCCTGCTCGCAGATCGCGGCCCGTTTTCCGGCGAAGCGCTCGTCGAGAATGCTGTTGCCCGAACCGGTTCCGATGATTGCCAGGTCGTAGGTTTCCATACCGCGTCTTACCCCTTCTCCAAGATCGCCGAGGCGTCGGCGTCGTCCGCGGACAGGTAGTGATCCAGCCACAGGTCCAGCTGCTGATAGGCCACCCGGCGCGGCTCCGGGCGCGACAGGAACACGTCGTGCTTGGCGTCGCGGACCTCGACGGCGGTGGTCTGGCTACCGATGCGGCCGGCCCGCTTGGCGATCTGGGTGACGTCGAGAACGGCGTCGCCGCAGTGCATCGACTCCGGGTCTCCGCCTTCGGGCACGCTGTGGTCCGACCGCAGGATCAGGCTCGGCACCCCGACCTCGAGCCCGCGCCGCACCCGGGCGTGGCCGCGACGCGCCGCATTCAGCCAGCCGAACGTGACCGGGAAGCCGCCCACCGGCTTCCACCGCAGGTCGTAGTCGAACTCGCCATCGAAGCCGCGGTGCAGGGTGGTGCCGTAGCCGCCGCCCGTCGTGGGCGATCGGGCCACGCCGGTGGCCCGCACCCGCGATAGGCCCGCGATCAGCGCCGAGGTGATCGGCAGGCGCAGCACGGCCGGCCCGGGCAGGTCCAGGAACGGGCTGTTGAGCACCAGGGCACCCACGCGGCCTCGGGCCGACGCGCCGCGGCGGCGCAACCGATCCAGCCACAGCGACACGATGAGCCCGCCGGCGGAGTGGCCGTACACCAGGACCCGGGCCGCGCCGGTCTCCTCGGCGATCACTGCGCACGCCTGGTCGAGTTCGGCGTCGTAGCGGGCCAGGTCCGTGGTGAAGTGGGGAGTCTGCCCGTCGCGGCGGGACCGGCCGCACTTGTGCAGGTCCAGCGCGTAGAAGGCGAACCGCCGGCCGGCGAAGTGGTCGGCCAGTGCGGTCTGGAAGAAATAGTCGGTGTAGCCGTGGACCGCGAGAACAGCGTGGCCGGCGTGGCCGGCGCGGTCACCCTGGGCCGCCGGGGGTGCGCCGCGCCGGACCAGGGTGGACACGATGTCGCCCTCGCCGGCCGGATCGGGCCCCAGCGGGATCGGGCGCTGCCAGTAGCCGGGCAGGACATCTGGCACCCAGCGGGTCACCAGGTCAGCCTAAAGGCAGGGCACTCCCCGCGGGATAACCTGGGACGGTGTCACTGACAGGCGGGCGGGCTGAGACGACGCGCTCGGACGTCGTCCTGGTGGGCGCGGGCATCATGAGCGCCACGCTGGGCGCGTTGCTGCGCCGGCTGCAGCCCGACTGGTCGATGACGGTCATCGAGCGCCTCGACGCCGTCGGCGCCGAGAGCAGCAGCCCCTGGAACAACGCCGGCACCGGGCACTCCGCCCTGTGCGAGCTGAACTACACCCCGCAACGTCCCGACGGCTCGATCGACATCGTCAAGGCGGTCCGCATCAACGAGCAGTTCCAGGTCAGCAGGCAGTTCTGGGCGTATGCCGTCGAGAACGGCATCCTCACCGACGGCACCTTCGTGACCCCGATGCCGCACGTGAGCTGCGTGCGCGGAGCCCAGCGCGTCGACTACCTGCGGCGGCGGCAGCGGGCGCTGGCGGGCAACCCGCTGTTCGCCGGCATCGAGGTGATCGACGACCCCGACGAGTTCACCCGACGGCTGCCGATGATGGCCGCCGGTCGCGACTTCTCCGAACCGACGGCGCTCAGCTGGGCCGCCCACGGCACCGACGTCGACTTCGGGGCGCTGTCCCGCCAGCTCGTCGACTACTGCGTCCGCACCGGCGCCACCGCACTGTTCGGCCACGAGGTGCGCAACATCACCCGGCAACCCGACGGCACCTGGACGCTGCTCGTCACCGACTGCCACACCCGCCACACCCGGCGGCTGAACGCCAGATTCGTCTTCGTGGGGGCCGGGGGCGGCGCGTTGCCGCTGCTGCAGAAGTCCGGCATCGCCGACGTCCGGGGCGTCGCCGGTTTCCCGATCGGCGGCCGGTTCCTGCGCGCCAGTAACCCGGCGCTGACCGCCGCGCACCGCGCCAAGGTGTACGGCGCTCCCGCCCCGGGAGCGCCGCCGCTGGGTGCGCTGCATCTGGACCTGCGCGTCGTCGAGGGCCGGGAGTGGCTGGTCTTCGGGCCCTACGCCGGCTGGTCGCCGAAGTTCCTGAAGCACGGCCGCGTCACCGATCTGCCGCGTTCGGTCACGCCGGGCAACGTGGTGTCGATGCTCGGCGTCGGGGCCGGCGAGGCGACGTTGGTCCGCTACCTGCTCGGCCAGTTACGGTTCTCCGCGCCTGATCGCGTGCGCATACTGCGCGAATTCGCGCCCTGTGCCGTGGGTTCCGACTGGGAGTTGATGGTCGCCGGCCAGCGCGTCCAGGTGATTCGGCGGGATGAGCGCAAAGGCGGGGTGCTCGACTTCGACACCACCGTGCTGGCGTCCGCCGACGGCAGCATCGCCGGGCTGCTCGGCGGCTCCCCGGGGGCGTCGACCGCCGTGGCGGCCATGCTCGACGTACTCCAGCGGTGCTTCACCGACCGCTACCCGCGCTGGCTACCCACGCTGACCGAGATGGTGCCCTCGCTGGGGACCGAATTGTCCCGCGAACCGGCGCTGTTCGACGAGGTGTGGTCCTGGGGTACCCGGGCGTTGCGGCTGGACGCCGCGTGACCGGGGGAGGCGGGGAGCCCGGGGCGGCCGTGCAGTCTTATCCGTTCAGCGCGATCGTCGGACACGAGCAACTGCGGCTCGCCCTGCTGCTGTCCGCGGTGCGCCCGGAGATCGGCGGCGTGCTCATCCGCGGCGAGAAGGGCACCGCGAAGTCGACGGCCGTACGCGGGCTCGCCACGCTGCTGGCCGCCGCAACCGGGGGCGCCACCGGAGGGGCGCTGGTCGAAATGCCCCTCGGCGCAACCGAAGACCGGGTGATCGGCTCACTGGACTTGCAGCGAGTGCTGCGCGACGGCGAGCACGCGTTCTCGCCGGGACTGCTGGCCCGGGCGCACCGCGGCGTGCTCTACGTCGACGAGGTCAACCTGCTGCCCGATCACCTGGTCGACGTGCTGCTCGACGCCGCGGCAATGGGGCGGGTGCACATCGAACGCGACGGCATCTCGCATTCGCACGAGGCCCAGTTCGTGTTGATCGGCACCATGAACCCCGAGGAGGGCGAACTGCGCCCACAGTTGCTGGACCGGTTCGGCCTCGCCGTCGACGTGCGGGCGTCGCGCGAGGTCGACGTGCGCGCGGAGGTGATCCGGAGGCGGATGGCCTACGAGGCAGACCCGGACGGGTTCGCCGCGCGGCACGCCGACGCCGACGCCGACCTGGCCCGCCGGATCGCCGCCGCGCGCGCGCTGGTCGATGACGTAGTGCTGCCCGACGGGGAAGTGCGCCGCATCGCGGCGTTGTGCGCGGCGTTCGACGTCGACGGCATGCGGGCCGACCTCGTGGTGGCCCGCACGGCGACCGCGCATGCCGCCTGGCGTGGGTCGGCGACCGTCGAGGAGCAAGACATCCGTGCGGCGGCCGAGCTGGCGTTGCCGCACCGCCGCCGCCGCGACCCGTTCGACGACCCCGGCATCGACGCGGACGAACTCGACCGGGCGCTGGCCGTCGCCGGCGAGGAACCCGAGCCGGATCCCGAATCCGACCCGCCCGGTGGTGGTGGCCGGTCCGCCGATGACCGGGCGCCAGAGCATGATTCACCCCGCGCAGCAAAGCCCCGGCCGCCGCAACCCAGCGCCCCGCCGTCCAAGATGTTCCGCGCCCGCGCGCTGGAGGTTCCCGGTGTCGGGCAGGGGGCGCCGGGACGGCGCTCGCGGGCCCGCAACGGCGCGGGCAGCGTGGTGGCGGCCACTGACGGCGACGCCGCGGCGCCCGGCGTGCGCGGGTTGCACCTGTTCGCGACGCTCCTGTCGGCCGCGGAGCGGAGCGTGGCCGGACCGCTGCGCCCAGCGCCCGACGACGTCCGCTGGGCGGTGCGCGAGGGACGCGAGGGCAACCTGGTGATCTTCGTCGTCGACGCCTCTGGGTCGATGGCCGCCCGTGACCGGATGGCCGCGGTCGGCGGCGCCGCGATGTCGCTGCTGCGCGACGCCTACCAGCGCCGCGACAAGGTCGCGGTGATCACCTTCCGTCAGGACTCCGCCCGGCTGTTGCTGCCGCCGACGTCGTCGGCGTACATCGCCAGCCGCCGCCTGGCCCGCTTCGACACTGGTGGCACGACCCCGTTGGCCGAGGGCCTGCTGGCGGCGCGCAAGCTGATCGTCCGGG
>CAZZHX010000028.1:0-7943 GCA_964653535.1 uncultured Mycobacterium sp. | reverse complement strand
GTCCGGGAGAAGGCCCGTGACCGGACCCGGCGGCCCTTGGTGGTGGTCCTCACCGACGGCCGCGCGACCGGCGGGCCGGATCCGCTGGGCCGCAGTGCAACCGCGGCGGCCCGGCTTGCCGCCGAGGGCGCCACCGCCGTGGTCGTGGACTGCGAGAACTCCTATGTCCGGCTGGGTTTGGCCGCGCAGCTGGCCCGCCAGCTCGGCGCCCCCGCAATCCGGCTGGAGCACCTGCACGCCGACCAGCTGGCCCGCGCCGTGCGCGGCGCGGCCTGAGGACGCGGGAGAGACCATGCCGCAGGGAAATCCGCTGCGCGTTCCCGACGACGGGCTGACCACGCGGGAACGGCGCAACGCGCCGTTGTTGGCGGTACACACCGGCGAGGGTAAGGGCAAGTCGACGGCCGCGCTGGGCATGGCATTGCGGGCATGGAACGCGGGCCTGAACGTCGCGGTGTTCCAGTTCGTCAAGAGCGCGAAGTGGAAGGTAGGCGAGGAGGCCGCCTTCGCCCATCTCGGCCGACTGCACGACGAGCACGGTGTCGGCGGTGCCGTCGAGTGGCACAAGATGGGCGCGGGCTGGTCCTGGACCCGCAGTTCTCTTAAGCCCGGCAGCGAACTCGACCAGGCGGCCGTCGCCGCGGACGGATGGGCGGAGATCGCGCGCCGGCTGTCGGCGCAGCGTCACGGCTTCTACGTGCTCGACGAGTTCACCTATCCGCTCGCGTGGGGGTGGGTCGATGTCGACGAGGTGGTAGATGCCCTGCTGGCGCGGACCGGGCAGCAGCACGTGGTCATCACCGGCCGAGATGCCCCGCAGCGGTTGATCGAGGCCGCCGACCTGGTGACGGAGATGACCAAGATCAAGCACCCGATGGATGCCGGGCGCAAGGGCCAAAGGGGCATCGAGTGGTGAGGGCATGGTGAGGGCATGGTGAGCGCGTGGTGAGTGTGCCTTCGGTCGTCGTCGCCGCACCCGCGTCCGGCAGCGGAAAAACCACCGTCGCAACGGGTTTGATCGGGGCGCTGCGGGAGGCAGGGCATTCCGTCGCGCCGTTCAAGGTAGGCCCGGACTTCATCGACCCCGGCTACCACGGCTTGGCCGCCGGACGGCCGGGCCGCAACCTCGACCCGGTCCTGGTGGGTGAGTCGCTGATCGGTCCGCTGTACGCTCATGGCGCCGCCGACGCCGACATCGCGGTGATCGAGGGCGTGATGGGCCTTTTCGACGGGCGCATCACCCCGGGCATCGAAGGGGCGACTGCGCTGCCGGCGACCGGCTCCACGGCCCACGTCGCGGGCCTGGTGGGCGCCCCCGTGCTGCTGGTGGTCGACGCGCGCGGTCAGAGCCACAGCGTCGGGGCGCTGCTGCACGGGTTCGCCACCTTCGACGCCGCCACCCGGATCGCCGGCGTCATCCTCAACCGGGTCGGATCCGACCGGCACGAGCAGGTGCTGCGCCAGGGATGCGAGCAGGCCGGCGTACCCGTGCTGGGCGCTATCCCTCGCAACGCCGAATTGGAGCTTCCATCAAGGTATCTCGGCCTGGTCACGGCCGTGGAGTACGGTCGTCGTGCGCGCGCGGCGATCGAGGCGATGACTGTCCTGGTTGCCCGCCACGTCGACGTAGCCGCCATTGCGGGCATCGCCGCGAGTCGCGTCGCCGGTCCGGCGTGGGACCCCATCACGGCGACAGGGGCAGCGACGGGACAGGCGCCCAGCGGGCGCGCGACGGTCGCGGTGGCGAGCGGCAAGGCATTCAGCTTCGGCTACGCCGAGCACTCCGAGTTACTCAAAGCCGCGGGCGCGGACGTTGCGGAGTTCGACCCGCTTACCGACGCGCTGCCCGAGGGTGTCGATGCTGTACTGCTGCCCGGCGGTTTTCCCGAACAGTTCACCGCCGAGCTCACCGCCAACGCCGGCGTCCGCCGCCAGATCAACGAATTGGCTGCGCGCGGGGCGCCGGTGCATGCCGAATGCGGCGGGCTGATCTATCTCATGTCCGATCTCGACGGGCATCCGATGTGCGGAGTGCTGGCGGGCTCAGCGCGGTTCACTCCGCATCTGACGCTCGGCTACCGCGACGCCGTCGCCGCCACCGATTCGCCACTGTACGCCGCGGGCCAGCGGGCGGTAGGGCACGAATTCCACCGCACCGCTGTGACATTCGATGACAGCTACCAATCCGCGTGGCTGTATCCAGGCAGCGCTGCGGGGGACGGCAGGGGGGACGGTGCCGTGCGCGCCGGTGTGCACGCCTCCTACCTGCACACTCATCCGGCCGCAGCGCCGGAGGCGGTGGTGCGCTTCGTCACCCACGCCGCCAGTCGGCCGTCCGCTACCAAGGTTGACCGGTGACCGAGAGCGCTTACCTGGTCGGGTTGCGCCTCGCCGGGAAGAAGGTCGTCATCGTTGGTGGCGGAACAGTCGCCCAACGCCGCCTGCCGCTGCTGATCGCCACCGGCGCGTGCGTCCACGTCGTCACCCGCGCCGCCACCCCTGCTGTCGAGGCGATGAGTGGGATCACGTTGTCGCTGCGCGACTATCGCGACGGCGACCTTGAAGGAGCCTGGTACGCGATCGCGGCCACCGACGACCCCCGGGTGAATGCCGCGGTTGTCGAGGAGGCCGAACGGCGCCACCTGTTCTGTGTCCGCGCCGACGTCGCGGTGGGGGGTACGGCGGTGACCCCGGCTTCGTTCACCTACGCGGGGTTGGCGGTCGGGGTGCTCGCCGGCGGCGAGCACCGTCGCTCGGCGGCGATCCGGTCGGCCATCCGCGAGGCGTTGCAAACGGGGGTCATCACCCCGGAGGGCGCGCCCGGGTCGGAGGGTTCGGACGCCGTTCGCGGAGGGGTGGCGCTGGTGGGCGGCGGGCCCGGCGACCCTGAACTGATCACGGTGCGGGGCCGTCGCCTCCTCGCCCAGGCGGACGTGGTGATCGCCGACCGGCTCGCGCCGCCCGAATTGCTCGCCGAGTTGCCGCCGCACGTCGAGGTCATCGACGCCGCCAAGATTCCGTACGGCCGGGCCATGGCTCAGGACGCGATCAACGACGTGATGATCGCGCGTGCCCGATCCGGAAACTTCGTCGTCCGCCTCAAAGGTGGGGATCCGTTCGTGTTCGCCCGCGGGTATGAGGAGGTGTTGGCGTGCGTGGACGCCGGCATCCCGGTGACGGTGGTGCCGGGTGTGACAAGTGCCATAGGCGTGCCCGCCCTGGCCGGCGTCCCGGTCACTCACAGGGCGATGAACCACGACTTTGTCGTGGTCAGCGGGCATCTGGCACCCGACCATCCCGAATCGTTAGTGAATTGGAATGCGTTGGCTGCGATGACGGGCACCATCGTTTTGCTGATGGCGGTGGAACGCATCGAACTCTTCGTCGACATCTTGATAAAAGGTGGCCGACCTGCGGATACCCCGGTTCTGGTGGTCCAGGATGGAACCACGTCCGCCCAACTGACGGTGTGGGCCACCCTGGACGACACGCCCAGGAAGATCCGTGCCGAGGGCGTCCGACCTCCGGCGATCATCGTGATCGGGCCTGTCGTGGGCCTCGGCGGCAATCGCGACTTAAAAGATTCTTAAGATTACGGTAAGGTCAGCCATTATGACGGCTCTCAACGACGCAGAGCGCGCGGCGCGGAACCTGATGTCCGCGAGCCCCGATCGTGCGGTCCCAGCGCATCCGTCGCGCCCGACAGAGGCCGTTGATACTCGCGTCGGTAGGTCGTATCCGGACTGGCTGCCGTCCAGCCGTTTCATTGCGGCCGTCATCGCCATCGGCGGTATGCAACTTCTGGCGACCATGGACAGCACCGTCGCCATCGTCGCGCTTCCCAAGATCCAGAACGACCTGGGCTTGTCGGATGCGGGCCGCAGCTGGGTGATCACCTCGTACGTGCTGACCTTCGGCGGGCTCATGCTGTTGGGCGGCCGGCTCGGCGACACGATCGGACGCAAACGCACCTTCATCGTCGGCGTCGCGCTGTTCACCATCTCGTCGGTGCTGTGCGCGGCCGCCTGGAACGACGTCACGATGGTGGTTGCCCGGCTGTCGCAGGGCGTCGGGTCTGCTATCGCGTCGCCGACAGGCCTCGCCCTGGTGGCGACCACCTTCCCCAAGGGTCCGGCCCGTAACTTCGCGACGGCGGTGTTCGCCGCGATGACCGCGGTGGGTTCGGTGATGGGTCTGGCGGTCGGCGGTGCGCTGACCCAGGTGTCGTGGCGGCTGGCATTCCTGGTCAACGTTCCGCTGGGCCTGGTGATGATCTACCTGGCCCGCACTGCCCTGCGTGAGACCAACCGCGAACGTATGAAGCTCGACGCCGCCGGTGCCATGCTGGCCACCCTTGCGTGCACCGCCGCGGTGTTCGCCTTCACGATGGGCCCGGAGGAGGGCTGGGTCTCGCTCGTCACCATCGGTTCTGGCGCCGTGGCCCTGATCTCCGGCCTGGCGTTCATTGTGGTGGAGCGCAGCGCCGAAAACCCCGTCGTCCCGTTCACGCTCTTCCTCGACCGCAACCGGTTCGCCACCTTCGTGGCGATTCTGCTGGCCGGCGGCGTCATGTTCAGCCTTACCGTGTGCATCGGCCTGTACGTGCAGGACGTCCTAGGCTACAGCGCCCTGCGCGCGGGGGTCTGCTTCATTCCGTTCGTCATCGCGATGGGACTCGGCCTCGGGGTGTCCTCACAACTGGTGTCGCGCTTCTCGCCGCGCGTGCTGACGATCTCCGGCGGATACCTGCTTGTGATCGCGATGCTGTACGGCTCATGGTTCATGCACCGCGGCGTGCCGTACTTCCCAAACCTGGTGGCGCCGATCGTCGTGGGCGGCATCGGCATTGGCATGGCGGTCGTCCCGCTGACGCTGTCGGCCATCGCGGGCGTGGGCTTCGACCAGATTGGCCCGGTATCGGCGATCGCGCTGATGGCGCAGAGCCTGGGCGGGCCATTGGTGCTGGCCGTCATCCAGGCTGTGATCACCTCCCGCACCCTCTACCTGGGCGGCACCACCGGCCCGGTGAAGTTCATGAACGACGTCCAGTTGCACGCGCTGGATCAGGGCTACACCTACGGCCTGTTGTGGGTGGCCGGGGCGGCCGTGATCGTCGGCGTGGCGGCGCTGTTTATCGGCTACACGCCGGAGCAGGTCGCTCACGCCCAGGAGGTCAAGGAAGCGATCGACGCCGGGGACCTGTAGCAACCCCGGCTAGGCTCAGTCGCTGTGATCACCCGGATGTCAGAGCTGTTCCTTCGCACGCTGCGGGATGACCCCGCCGACGCCGAGGTGCCCAGCCACCGGCTGCTGATCCGGGCCGGCTACATCCGGCCGATCGCTCCCGGGCTGTACAGCTGGCTACCCCTGGGGCTGCGGGTGCTGCGCAGGATCGAAAGCATCGTCCGCGAGGAGATGAACGCCATCGGCGGGCAGGAGATCCTCTTCCCCGCCCTGCTTCCCCGCGGTCCCTACGAGACCACGAACCGGTGGACCGAGTACGGCGACGGCGTGTTCCGGCTGCAGGACCGCCGCGGTCACGACTACCTGCTCGGCCCGACGCACGAAGAGCTGTTCACCCTGGCCGTCAAAGGGGAATACAACTCCTACAAGGATTTTCCGGTCCTGCTATATCAGATCCAGAACAAGTACCGCGACGAGGCGAGGCCGCGGGCCGGGATCCTGAGGGTCCGCGAGTTCCTCATGAAGGACTCCTACTCGTTCGACGTCGACGACGCCGGCCTCGAGGCCGCCTACCGGGCCCACCGGGAGGCCTACCAGCGTGTCTTCCAGCGTCTGAAGGTGCGTTACGTCATCGTCTCCGCGACGTCCGGGGCGATGGGCGGCAGCGCCTCCGAGGAGTTCCTGGCCGAGAGCCCGGTCGGTGAGGACACCTTCGTGCGATGCCTGGAGTCGGGCTATGCGGCCAACGTCGAGGCGGTCGTCACCACGCCCCCGGCGGCCGCGCCCGCAGACGTCGTGGCCGGCCTGCCCGCGGCGGTGGTCCACCGCACAGGCGACACCCCGACCATCGCCAGCCTGGTCGACTGGGCCAACAGCGCCAGTGGCGCCGAATTGGGCCGCGCCGTCACGGCCGCCGACACGCTGAAGAACATCCTGCTCAAGCTCCGCCAACCCGGTGGGGACTGGGAGCTACTGGCCGTGGGAATACCCGGTGACCGCGAGGTCGACGACAAGCGGCTGGGGGCAGCCCTGGATCCGGCCGACTACGCGCTGCTCGACGACGCCGACTTCGCCCGGCACCCGTTCCTGGTCAGGGGCTACATCGGGCCACAAGCGTTGCGGGACAACGGTGTGCGCTATCTTGTCGACCCGCGGGTGGTGGACGGAACCAGCTGGATCACCGGAGCCGACGAGCCGGGCAGTCATGTGGTCGGCCTGGTGGCCGGCCGGGACTTCGCCCCCGACGGCACCATCGAGGCCGCCGAGGTTCGCGATGGCGACCCCTCGCCCGACGGCGCCGGCCCGCTGGTCGCGGCCCGGGGAATCGAGATCGCCCATATCTTCCAGCTCGGCCGCAAGTACACCGACGCCTTCGCCGTGGACGTGCTCGGCGAGGATGGCAAGCCGGTGCGGTTGACCATGGGCTCTTACGGGCTCGGGGTGTCGCGGATGGTGGCCGTCATCGCCGAGCAACACCACGACGAGCTGGGCCTGCGCTGGCCGGCGGCCGTGGCGCCGTTCGACGTCCACCTGGTGATCGCCAACAAGGACGCGCAGGCCCGCGAGGGAGCCACGGAGCTGGCCGCCGAGCTCGATAGGCTGGGTGTCGAGGTGTTGCTCGACGACCGTCAGGCCTCGCCCGGGGTGAAGTTCAAGGACGCCGAGTTGCTCGGTATGCCCTGGATCGTCGTGATCGGTCGGGGCTGGGCCGACGGCGTGGTCGAATTGCGCGACCGTTTCGGCGGACAGACCCGCGAGCTCGCAATCGGCGCCTCGCTAGCCGCCGACGTCGCCGCGTTGCTGGTCTAGATTGCGGCGACGCTCATCGAGATTGACGTTAGTGCGATGAATACGGCGTGTCGAGCGCACTAGCGTCGATCTCGAGCCTCGGGTGTGTCGGTGTCGTCACTCACTCGCTGCCGCCTGGGAAGCTCGTCGTGATCGGCCAGGCGCCCAGCAGCCGGCTCCATCGGGCTGCCATCACCGCGCTCTGGGTCAGGGCCTTCGTCGCGAACCCGCGGTCCTCCGCCGTCCCCGCGTGTTCCATGACGCCGCGCCACGCCGTGGCGCAGTCGTTCTCCATCCGCACCGCCAGGCGCGCGGCGTCTGCCGCGCCGGTCACCGGTGTGGGCAGTTGGTAGCCGGCGGCGGCCACCGGGACGTTGACCTTCCGGCCGGACAGCATCGCGATCACGTCGTCGCGTCGTTGCCGATGCTGTTCGAGGGCCTCCACCACCAGGTCGTTCACGCTGGGGCGCGAGAGCGCGGAGACGATTCCGTAGCCATAGATGGTCGAGTGCTCGACGGCCAGCGCGTCGCTGAGCGCCGCGTTGTCGGCGTCCTTCCCGGAGGTCATATCGACTGCCCCGAGGGCGCCAGGGCCACCGTGTAGGACGCTGTGCACGACGCCGCGATGGAGGCAAGCAACCCGGCCCGGTACCCCGAGTCGGTGCCCGCCTGGCGGGCGGCGTTCTCGGCCGAGGCGCGCAGCGCGTCGATCACGTCGGACACCGGTGGCGGCGGCGGTGGCGGCTCGGCGGGCTCAGCGGGGCTGGGACTGGCGGAGGTCCCGCTCGGCGACGTGGACGCGGCGATCTTGCCGCCGGCCCGGGTGATCTCCGCTGACAGCGCACCCGCGTGCGCGCCCCGCTGGCCGGAGACCACCATCAGCGCGGCGGCGACCTGCGGCGGGGTGGGCGCCGCCGCGGCCGCGGCCGCTAGTGCGCTGTCTTGCTTGGCCTGGTCCAACAGCCCCAGCA
>CAZZHX010000027.1:0-22181 GCA_964653535.1 uncultured Mycobacterium sp. | reverse complement strand
GGCGACCGGCGCGGCGCAGCTTTTCGACGGTGGTCAGGTGCTGCAGTCGGTGGTGGAGTTGCAGAACGGCTACCTGGTGCTGATGCGGGTCGGCGACGGTTCGAATCTGGCCGTCCTGGCCTCCACCTCGTGCGACATCGGGCAGGTCGGTTACGAGATGGCGCTTCTCGCCGAACGGGTGGGTGGCGTGGTGGCGTCCACGCGCCGCGCCCGTCCGCGTCCGTGAGTTGCCGCCGATGGACGAACATGCAGACGGACGCAAGGCGAGTCTGGTTCGCCCGTACACGTGGACGGCCGGCCGCACCGACACCGATGTCGACCTTCCCCTAGAGGCCCCGATCCAGACGATCGCGACCGACCCGGACCCGGCCCACCGGTGGCCGCCCGACGATGCGCGTAGCAGGATCGTCGGGCTGTGCGTGAACTGCCCGTCGGTTGCGGAGGTCTCGGCCCGGTTGGATTTGCCCATCGGTGTCGCGCGCGTCCTGATCGGGGATCTGGTGCGCTCCGGTTACCTTCGGGTGCATGCGACGTTGACCGAGGGGTCGACGCGCGAGGAGCGGCACGAACTCATCGGAAGGACCCTGCGTGGCCTCAAGGCTCTCTGAGGGTAGCGCCCGCGCATCGACGAAGATCGTCATCGCGGGCGGCTTCGGCGCCGGCAAGACCACCTTCGTTGGAACGGTGTCGGAGATCGCGCCGCTGCGCACCGAGGCCATGCTCACCGACGCCTCGGCGGGCGTCGACGCGCTCGAGGCCACCCCCGATAAGCGGACCACCACCGTCGCGATGGACTTCGGCCGGATCACCCTCGACGACGAACTGGTGCTGTACCTCTTCGGCACCCCGGGCCAGCGCCGATTCTGGTTCATGTGGGACGACCTGGTGCGCGGCGCCATCGGCGCCATCGTCCTGGTCGACTGCCGGCGCCTGCAGGACAGCTTTGCCGCGGTCGACTTCTTCGAGCACCGCAACCTGCCGTTCCTGATCGCGGTGAACGAGTTCGAGGGCGCCCCGCGCTACCGTGCCGGCGAGGTACGCGAGGCGCTGAACGTGCCGCCGCACGTCCCGGTGATGTCGGTGGACGCCCGCGATCGCCGGTCGGCGACTGACGCGCTGATCGCGGTGAGCGAGTACGCATTGCAGAGCCTGGCGGGGTGACCGCCCGGCCGGGAGTCCGGTCGGTCCGCGCCGGTCAGCCTGCGCCGAGGACGTGCTCGAGCGCCGTGCTCCAGTCGGTGGCGATGGCCTCCTGCGCCGCGGCGAGCGGCACCCTCCCGGAACAGACAAGCTCACGCAGCCTGGATTCGACACCGTCCTTCTGGTTCGGGGAGGCACCCGGTTCGATCCACAGGTTGCGGGGATCGTTCGGGTCGCCGCCGACCTCGAGGGGCACCAGGTGGTCGTACTCGACGGCTTTCAACGAGCCGGTGTAGCCGTACGACTCCGCGTTGTCGCGCTTTTCGATCTCGGTGATGGAGGCCGGTGGCCGGATCGACTTGGTGTAGCCGCCGCGGCAGACCGTCGTGGCGAGAGTGTCCTGGGTGACCTTCGGGTTGACCGCGCCGGGTGTGCAGTCGGGGTCGGGGAGGGCCTGCCCGTCGGCGGCCGTGCGGGAGTGGCAGGTCCCCGGTGCAGGCTGCGACTGCACCGTGTAGTACGTGGGGCCGGGGCCGACCGGGACGTCGGCCGCGGCATAACCGGCATCGCCGAATGCCACCGCCAGGGTCACTGCCAGGGTCACTGCCAGACCGATCGCGACAAGGGTGCGTGGGATGAGGGTCGTTTTCATTGCGGGCTCAGACCTGGCTCAATCGTCGTCACCGTGTATCGGGCGCGCCGGTCACGACGCAGCGGGTGCGGCTGTAGATCGTCGGCATGCACTGATTGCAGTGGTCACACACCGACCGCACGCCGTCGCCGCCGGCGGCGATCCGGTTGATCAAGTCGGGCTCGGCCAGCAGGGCGCGGGCCATCGCAACGAATTGGAACCCCTCCGCCATCGCCAGGTCCATCGTTGCCCGGTTGGTGATCCCGCCGAGCAGAATCAGCGGCATCGTCAGCTCGGCGCGGAACAGCGCGGCGTCGCGCAAGAGGTAGGCATCGCGATAGGGGTACTCGCGCAGGAATTTCTTTCCCGTCATGCGCATGCCCCACCGCAGCGGGGGTTTGAATGCGCCGGCGAACTCTTTGATGGGGGCGTCACCCCGGAACAGATACATCGGATTGACCAGCGAACTGCCGGCGGTGAGTTCGATCGCGTCCAGCGCGCCGTCGTCCTGCAGCCACGTGGCCGTCGTCAGGGACTCGTCGGTGCTGATGCCGCCACGGACACCGTCGGCCATGTTGAGCTTCGCGGTGACCGCCACGCGTCCCGCCCCCCGCCTCTCGACGACGCGGCGGACGGCCAGCACGATTCCGCGGGCCACCCTGGCCCGGTTTTCCAGGGAGCCGCCGAACTCATCGTCGCGTCGGTTGATCAGCGGCGACAGGAAAGAGCTCGCCAGGTAGTTGTGGCCGAGGTGGACTTCGATCGCGTCGAAGCCGGCGTCGATCGCCAGCACGGCGGCTTCTGCGTGCGCCGCGGTCACGTCGTCGATATCGCTGCGCGTTGCCTTGCGGGCGAACCGCATCGCAATCGGATTGAAGAACCGCACCGGTGCCAGCGCGGTGGCCTTGTTCGAGCGGGCGTCGGCCACCGGGCCGGCGTGACCGATCTGTGCGCTGATCGCCGCGCCCTCGGCGTGGATCGCCTCGGTGAGCCGGCGCAGCCCGGGCAGCGCCTCAGGCCGCATCCAGATCTGGTTGCCGCCGGTGCGGCCGCCGGGGGAGACCGCGCAGTAGGCGACAGTGGTCATGCCGACGCCGCCGGCGGCAGGGCGCCGGTGGTACTCGATCAGGTCGTCGGTCACCAGGGCGTCGGGCGTGCGCGCCTCGAACGTCGCGGCCTTGATGATGCGGTTGCGCAGCGTCACCGGGCCGAGCTTGGCCGGCGCGAAGACGTCGGGAGCGGCAGGCATGCCGAAATCGTAACGGTCCGTGCCAGACTGTCAGGCGTGGGCGCAATCACCCTGGACGGCAAAGCCACACGCGACGAGATCTTCGTCGATCTCACACAGCGTGTGGCGGCGTTAACGGCGGGCGGCCGCACGCCGGGCTTGGGCACCATCCTGGTGGGCGACGACCCCGGGTCGCAGGCCTACGTCAGGGGAAAGCACTCCGACTGCGCCAAGGTCGGCATCACCTCCATCCGCCGCGACCTGCCGGCCGACGTCCATGCCGCAACCCTGAACGACACCATCGACGAACTCAACGCCAACCCCGACTGCACCGGCTACATCGTGCAACTCCCGCTGCCCGGGCATCTGGACGAGAACGCGGCCCTGGAGCGCGTCGACCCCGCCAAGGACGCCGACGGCCTGCACCCGACCAACCTGGGTCGGCTGGTACTCGGCGTTGCGGCGCCGCTGCCGTGCACCCCGCGCGGCATCGTGCACCTGCTGCGCCGCTATGACATCCCGATCGCGGGTGCGCACGTCGTCGTCATCGGCCGCGGCGTGACGGTCGGCCGGCCGCTGGGGCTGCTGCTGACCCGGCGCTCCGAAAACGCCACCGTGACCCTGTGCCACACCGGAACCCGCGATCTGGCGGCATTCACCCGGCAGGCGGACATCATTGTGGCGGCCGTCGGGGTGCCCCACATGCTCACCGCCGACATGGTGCGTCCCGGTGCTGCCGTCGTCGACGTGGGTGTCAGCCGCACCGAGGACGGGCTCGTCGGTGACGTGCACCCGCAGGTCTGGGAGGTGGCGGGCCATGTGTCCCCCAATCCCGGCGGCGTCGGCCCGCTGACCCGGGCGTTCCTGCTGACCAACGTCGTCGAGCTGGACGAAGGCAGATGAACGCACGGGCTGTGCTGCGGTCCCAGTGGCCGATCCTGCTGGTTGGGCTGACCTTCGCCGCGGCGTTCCTGTTGGCGGCGGCCAACTTCTGGCGGCGCGGCTCCCTGCTGATCGGTATCGGCGTCGGCGTCGCGGCGACACTCCGGCTGGCGTTGTCCGAGGAACGGGCCGGGCTGTTGGTGGTGCGGGGCAAGGCCACCGACTTCGCCACGACCGCGGCGGTCGGTGCGGCGATGATCTACATCGCGTCGACGATCGACCCGCTCGGTACGCTTTAGGTCCCCGGGATCGCCGGTACGCCAGAGATTTTAGGTGCCGGCGTCGTGCCGCCGGGCAGGCTGGGCAGGGCGCCGCTGGCTAGCCTCGCTATATCCTGGGGGCAGTACGTCTGAATGGCGATGATGGTGAATGTCTGGGCCATCCGCGGCGACATCCCTTTGTGCGCGACGCCGGCCACGGCTGCGGCGAAGGTGCCCCCCGGCGTGGCCAGCACCGGGCAGATGGATTGGCCGACCGCCATCGCGTTGCCGGGTTCGCCGAAGTTGACGCCCGCGTGATTGAGAGCGTCGATGAAGTTGTCGTCGGTAGAGTCCGCCCCGGCGGGCGCCGCGAACGTCCCTACCACGGCAAGCAGGCCCGCGGCCCCCGCCATCAGCCGCACGGTCAGGGGTTGGTGACGAATCAGCCAGGCCCATTCTCGAGCACGTGCCAGTGCATTCATGCCAGCCTCCGCAGCCGTCGACGAGTGCACGAGGCGCACCCACACATCACTCACCGAACTCTGCTCGACAAGGGTCACGTTTGCGACACGGTGGGATCAAGCTTTCCCCAAGAAGCGTTTCGTGAGGGCAGGCCGGCCGGGGCGTCGATTATCAGGGCCGCTCCCGCGTACACAGGTCGCGGGCCCCGAACGGCACGATCGAGGCCACACTGTGACCCGACACGAGCCACAGGGCGGGACATCCGGGTGTGAAATGAACCAGAATCCGGCTCATGACGACGAATCAGGGCCGTCCGCGTCCCCACGCAGTATCGCGTCAGACGTTTCTCCGCGGCGCCGTGTCGGCATTGGCGACGGGTGCTGTCTTCGGTACCCCCCGCGCCGCCGCGGACCAGGGGATCGGCTGGGGCAATCTGGCATCCTCCATCGGAGGCCATGTGTTGCTGCCCTCCAGCGGGGCCCAATACACCGCCGGCAAAGAGGTCTTCAATTCGTTCTACAACAGCTCGACTCCGGCTGCGGTCGTCGCCGTCTCGTCGCTGTCGGATGTCCAGCGGGCTGTCACCTTCGCCAAGGCCAACAATCTCAAGGTCGCCCCGCGCGGCGGCGGGCATTCGTATGTGGGCGCGTCCACGGCCAGCGGCGCCCTGGTGCTCGACCTGCGCGGGCTCCCCGGCGGGGCTATCTTCGACGGCGGCACCGGCAACGTGACCGTTGCCCCGGCGACCAGTGTGCAGGCGGTGCAGCAGGCATTGGCCGCGGCCGGGCGGGGGCTGCCCACCGGAAGCGGTGCCACGGTCGGCATCGCGGGCGCAGCTCTGGGCGGCGGCATCGGAGCCGATGCCCGGCGCGCAGGCCTGACCTGCGACGCCCTGCAGTGGGCGCAGGTGGTGCTGCCCGGCGGCGACGTGGTCACCGCGTCGGCCACCGACCATCCGGATCTGTTCTGGGCGCTGCGCGGCGGCGGCGGCGGCAACTTCGGGGTCACCACCTCGATGACATTCTCGACCTTCGCGACCGGTAGCAGCGACCTCGTCTGGCTCGACTTCCCGCCGTCGTCGGCGATGCAGGTGCTGGCGGGCTGGCAGTCATGGCTGGCATCGGCCGACCGGAACTCCTGGGCGATGGTGGATCTCTCGGTCGGCTCAGCCCAGGCGAACTGCCGCGTGCAGGCCACGTGCCCTGCGGGCGCCGGCTCGGGTGTGGTCAATTCGATCAAGTCCGCGATCGGTCTGTCGCCGAGTTCGACCGAGAACAAGACGCTCAGCCATGCCGACCTGATGGCATACCTTGCGGAGGGCAGCCCGGCAAGTTCGCCGCGCGCATTCGTTGCCGGTTCGGACGTCATCGGCACCCTGAATTCGTCTGCCGCGCATGCGATTGCGACTGCGATCGGGCAGTGGCCAGCGTCGGGTGCGGGGAAGGCCTCGGTGATCGTCAAACCGCTGGGTGGCGCGGTTGGCGACGTGGCCTCGGGTGACACCGCCTTCCCGTGGCGCACGGAATCGGCGATCCTGGAATGGTACGTCGAGCCGGCGAGCAACGAGGTGGCCTCGGCCAACAAGTGGGTGGCGTCTGCACATCAAGCGGTGCAACAGTATTCGATGGGGGGATACGTCAACTACTTGGAGGCCAACACCTCGGCGTCGCGTTTCTTCGGCGGGAACCTGTCCCGGCTCATCACCGTCCGGCAGCAGTACGACCCGAACCGGGTGATGTTCTCCGGCCTGAACTTCTGACCGCCCTGAACCTCTGACGGCGGCGTTACGCCGCAAGCTCCGTCCGGATGCACACCGTGACATAGGGCATTGCGAGGCCGCTGGAATTCGCCAGCGCCGGATGGGTCGCCAAGAGTTCACGCACCCGGTCGAGGGTCTGGCTGCGCACCTCGGTCGGCGAGGTGATGCAGTAGCTGCGCGAAGAGACCAGGTCGATCAGAGCCTGTGGCGTCAGGTAACTGGTCCACTCGACCTGATGGCGCTCCGGTTCGGTGAACGACGTAGGCAGGGTCACGTCGAAGCGGTCTCGGTCGCCGTCGGACCCGATGATCTCGCCGAGTTCACGCACCCAGCCGAGCCGTTCGTCGCGGGTGTTCCACACCAGGCCCAGCCGTCCGCCGGGCCGCAGCACGCGGGCCACCTCCGGTATCGCGCGTTCGGGGTCCACCCAGTGCCATGCCTGCGCGACCAGGACGGTGTCAACGCTGTTGTCGGGCAGGGGAATATCCTCGGCGGTTCCGAGCAGGGCGCGGGTGTCGGGCAGCGCCGCTCGCAGCACCTCGAGCATGTCGGGAATCGGGTCGACAGCCACCACGTCCAGGCCGCGTTGCACCAGCCGGGCGGTCAGCTTCCCGGTGCCCGCGCCCAGGTCGAGGACCTGTCGCGCATCGCGTGGCAACAGCCAGTCGATTGCCTCCGGCGGATAGGACGGGCGGCCACGCTCATAGGCGCCGGCCGCCGAGCCGAAAGACAGGGAGCGGTCGCGCCCGGGATGTGTCACCGACGACTCGCGCCTTCGTCCCCGGCCGCGCCGGCCACGTCGAGCGTCGTGCGGATCAGATCGCCCACCGCGTCGGACTCGACCAGGAAGCCGTCGTGTCCGCAGGCCGACTCGACCACCTGCAATTCGGTGCAGCCCGGCAGCAATTCGGCCAGCTCCTCCTGCAGGCGCAGCGGATAGAGACGGTCGGAGGTGATCCCGGCCACCACGGCCGGGACCGGGCACCCGCGCAGCGCTTCGCGCACATCGCCGCGCCCACGACCGACGTCGTGTGTCGTCAGCGCATCGGTCAGCGCCACGTACGTCCCTGCGTCGAAGCGGGCCACCAGCTTGTCGCCGTGGTGCTCCAGGTAACTCTGCACCGCATAGCGTCCGTCGCTGGCAGGGTCCGTGTGGCCCTGCAGGTCAGGTTGCAGGGTGTTGCCGAACCGGGTGTCGAGTTCGACCTCGCCGCGGTAGGTCAGGTGCGCGAAGCGGCGCGCGATCGCCATACCGGCGTCGGGTGTGCGGCCGGTGAGGTGGTAGTCGCCGCCCTGCCAGTTCGGGTCGGCCTTGATGGCCGCGACCTGCGTGGTCTGGGTGCCGATCTGGTCGGCGGTGGCGCGCGCACCGACCGCGAGTACCAGCCCGGCCCGCACCCGGTCGGGGTGGCCGACCATCCACTCCAACGCCCGCGCGCCCCCCATGGATCCGCCGACGACGGCGGCGACGCGGTGGATTCCCAGGGCGGCGAGGGCGGCGATGTCGGCCTCCACTTGGTCGCGCACCGTGATCGCCGGAAACCGAGACCCCCAGGGTTTCCCGTCCCGGGCCAGCGAGCTGGGGCCGGTGGAGCCGCGGCAACCGCCCAGCACATTGGTGGCCACCGCGCACCAGCGGTCGGTGTCGATCGGCGCACCTGGCCCGGCCACCCCGTCCCACCAGCCGGGCGTGGGGTGTCCGGGTCCGGTGGGCCCGGTGATGTGCGAATCGCCGGTGAGGGCGTGCAGCACCACCACCACGTTGTCGCGTGCTGGCGACAACTCGCCCCAGCGTTGGACGGCGATGCAAACATCGTCGATGACCGCGCCGCGTTCGGTGGTCAGCGAACCGATGTGGACAAAGCCCAGTTCGCCCTCAGCGGGCAGGGTGTGGGTGCGCATCTCGAAGATCGTCACGTGGGACCCTCAGGACGCCGCCACGACCCGCGCGCCGGACGCGTCGGCCCCGTACTTGCTGGCCGCCGCGAAGCCGAGCTCCAGGTCGGCCAGGATGTCGTCGATTCCCTCGAGGCCGACCGCCAGCCGCACCAGCCCCGGGCTGACGCCGGTGGTCAGCTGCTCAGCGGGCGACAGCTGGGCGTGGGTGGTCGACGCGGGGTGGATCACCAGCGAGCGCACGTCGCCGATGTTGGCGACGTGGCTGTGCAGCTTCAGCGCGTCGACGAACGCCCTCCCCGCCTCGACCCCGCCGGCCAGCTCGAACGACAGCACGGCGCCGGTCCCCTTGGGTGCCAGCTTGGTGGCCCGCTCATACCAGGGCGAGGTCGGCAGCCCCGCGTAGTTCACCGAGACGACGCCCTGGTTGTTGGCCTGGCGGGCGGCCAGGAACTCGGCGACCCGTTGCGCGTTGGCGACGTGGCGCTCCATCCGCAGGCTGAGCGTCTCGATGCCCTGGGCCACCAGGAACGCGTTGAACGGCGACGCGGCCGAACCGAGGTCGCGCAGCAACTGCACGCGGGCCTTGAGTGCGAACGCCGGCGGCCCCAGCTCCGCGTAGACCACGCCGTGGTAGCTCGGGTCGGGTGTGGTGAACCCGGGGAAGCGGCCCTGGGTCCAGTCGAACGTGCCGCCGTCGACGATCACGCCGGCGATCGCGGTGCCGTGCCCGCCGAGATACTTGGTGGCCGAGTGCACCACGACGTCGGCACCGTGGGCGAACGGCTGGATCAGGTAGGGCGTGGCCACGGTGTTGTCGACGATCAGCGGCACCCCGTTGGCGTGGGCGACCCCCGCCACCCCGGGGATGTCCAGGATGTCGATCTTCGGGTTGGAGATTGTCTCGCCGAAAAACGCTTTGGTGTTGGGTCGCACCGCGGACTGCCAGGAATCGAGATCGTCGGGATCCTTGACGAAGCTGACGTCGATGCCGAGCTTGGCCAGCGTGTAGTGGAACAAGTTGTACGTGCCGCCGTAGAGGCGCGGGCTGGAGACGATGTGGTCCCCGGCGCCCGCGAGGTTCAAGATGGCGAACGTCTCGGCGGCCTGGCCCGAACTGAGGAACAGCGCGGCGACGCCGCCCTCGAGCGCGGCGACGCGTTGCTCGACGGCGTCGGTGGTCGGGTTGCCGATCCGGGTGTAGATGTTGCCCGGAACCTCGAGCCCGAACAGGGCGGCGGCGTGGGCGGTGTCGTCGAAGACGTACGACGTGGTCTGGTAGATCGGCAGAGCGCGGGCGGTGGTGGCGGTGTCTGGGTGCTGTCCGGCGTGGATCTGCTTCGTCTCGAAGGACCAGTTCGCGGTCGGATCTGCGTCAGTGGTGTTGTCGGAGCTCATGGAAGTCTGCTTTCTGGGTAATCTGGGGGAACGGGTCGTGGACGATGCGGGTGCTCGCGGCGACCGCCCGGGACGTCGACTATCGGCTGGCGAAGTGCTGGCTCTCGGTTGCCTGACGGCTGGCCATGTTTGTGGCCCGCTGGCCGATTGCTGCTGACGTCTTCCGGCGGCCGCCCGTTAACAGCAGCGCGCGATTCGACACATCGTGGGGTCCGAATCGGCCGAAACGTCCGTTCGGGGTGGACAGAGGCGCATCAAATATCCCCTCTCGTCAGGGGTCCGTTGTGACGGACCCGCGCTTGCCGCGCAGCCAACTGGGCTACTAGACCTGGTCATCACCCGGGGCACCCCACCGCGGTTGGAGGGTTGCCGGCCAGCGAGCCGGGGCTTGACGCTGACGCTCATGACCGAAACACAGATTAACGCATTGCGCCGTCATCATGCCAGTCGCGTTGGCCGGGACCCCGCTGACGGGGGTTTTCCTGCCCTCACCGCCCCCGCCGGTCGCCGCGGGCTCCTTGTAGGCTTGCCTGGGCGAGCACCCGCTCGCCGCGCTGATGCTGGAGGTCGGACGCAGATGTCCCATGAAGGCAAGATCAAGGTCAAGGGCCCGGTCGTCGAGCTCGACGGCGACGAGATGACCCGCGTCATCTGGACGCTGATCAAGGACATGCTGATCTTGCCGCACCTCGACATCGATCTGGAGTATTACGACCTGGGCATCGAAAGTCGGGACCGCACCAACGACCAGGTGACGATCGACGCCGCGTACGCGATCAAGAAGCACGGAGTGGGCGTCAAGTGCGCGACCATCACCCCCGACGAGGCCCGCCTCCAGGAATTCAACCTGAAGAAGATGTGGCTGTCGCCGAACGGCACGATCCGCAACATTCTGGGCGGCACGATTTTCCGTCAGCCCATCGTCATCTCGAACGTGCCGCGGCTGGTTCCAGGCTGGACCAAGCCGATCGTCATCGGCCGTCACGCATTCGGCGACCAGTACCGAGCGACGAACTTCAAGGTCGACAAGCCGGGCACGGTCACGCTGACCTTCACGCCCGCCGACGGCAGCGAACCGATGGTGCACGAGATGGTGACCATCCCCGAGGACGGCGGCGTCGTGATGGGGATGTACAACTTCAAGGCGTCCATCCAGGATTTCGCCCGCGCCTCGTTCACCTACGGCCTCAACGCCAAGTGGCCGGTGTACCTGTCCACCAAGAACACCATCCTCAAGGCCTACGACGGCATGTTCAAAGACGAGTTCCAGCGCATCTACGACGAGGAGTTCAAGGAGCAGTTCGAGGCCGAGGGGCTGACCTACGAGCACCGGCTGATCGACGACATGGTCGCCGCGTGCCTCAAGTGGGAGGGCGGCTATGTGTGGGCCTGCAAGAACTACGACGGTGACGTCCAGTCGGACACCGTGGCGCAGGGCTACGGTTCGCTGGGGCTCATGACGTCGGTGCTGATGACCGCCGACGGCAGGACCGTCGAGGCCGAGGCCGCGCACGGCACCGTCACCCGGCACTACCGGCAGTACCAGGCCGGCAAGCCGACCTCCACCAACCCGATCGCGTCGATCTTCGCCTGGACCCGGGGGTTGCAACACCGCGGCAAGCTGGACGGCACCCCTGAGGTGATCGACTTCGCCCAGAAGCTGGAAGAGGTCGTCATCGGCACGGTCGAGAGCGGGAAGATGACCAAGGACCTCGCCACCCTCATCGGCCCGAAGCAGGAGTGGCAGCAGAGCGAGCAGTTCCTGAACTCCATCGCCGAGAACCTGGACAAAAGGTTGATCGAGGCCGACTAGGCACCGTGAGCACCGCCACCGCACCCCGCCGGATATTTTCCGGCGTGCAGCCCACCTCCGATTCGCTTCACCTCGGTAACGCGCTGGGCGCCATCACGCAGTGGGTCGCGCTGCAGGCCGACCACGACGCCTTCTTCTGCGTGGTCGACCTGCACGCCATCACCGTGCCGCAGGACCCCGGCGCGCTGCGGCGGCGCACCCTGGTCACCGCCGCCCAGTACCTGGCGCTGGGCATCGACCCCGCCCGCAGCACCGTCTTCGTGCAAAGCCACGTGCCCGCCCACACCCAGCTGTCGTGGGTCTTGAGCTGCTTCACCGGATTCGGCCAGGCGTCGCGGATGACGCAGTTCAAGGACAAGTCGATCCGGCACGGCAGCGACTCGGCCACCGTTGGCCTGTTCACCTACCCGGTGCTGCAGGCCGCCGACGTCCTCGCCTACGACAGCGACCTGGTGCCCGTGGGCGAGGATCAACGCCAGCATCTGGAGCTCGCGCGCGACGTCGCCCAGCGCTTCAACAGCCGCTTTCCGGACACGTTCGTGGTTCCCGACGTGCTCATCCCGAAGGCCACCGCCAAGATTTACGACCTGGCCGACCCGACGTCGAAGATGAGCAAGTCCGCCGCCGCCGATACCGGGCTGATCAACCTACTCGACGAACCAGCACTGTCCGCCAAGAAGATTCGTTCGGCTGTCACCGACAGCGACCGCGAGATTCGCTACGACCTCGACGCCAAGCCGGGGGTGTCGAACCTGCTGACCATCCAGTCGGCCGTGACGGGAGTCGACGTCGACAAGCTCGTCGACGGCTACGCCGGGCGCGGCTACGGTGATCTGAAGAAGGACACCGCGGACGCGGTGGTCGAGTTCGTCGGCCCGATCAAGGCTCGGGTAGACGAGTTGTTGTCCGACCGAGCCGAATTGGAGTCGGTGCTCACGGCCGGGGCGCAGCGCGCCGAGGACGTCGCCGGAAAAACCGTCCGGCGGGTCTACGACCGGCTGGGTTTCGTTCCGCCGCGGGGTTAGGTTCCACTATGAGCGGGTCGGGGGTACTGGATCGGCTGCGAGCCCGATTCCGCTGGTTGGACCACCTTGTGCGCGCCTATCAGCGCTTCGACGCCGGCAACGGTGGGTTTCTGGCCGCTGGGCTCACGTACTACACGACTCTGGCGCTGTTTCCCGTGCTGATGGTGGGTTTCTCGGTGTTCGGGTTCGTGCTCGCCCGCAATCCCCGGATGCTCACCGCGATCGACGATTACATCCGTTCCCAGGTCTCCGGCCCCCTGGCCGGCGAGCTGCAGAGCCTGATCACCTCGGCGATCGGCGCGCGGATCTCCGTCGGGGTCATTGGTGTGCTCGTCGCGGCCGGGGTGGGGCTGAACTGGATGTCGCGCCTGCGGCAGGCCCTGACGGAGATCTGGTGGGAGCACCGCATCACGTCGCCGGGTTTTCTGCGGACCAAGTTTTCCGACCTCCTGGCGATGGTGGGGACGTTCGCGGTGAGCGTGGCCACCATCGCCTTGACCGCCCTCGCGCACGCGGCGCCGACGGCCGCGATCCGGAGGTGGCTCGGTATGCCTGCGTCGTCGGTCTCCGGGTGGGTCTTCCGCGGCATCCCGATCGTCGTGTCGTTTCTGGTGGCGTGGCTGCTGTTCACCTGGATGATCGCCCGGCTACCCCGGGAAAAGGTCAGTCTGGTCAACTCGGTGTGGGCCGGGCTGATGGCGGCCGCGGGCTTTGAACTTTTCAAGGAACTGGGCTCGTTCTACCTGGAGAAGGTGCTGCGCAGCCCGGCGGGCATCACCTTCGGGCCGTTGCTCGGAATCATGGTGTTCGCCTATGTCACCGCGTATCTGGTTCTCTTCTGCACTGCCTGGGCCGCGACGGCATCCAACGCACAGGCGGATCCGCGCCTGCGTCCCGTCGCACTTCCGCCGCCGGCGATGATCGCCGCCCGGGCGCCGCTGGATGACGGATTGAGCGGCCGTCAGAAGCTTGGTGCGGCGGCGTTGGGAGCCGCCGGCGCTATGGCGTTGTCTCGCTTGGCCCGGGCAGCCAGTCGCCGCGGGCCATGACGGCGGTGACCCGCAGATCCTGGCCCAGCACAACAAGATTCGCGTCGTAGCCCGCGCGCAGGTCGCCCACGCGCTGCAGGCCCAGGGCGCGCGCCGGGGTGGTCGCGGTCAGCTGCACCGCCGCCACCGGCCCGGCGAGCGCGCAGACGTTGCGAAAGATCTGCGCCATGGTGGCGGTGCTGCCCGCGATCGTCGACGCGCCGCGCACCCGCGCGACGCCTGAGACCACGTCGATCGGCACGGCACCCAGGCGATAGGGCCCGTCGTCGCATCCGGCGGCGGCGATCGCGTCGGTGATCGCCGAGACGCGGTCGGGTCCCGCCGCGTCGATCACCGCGGCCGTCACCGCCGGATGCACGTGCACGCCGTCGGCGATCAGCTCGCACGTCACCCTCGGGTCCCGCAGTAGAGCGAGCACCGGGCCGGGTTCGCGATGGTGCAGCGGTGGCATCGCGTTGAACAGGTGGGTGGCCACCGTGGCGCCCGCGGCGATGGCTTCGCGGGTCTGGTCGTAGGTTGCGCCCGTGTGACCAACGGCCACAACAACTCCCGCGTCCGCGAAGCGACGGATCGCGGCGTCGGCGCCGGGGAGTTCGGGGGCCAGCGTGACCATCCGGATCGCGTCGCCGCCGGCCACCAGCACGGCGTCGATCTCAGCGAGGTCGGGGGCGCGCAGCTGTGCGGGGTCGTGCGCGCCACAGTGCGCCCGGCTCAGCCACGGCCCCTCCAGGTGAATGCCCGCGACGGTGCCGTCCCGGGTGGCCCCGGCGAGCGCGCGGACGCCGGCGATCAGCTCCGCGGGGGACGCAGTAACCAAGCTGGCGAGCGTGGTCGTGGTGCCGTGTCTGCGGTGGAAGTCGGCCGCTCGCCCGATGTCACGGGGCTCGGTGTACGACGCGCCGCCGCCGCCATGCACGTGCATGTCGACAAAGCCCGCCACCACAGTGCACTCGGAGAAGTCCGCGTCGGCCCGCTTCGGTGCCGGTCCAGGGCCGCAGGCGAGGATGCGACGTCCCGAGGTCTCCAGCCACCCGGGCCGACAGACCCGCCCGTCGAGGATAATCGTCCCCGCGGTGATCAGCGTCAACGCTTCTCCCAGCGTCCACCGTTTTCCCAGAAGTGCCGGATGTCCTCGAGCTGGCGGCCCTTCGTCTCGGGCGCATACCGGTAGACGAAGCCAAAGGCAACCACGGCGACCACGGCGAATAGCGCGAAAGTGCCGGCTCCGCCGAGTGAATGGAGCATGCTCAGAAAGGAGGCGGCGATGATCGTATTGCCCAGCAGGCTGGCGGTGAGCATGGCGCTCGAACCCAGGGATCGCAGCCGCGACGGGAAACTCTCGCTCGCGTACACCCAGCCCAGGGTCCCGAAGCCCATGGTGAACCCGATGATGAACAGCAGCACGCCGGCGAAGCCGAACACCAGCCCGCCCCCGCCGAGCCCACGGGAGAAAACGATCATCAACATGACGTCGGCGACGATCATGATGGCGATGCCGCAGATCAGAATCGGGCGTCGGCCCACCCGGTCGACCAGCAGCAACGACGTCACGACGGCGCCCACACCGGCGACCTGAACCAGAGCGGGGAGAGCGAGCAGCGCGAAATTGCCGGTGAAGCCCATGGCTTCGAAGATCCGCGGGCTGTAGTAGATGATCGCGTTGATGCCGCTCATCTGGATCAGGAAGCCGAGCGTCATCACGAAGGCGGTCGCCCGCAGGTATGGCGGCCGCAGCATCTCGGAGATCCCGCCGCCGCCGTCACCGCCTTCGCTGAGCGCGCGGCCGATGGCGTCGAGCTCGACGTCGACGTCGGCGGTCGGCTCGACACGCAGCAGCGCCGCGCGGGCGTCGTCGATCCGGCCCTTGAGCACATACCAGCGGGCGGTGTCGGGAAGCCGGAGGATCAGCGGAAGCAGCAGCACCGCGGGCACCGCGGCCAGCCCGAGCATCCACCGCCAGCTGTGCGCGCCGGCGAGCAGATAGCCGGTCAGATAGCCGACGATGAGCCCGGTGACGGTGGCCAGCTGATAGGCCGCCAGCAGCGACCCGCGCACCGCCGCCGGGGCCGATTCCGCCACGTACACCGGGACGGCCACCATGGACACGCCGAGGGCCAGACCCACCAGAAACCGCGCCGTCAGGAGCATCGGCAGCGACACCGCGAGAGCACCCAGCAGCGCGAACGACGCGTAAGCGATGAGGACCAGCACCAACGACTTCTTCCGGCCGATCGCATTGACCAGGGCGCCCGCGCCGACGGCCCCCGGGATCTCGCCGATCACCACCATCGTCGTCAGCAACTCCTGCTGGCGTGTCGTGAGCCCGAAGTCTTCGGTCACGAAGAGTTGCACGCCGGCGATGATCGACAGGTCGTACCCGAAGATGAGCCCGACGCTGGCCGCGGCGAGTCCGACTAACGTGCCCCGCAGTCGGGTGGGCCGCGATCTCAACGGTGTTGGGGTCGGCGGTTCGTCGAGCGTGCGGCCATGATCAAGCTAAACACGACGATCGTGCCGACGACGGCCACCCCCACCCGCACCGGCAGCGCGTCCGCCGACGGCAGGAACGCAGCGGCCTGGGCGGCGATGCGCTGCCCGTCGCCGTGCGTGGCTGTCTGCAGCGCCGGATCAGGGTCGATCAGTGTGCCGATGCGGGTGCCCTGCGGGGTGGCGAACCCGTAGTCGAGCAGATGCGCGGTCTGTTCCCAGGGCGCGATCGGCTGCCGCGTTCCGTGCAGCAGCACCGCAATCAGCCGTCGCCCGTCGCGGTTGGCCGCGCCGACGAAGGTCTGGCCGGCGTCGTCGGTGTACCCGGTTTTGCCGCCCAGGGCGCCGGGATACTTGTAGAGCAGCTGGTTGTCGTTCTCCAGTTCGTAGCCGGGATGGTCGCCGTGGCCGGGGAATTCGAAGGTCCGCGTCGCGACGATGTTGGCGAACGTGGGGTTCTGCCACGCGTAGCGGTAGAACAGGCCGATGTCGTAGGCCGAGCTGCTCATACCGGGGCCGTCGAGTCCCGACGGCGTCGCCACCCGAGTGTCGCGGCCGCCGAGCTTGGCGGCCAGCACGTTGATCTTCTCCAGCGTCGGCGCCGCTCCGCCGAGTTGCATGGACAGCGCGTGCGCGGCGTCGTTGCCGGAGTGCATCAGCAGCCCGTGCAACAGCTGGTTGACGGTGAACACGCCGCCCTCCTCGACGCCGACCTTGGTGCCCTCGGCGGCTGCGTCGTCGTCGGTGCCGGGGATGGCCTTGTTGAGGGGAAGCGAGTTGATGGCGGCCATCGCGACCAGGACCTTGATGACGCTCGCCGGGCGGTGCCGGCCGTGGGGATCCTTGGCGGCGATCACCGCGCCGCTGTCCAGGTCGGCCACCAGCCAGGAATCGGCGGCGACGTCGGCGGGCGGCGGCGCCGTGTCGGGCGCGGTGATCACACCGCAGCCGCCCAGCGCGTCACCGCCGACCGGTTTGGTCGGGACCGCCAGGGGCATCGGCGGGTCGCCGGCCTGCGGGACCTCGGAGGTGTCCACTGCGGGCGGGGTGTTGACTTTGAACGGGCAATTCGCCGCCGCTGTTGCCGCGTTGGGGCCTGGATTGGGCTCGGCGCCAGCGGTCGGCGCCAGCACCGGCGCGGCGGTCATGAAAACCACCGCTGCCAGGCACGATGCGGAACGCGGAAGGGTCCGTGAAAGGATCATCGTCTGTGCAGGGTAGGCGATCTGGGCGCCGATTACGGGGAGCCGCGCTGTGACTGGTGGGGCTGAAGCTAACTTGTGACCGTTTTCTGGGTGGCGTCACCGCCCCGCGAACGTGAAACTGGATTCACGCCCGGCGCCGAACGTGAAACTGGCTTCACGTTCGGCGAGTCGGGGACCGCCTCGACGCGAGGGTCGACGCGAGGGTCGACGCGCGGGTCAGCGCGAGAAGATCTGCGCGCGCTTGACCTCTTGGATCGCCTTGGTGACCTGGATTCCGCGCGGGCAGGCCTCGGTGCAGTTGAACGTCGTCCGACACCGCCACACCCCGTCGACCTCGTTGAGGATGTCCAGGCGTTCGGCGGCTGCCTCGTCGCGGCTGTCGAAGATGAAGCGGTGCGCGTTGACGATCGCCGCCGGGCCGTAGTAGCTGCCCTCGCTCCAGAACACGGGGCAACTGGTGGTGCAGGCTGCGCACAGGATGCACTTGGTGGTGTCTTCGTAGCGGGCACGGTCGGTCTGGCTCTGGATGCGTTCCCGCGTGGGTGGGTTTCCGGTGGTGACCAGATACGGCATCACGGCGCGGTAGGAGTCGAAGAAGGGTTCCATGTCGACGATAAGGTCCTTTTCCACCGGCAGCCCGCGGATCGGTTCGACCGTGACCGTCAGCGGCTTACCGGGCTTGTCGGGCAGCAGGTCACGCATCAGCACCTTGCACGCCAGCCGGTTCACGCCGTTGATCCGCATGGCGTCGGAGCCGCACACCCCGTGGGCGCAGGATCGCCGGAAGGTCAGGGTGCCGTCGAGGTAACTCTTGACGTACATCAGCAGGTTGAGCAACCGGTCGCTGGGCAGGCAGGGAACCCGGAAGCTCTGCCACCCCGCCGTCTCCCCGAAGGCATCGGGGTTGTCGGGGTTGTAGCGGGCGATCTTGAGCGTCACCATCACCGCGCCCGGGGGAACGGGCGGCAAGGGTGGCTGCCGCGCTGTGCCGGCGTCGACCTCAGAGTCGGCGGTCATCAGTACTTCCGTTCCATGGGTTCGTAGCGGGTCTGCACGACGGGCTTGAAGTCCAGCAGGATGTCGCTGAGAAGTTCGCTGCCCTGCTTGTAGGCCATGGTGTGGCGCATGTAGTTGACGTCGTCGCGGTCGGGATAGTCCTCGCGGGCATGCCCACCCCGGGTCTCTTTGCGGTTGAGGGCTCCCGCCACGGTCACCTCGGCCAGCTCCAACAAGAAACCGAGCTCGATCGCCTCCAGCAGGTCGGTGTTGAATCGTTTGCCCTTGTCCTGCACGGTGATCTGTGAATACCGGTCCTTGAGATTCTGAATGTCGGCCATGGCCTGCTTCAGGGTCTCCTCGGTGCGGAACACCGCGGCGTTGTTGTCCATCGACTGCTGCAACTCACCGCGGATGTCGGCGACGCGTTCGTTGCCGTGCTCGGCCAGAACGTGGCCCACCCAGCCGACGACCATCGCAGCCGGGTCCTGCGGCATGTCGACGAAGGAGTGCCCGCGCGCGTAGTTGGCGGCCGCGATGCCGGCCCGGCGGCCGAAGACGTTGATATCCAAGAGGGAATTGGTGCCTAGCCGGTTGGCCCCGTGCACCGACACGCACGCACACTCACCTGCCGCGTACAGGCCCGGCACGACGGAAGTGTTGTCCCGCAGCACCTGCGCGTTGACGGTCGTCGGGATACCGCCCATCAGGTAGTGGCACGTCGGGTACACCGGCACGAGCTCGTTTACCGGGTCCACACCCAGATAGGTGCGGGCGAACTCGGTGATGTCGGGGAGCTTGGCCTCCAGGACGTCGGCCCCGAGGTGGCGGACGTCGATGTAGACGTAGTCCTTGTGCGGGCCGGCCCCGCGGCCCTCGAGGACCTCGAGCACCATCGAGCGGGCGACGATGTCGCGCGGCGCCAGGTCGACGATCGTCGGCGCGTAGCGCTCCATGAAACGCTCGCCCTCGCCGTTGATCAGCCGGCCGCCCTCGCCGCGGACCGCTTCGGAGATCAGGATGCCGAGCCCGGCCAGGCCGGTCGGGTGGAACTGATGAAACTCCATGTCCTCCAGCGGGAGTCCCTTGCGGAACACGATGCCGAGACCGTCGCCGGTCAGGGTGTGCGCGTTGGAGGTGGTCTTGAACATGCGGCCGGACCCCCCGGTGGCGATCACGATGGCCTTGGCGTGGAAGACGTGAATGTCCCCGGTGGCCAGCTCGTAAGCGACCACACCGGTGGCCACCGGTCCGCTCGGGGTCTCGGTGAGCACCAGGTCCAGCACGTAGAACTCGTTGAAGAACTCCACGTCATGCTTGACGCAGTTCTGGTAGAGGGTCTGAAGGATCATGTGGCCGGTGCGGTCGGCGGCGTAGCAGGCGCGGCGGACCGGAGCCTTGCCGTGGTCGCGGGTGTGGCCGCCGAAGCGGCGCTGGTCGATGCGGCCCTCAGGGGTGCGGTTGAACGGCATCCCCATCTTCTCCAGATCGAGTACCGCGTCGATGGCCTCCCGGCACATGATCTCGACCGCATCCTGATCGGCGAGATAGTCGCCGCCCTTGACGGTGTCGAAGGTGTGCCACTCCCAGTTGTCGTCCTCCACATTGGCCAGGGCCGCGCACATGCCGCCCTGCGCCGCGCCGGTGTGGCTTCGTGTGGGGTAGAGCTTGGTGAGCACCGCGGTGCGCACGCGAGGCGCGGCCTCGACGGCCGCCCGCATGCCGGCGCCCCCGGCGCCGACGATCACCACGTCGTATCGGTGTTGAGAGATCACTGGTCAGCCTCCAATATTCGGGTCGAACGTCATGATGACGTAGGTGCCGAGCACCAGCGTGAACAGGATCGACACGGTCAGCAGCGAGTTCAGCCAGAACCGCGTGGCGTCCTTGCGGCTGTAGTCGCTGATGATGACCCGCATGCCGTTGCCGCCGTGCAACTGGGCGAGCCACAGCAGCATGAGGTCCCAGATCTGCCAGAACGGCGAACCCCATCGCTGCGCTACGAAGTTAAAGTCGATGCGGTAGACGCCGCGGTCCCACAGCAACGTGATGAACACGTGCCCGAGCACCAGGAAAACCAGCACCACGCCGGAGAACCGCATGAACAGCCAGGCGAATTTCTCGAAGTTGGGGATCCCGGAGGGGCGGCGCGGTGAGCGCGGATTGTCCAGGCTGGCCGGGCGGTCGTGGATGCGCTGCAGCACCGGCGCGACCTGGCTGCGGTGATCGAGTTCGCTCATCGCAGGTGATCCATCAGGTGGATGCCCAGCACCACGCCGGCCGGGACGGTCAGCAGCAGACAGACGACGCCGACGATCCACAACATCATCCGCTGGTGGCGGGGCCCCTCCGACCAGAAGTCGATCAAGATCACCCGGACCCCGTTCATCGCGTGGAAGAGCACCGCGACTACCAGGCCGAATTCCATCAGGCCGACGATCGGGGTCTGATAATCACCGATCACCGTGTTGTAGGCCTGCGGGCTCACCCGCATCATGGCGGTGCCGAGTACGTGAACGAACAGGAAGAAAAAGAGCGTCGCGCCGCTGATGCGGTGCAGCACCCACGACCACATGGCGACGTCGCCCCGATACAGGGTCCGCGGTGGGCGTCGTTTGCGCGACGAAGCCGGGGCGCTCGCCGGATCAGCGGTTATCGCCTCCGCACTCATCGCCCTCACCGCCTTCCTGGACAGCTGCGCCAACCGGCTGAGTTTAGCCTGGATGCGACGCGGTGTGCGGTGAGTGGTCCGTCCCCTGCGGTGTCGCGTCGGGGCTAAGGTCGAGCTGGTCGTTCGGTCCATCTTCGAGCGAGGTCTGAGCGAGGTCTGAGCAAGGTTTGAGCGAGGTAGCCCTATGCCCGAGGTCGAGTGGAATATGCTGCGGCGCGCAGCGATCGATGCGGCGGCGGGTGCCTACGCCCCGTATTCGACGTTCCGGGTGGGAGCGGCCGCGCTGGTCGACGACGGCCGGGTGGTGACCGGGTGCAACGTCGAGAACGTCTCGTATGGCCTGAGCCTGTGCGCCGAGTGCGCGGTGGTGTGCGCCCTGCACGCGACGGGAGGGGGACGGCTGGTCGCCCTGGTCTGCGTCGAGGCGGGCGGATCGGTTCTGATGCCGTGCGGCCGGTGCCGCCAGGTGCTGCTGGAACACGGCGGTCCCGCGATGCTGATCGACCACCCGGCAGGGCCGCGCCCCCTGGACGACCTGCTGCCCGACGCCTTCGGTCCCGGCGACCTGGCCCGCCGATGACCGTCGGGGTATGAGCGTGTCCTCTGACGTGCCGTCCTTCGACGCGCCGACGGTGATCCGGACCAAACGCGACGGTGGCCGCCTGTCCGACGCCGCCATCGACTGGGTCATCGAGGCCTACACCGACGGCCGGGTGGCCGAGGAGCAGATGGCGGCGCTGGCGATGGCGATCCTGTTCCGTGGCATGGACCGCGCCGAGATCGCCCGGTGGACCGCGGCGATGGTGGCGTCCGGCGAGCGGCTGGATTTCAGCGACCTGCCGGTGCCCACCGTCGACAAGCACTCCACCGGCGGCGTGGGCGACAAGATCACCCTGCCGCTCGTCCCCCTCGTGGCCGCCTGCGGCGCGGCGGTGCCGCAGGCGTCGGGCCGGGGCCTCGGCCACACCGGCGGCACGCTCGACAAACTCGAGTCCATCCCCGGGTTCACCGCCGCCTTGTCCCCTGCGCGCGTGCGCGAGCAACTCCGTGACGTCGGCGCGGCCATCTTCGCCGCGGGTGCGCTCGCACCCGCCGACGCCAAGCTGTACGCGCTGCGCGACGTCACGGCCACCGTCGAGTCGCTGCCCCTGATCGCGAGCTCCGTGATGAGCAAGAAGCTGGCCGAAGGGGCGGGCGCGCTGGTGCTCGATGTGAAGGTGGGCTCCGGGGCGTTGATGGCCTCCGAGGCGCAGTGCCGCGAGTTGGCGCACACCATGGT
>CAZZHX010000026.1:5782-22505 GCA_964653535.1 uncultured Mycobacterium sp. | reverse complement strand
CGGTCGCTCTCTGGCGCCTACCGTTGCGGCGTGGGTGACTCATCGCTGAATCCGACACTGATGCGTCGGCTGTCGGCGTCGCTGCGCCCGGACTGGACACGCACCGTGCTGGCCCGTCGACTCGCCGCAGGCGGTCTCGTCGTGCTGGCCGGCGTCGCGACGCTGCGGTCCAACCCCGAGGCCGACTACGCCGACGTCGTGGTC
This sequence comes from uncultured Mycobacterium sp., assembly GCA_964653535.1. Lineage (GTDB taxonomy): Bacteria > Actinomycetota > Actinomycetes > Mycobacteriales > Mycobacteriaceae > Mycobacterium. The sequence continues at coordinate 22,301 of CAZZHX010000026.1, read as the reverse complement.
GCCACGCACGACCTGCGCCCCGGCACCGCACTGACCGCTGACGACATTCATCTCGAAAAGCACGTGACGACAACCGTTCCCGACGGCTCGCGGGCCGACGCGGGCAGTGTGATCGGCTCGACCCTGGCCGGCCCGGCCCGGCGCGGCGAAGTCCTCACCGACGTCCGGTTGCTGGGCAGTCGGCTGGCCGAGTCGACGGCTGGTCCCGGCGCGCGCATCGTGCCGCTGCACTTGGCCGACAGGGCCCTGATCGACTTGGTGCGCGTCGGCGACGTGGTCGACGTGCTCGCCGCGCCCACGGCCGGCACCCCGGACGCCGCCGCGCCCGCCTCGAAGGTGGTGGCCACCGACGCCGTCGTGGTGCTCGTGTCAGCGCAGCAGAAGAACTCGTCGGCGGACGGCGAACGCGTCGTCCTCGTTGCGCTGCCCGCGCGGGCGGCGAACACGGTTGCCGGCTCGGTGTTGGGTCAGGCGGTGACCCTCACCCTGCACTGAGCGCCGTGCCCGTCGCCCACGGGCTTGTGGCACAATTCCGTCCGGCCGGATTGCGACCGGTTCACACTCCAGAAAGGGGCGCCACCGTGTTAAAAGGTTTCAGGGAGTTCCTCGCCCAGGGCAGCATCGTCGATTTGGCCGTCGCGGTGGTCATCGGCACGGCCTTCACCGCCTTGGTCACCAAGTTCACCGACAGCATCATCACGCCGTTGATCAACCGGGCCGGAGTGAACCAGCAGACCGACGTCAGCATCCTGAAAATCGGCATCGGCGGGGGCCAGACCATCGACCTGAACCTGCTGCTGTCGGCAGCGATCAACTTCCTGATCATCGGGTTGGTGGTGTACTTCTTCGTCGTGCTGCCCTACGAAAAGTGGCTCAGGCGCAGTGCGCCAGCGAAGAACGAGGTCCAACTGCTGACCGAGATCCGCGACCTGCTCGCCCAGCGCGACGGGGGCTCGCCGGTGACACCACACGCGGACATTAAGTCGGGATAACCGCACAGCGGTCCGAGTCAGATCTCCAGGCTGGACAGCTGCCCGGCGATCTGGGCGGCCAACGGATTCAGCGTGGCCATTCCGTCGCGCACCGCGTAGCGGGATCCGGCGAGATTGACCACCAACGTGCTGCCGGACACGCCGGCCAGCCCGCGGGACAACCCGGCCTCGATGATCCCCGCCGCCAGACCAGAGGCCCGAATCGCTTCGGCGATGCCCAGGATCTCCCGGTCGAGGAGGTCACGAGTGGCCTCCGGGGTGACGTCGCGCGGTGTGACACCAGTTCCGCCGACGGAAACCACCAAGTCCACCCCGCCGATCACCGCGGTGTTCAGCGCTTTGCGGATCTCTGCCTCGTCGGCGGCAACGGCCACCACAGCGTCGACGACGAACCCCGCCTCAGTGAGCAACTCGGTGACCAGCGGACCCCTCTGGTCCTCGTCGCCGTGGGCGGTGCGATCGTCGACGACCACCACGAGCGCCCGGCCGAACACCACCTTGTCCCCCGCTTCCACGGGCGCCACCGCATAGGTGTGATCCGAGGATCCCGCCTCGGAGGACTCGGCGGGCGTCACTGATCTGACTTGCCGAGGGTGACCGGAACGGAGCGGTTGCCCCCACCGGGATCCTGGAAGGTCAGTGTCACCTTGTCGCCGGGTGCTTTGGAGCGCACGGCCGCCACCAGTGCGTCGGCGCTGTTGATAGGGCGATCGTCAACCTTGGTGACGACAACCCCCTTGGGCAAACCCGCGGTTGCGGCGGCCCCGCCCGCAACCACCTCCATGATCTTGGCCCCGGGGGTGCCCTTGTCGGTGGTGACCTGCACGCCCAGCGAGGCGTGCGTGGCTTTCCCGGTGCTGATCAACTCGTCGGCGATCCGCTTGGCCTGGTCGACCGGAATCGCGAACCCGAGGCCGATCGAGCCGCTCTGGGCTTCGGTCGAGTCGGAGCCCAGGGTGGCGATCGCCGAGTTGATACCTACCAACTGGCCGCTCATGTTGACCAGCGCACCGCCGGAGTTGCCGGGGTTGATCGCGGCGTCGGTCTGAATCGCGTCCAACACGGTGTTCTGGTTGGCCGCATCACCGGTGGTGGATACGGGCCTGTTCAACGCGCTGACGATTCCGGTGGTCACCGTGCCCGCCAAGCCCAACGGCGACCCGATCGCCACCACCGGCTGGCCGACCCGCAGCTCCGAGGACGAGCCCAGCGAGACGGGGGTGAGACCGGACACTCCCTGCACCCGGATGACGGCAATGTCGCTGGTGGGGTCCGCGCCGACCACGGTGAACGGCGCGGTGCGGCCGTCGGAGAACGTCACCGTCGTCTTCGGCGCCTTGCCGGGGTCAGCGGGCTTGCTGGGATCAGCGGGCTTGCTGGGATCTCCGGGCGCTTTGGGGGATTCGGGAGGCGGCGTCTTGGTGGAGTTGACGGCGGCGACGACATGGTTGTTGGTCAGGATGAGCCCGTCGGCCGACAGGATGATGCCGGAGCCTTCCTCGGACTGACGCCCGAGGTCGGTCTCCAGCATTACGACGCTGGGCACCACCTTCGAGGCAACCTGTTCGACGGTGCCGGGCGGCATGTTCGCCGCGGGAACACCGGGCGCGCCCGCGATGACGCGGCCGTTCTTTCCGCTGGTGGGGTGGTTACCCATGTCGACGGCCGTGGCCGCAACGCCGCCGATACCGGCCGACACCACCGCGATCGCCAGCGCCCCTGCAGCCAGAAGGCCGGCGTTGGAACGCTTGTGGGGAACCGGCGGCAGCGCAGGCGGCATCGGGGGCATTCCGGGGAGTGGTCTGGTCCCGGCGCCGGGGATGGGCCCCACACCACCGTAGGGAGCGAAGCTCTCATACGGCTGCCGGTACGGCCCGGGCGGTGCGGGCGGTGCCGGCTGCCGGTATCGCCAGTCGGCCTGCTGGCCGTACGGGTGCGCGGGCCCCTGCCCGTAGCCCGGGGGCACCGGCGGTTGATCGGGCGCGGCGCGGTACTCCGGCCGCTGCGCCGGTGGCGAATACCTCGGGTCATCCGTCATGTCGCTCCGCCGCTCTTCTCTTCCTCTGCCCGGCTCAGGTCGGGGCCCGACCTGCCTCGGTGTCCAACAGTAACCGCAGACCTACCTTGCCTGCGTGGACTGAGAGTCCACTGAGACAACGTTCGACGATTCCCGAAAGTTCTCCGAGCCGCCGGAGACGGGTGCGCCGGAGCCGGGCGCGTAGAAGCCGCCGGCCGGATACCTCGGCGCGGGCAACGGCCTGCCGGGAAACAGCACGTAGATCGACGTGCCCGGGGGCTGCCCGCCCGGCACCGTGTCCTCGATCCGGAGCAGGGCCCCGTGGTTGAGCACCACTTTCTTGACGATCGCCAATCCCAGACCCGAACCCGGCATCGCCCGAGCCGTGGTCGAGCGGTAGAACCGCTCGAACACCAGGCGGCGCTCCTGCGGCGGGATTCCCGGCCCCCGATCGGATACCACGAGTTCGGCGTGCGACGGATCGAGCTGCCTCATCCGAACGCCGACGTGGCCGCCGGGCGGGCTCCACTTGGCCGCGTTGTCCAACAGGTTGAGTATCGCGCGCGAGAGCCCGGCCGCATCGCCGTAGACCTGCCATCCGACGATGTCGACGTCGAAGTGAATGTCGTTGCGCCGCCGCCTGACCCGCTCCAGACAGCGATCGATGACGTCGGGCATGTCGACCGGCTCGTGCACCACCTGCCCGGCATCGTCACGGGTCAGATCCACCAAATCGCCGACCAGTGTGGATAGTTCCTCGATTTGGGCCAGTACGTCGGCGCGTAGCTCGACCATCTCCTGCTCCGGCAGCCGAGGGGCCCCGGGTTGCTGCGACGCCATCAGCAATTCCACGTTGGTGCGCAGCGACGTCAGCGGGGTTCGCAGTTCGTGACCGGCATCGGTAACCAGCCGCGCCTGGCGCTCCCGGGATTCGGCCAACGCGCGCAGCATCAGGTTGAACGCCTCGGTCAGCCTGGCCAATTCGTCACTGCCAAAGACTGGGATCGGGCGCAGGTCATCGGTGCGCGCCACCCGTTCGGCCGCTTCGGTGAGGCGGGCGACGGGACGCAACCCCGCCCGGGTGACCATGCCACCGGCGACCGCGGCTACCCCGACACCGACACCGCCGACCATCAGCAGCACCCAGCGGAGCCGGGTCATCACCGCCTGGGTCGGCTTGAGGCTCTTGGAGATGAGCAACGAACAGCCGTTCTGCAGGTGAAGGGCGAGGATCCGCTGATCCGATGCGGTGCGTTGAGACACGAGCAGGTCGCCACGGATGACGGCCTGCTCCGGCGGACCCACCGGCAGCGTCTGGCCCGGCTGCTGGGCCGAGTACACCGAGTGACCGGGGTTCACCAGCACCGCATTGACATCCGAATAGGCGGTGCCCTCGATGGCCTTGCCGGGGTCGGCGGCCAACGAGCCGCTGGCGATCAGCATCTGGGCCCGGCTCTGCAACTGGCTGTCGATGTCGCTGTACAACGCGGCGGCGATCACCGCGTACACAGCGAACGCCATCAGCACGACCACCATCGCGACCATCGACATCGCCAGCAGCATCACCCGCCACCGCAGGGACAACGAGCCGGCGGGTCGTTGCGGTGGGTGTCGGTAGGTGTCCGCCCGGATCATCGGTGGACGCGAACGGTCACGGCGGGGTCTCCCGGAGCACGTAGCCCACCCCGCGGACGGTGTGAATCAGCCGTACCTCGCCGTCGGCTTCGGTCTTGCGCCGCAGGTAGCCCACGTACACCTCCAGCGCATTGCCCGAGGTGGGAAAGTCGAACCCCCAGACCTCTTCCAGGATCCGGCTGCGGGTGAGCACACGCCGCGGGTTAGCGATCAACATCTCCAGCAACGAGAACTCGGTGCGGGTCAGGCTAATCGGGCGCGGCCCGCGGGTGACCTCCCGGGTCACCGGGTCCAGGGTCAGGTCGCCGAACGTCATGGCCACCGATTCGGCGGCGTCATCGGGCTTGGTGCGACGCAACAGCGCTCGCACGCGTGCCAGCAGTTCTTCGAGGGCGAACGGTTTCGGCAGGTAGTCGTCGGCGCCGGCGTCCAGCCCGGCGACCCGCTCGGACACCGAATCGCGGGCAGTGAGCACCAGGATCGGCAGGTCGTCGCCGATGCTGCGAAGCTGCCGGCACACCTCCAGCCCGTCCAGTCGCGGCATCATCACGTCGAGGACGACAGCGTCGGGCGGGTTGCTGGCGATCATTTCCATCGCCTGGACACCATCGTGTGCCAACTCGACGGAATAGCCGTTGAACGCCAGCGACCTGCGCAGGGATTCGCGCACCGCGCGGTCGTCGTCGACGACAAGTATTCGCACGGCAACCAGTGTCGCCCTAGCGCCTGAGAACGGCCTGAGAGGCGCGCCCGGGGAACGGGTTAGCGGCGGTCGAGGTCGATGAGGCCCATGCGAACTGCCTTGAGCAGGCGCCGCGGCACCTTGTGCTTCTGGCCCCCCACCGTGACACCGACGAGCTCGACCGGGGTGGCCTTCCACTGCGAGCGCCTGCTCCGGGTGTTCGAGCGCGACATTCTGCGTTTGGGGACAGCCATGACAACAGGATAGTCGGTGACCCGTCGGCCGCCAAAACCGGCGCCACCGGTCTATGCTCACCTACCGGTTGGTTGGTGCGCTCGAGGCAAACTCCGGAGGAGGACGCACATGCCGGCACAGGGACCGCCGGGGGGGCCGTCACAGGGCACAGTGCGGATCGCCAACTGCTCGGGTTTCTACGGCGACCGGCTCTCGGCGATGCGGGAGATGCTCGCCGGCGGCGGCAACGATCCCGTCGACTACCTCACCGGCGACTACCTGGCCGAACTGACAATGCTCATCCTCGGCCGTGACCGGATGAAGAACCCGGAGCGCGGCTACGCCAAGACCTTCCTGACGCAACTCGAGGACTGCCTGGGCGAGGCCCGCGACCGCGGCATCCGCATCGTCGCCAACGCCGGCGGCCTCAACCCCGCCGGACTCGCCGCCGCGATCCGGGCCCTGGCCGAACGCCTCGGAATCGACGTCCGGGTCGCCCACGTCGAAGGCGACGACCTGCTGGCGCGCGCCGAGGAACTCGGGCTGGGCACACCGCTGACCGCGAACGCCTATCTCGGCGCCTGGGGAATCGTCGACTGCCTCAATGGCGGGGCCGACGTCGTCGTCACCGGCCGGGTCACTGACGCCTCGGTGATCGTTGGGGCGGCCGCGGCGCACCACGGCTGGGCGCGCACCGATTACGACCGCCTGGCCGGCGCCGTGGTCGCCGGGCACGTGATCGAATGCGGCACCCAGGCCACCGGCGGCAACTACTCGTTCTTCACCGAAATTCCTGCCGTGCCGGGACTGCTCCACGCCGGTTTCCCGCTGGCCGAGGTTCACGCGGACGGCTCGTCGGTGATCACCAAGCACGCGGGCACCGGCGGGCTGGTCGACGTCGACACCGTCACCGCGCAGTTGCTCTACGAGATCACCGGCGCCCGCTACGCCAACCCCGACGTCACCGCGCGGATGGACACCGTTGAGCTGTCCGCGGACGGCTCCGACCGGGTTCGCATCAGCGGCGTGCGCGGCGAAGCGCCGCCGCCCACGCTCAAGGTGTCGCTCAACGCCATCGGCGGCTTCCGCAACTCGACGACCTTCGTCCTCACCGGCCTGGACATCGACGCCAAGGCCGACTTGGTGCGCCACCAGCTGGAGACGGCGCTCACGGTCACACCGGCTGAGCTGCAATGGACCCTGGCCCGCACCGACCACGTCGACGCCGACACCGAGGAGGCCGCCAGCGCGCTGCTGCACTGCGTGGTCCGCGATCCTGATCCCGCCATCGTCGGGCGCCAATTCTCCTCGGCCGCCGTGGAATTGGCTCTTGCCAGCTATCCGGGCTTCCACGTCACCGCGCCGCCCGGCGACGGCCAGGTCTACGGAGTGTTCACCGCGGGCTACGTCGACGCCGCTCTGGTGCCGCACGTCGCGGTGCACGCCGACGGCGCGCGGCGCGACATCCCCGGCGCGACTGACACCCTCGAGCTCCGCCCGGCCGACCCTCCCCCGCTGCCGGAGCCGCTTCCCGCCGGCCCGGTGCGCCGCGTGCCGCTGGGCCACATCGCCGGGGCCCGTAGCGGCGACAAGGGCGGTTCGGCCAACATCGGGGTGTGGGTGCGCACACAGGACCAATGGCGCTGGCTGGCCACCACGCTGACCGTCGGCCTGCTCAAGGAACTGCTGCCCGAGGCGGCGGAGCTCGAGGTCGCCCGTCATGTGCTGCCCAACCTGCGGGCGGTGAACTTCGTCATCGATGGCATCCTGGGCCGGGGCGTCGCCTACCAGGCACGGTTCGACCCACAGGCCAAGGGGCTGGGCGAATGGCTGCGCAGCCGGCACGTCGACATCCCGGAGAGGTTGCTATGAGCATCTGGACCACGCTGGAACGCGAGCAGCTGCGAAAGACAGTGCACGCGTTCACCGAACGCGAAATCCTGCCCAACATTGATGAGTGGGAACGCATCGGCGAGCTGCCGCGCGAGCTGCATCGGCGCGCCGGAGCCGCCGGGCTGCTGGGCACGGCGTTTCCCGAGCCGGTTGGGGGCGGCGGCGGCGACGGCGCCGACGCGTTGATCGTCTGCGAGGAGATGCACCAGGCAGGCACCCCCGGCGGGGTGTTCGCGTCACTGCTCACCTGCGGCATCGCGGTACCGCACATGATCGCCTCGGGCGATGCGCGGCTGATCGAGGAGTTCGTGCGGCCGACGCTGGCCGGCGAGAAGATCGGCTCGCTGGCGATCACCGAACCCGGCGGCGGCTCGGACGTCGGACACCTGCGGACCTCAGCTGAGTTTGTCCGCGGGGATGGCGCCGGCTACTACGTCGTCAACGGCGCCAAGACCTACATCACCTCCGGGGTGCGCGCCGACTTCGTCGTCACCGCGGTACGCACCGGGGGTCCAGGCGCGGCCGGGGTGTCGCTGCTGGTGATCGAGAAGGGCACCCCCGGCTTTGAGGTCAGCCGGAAGCTGGAGAAGATGGGATGGCGCTCGTCGGACACCGCCGAGCTGTCGTTCACCGACGCCCGCGTGCCGGCGGCCAACCTGATCGGCGCGGAAAACAGCGGTTTCGCGCAGATCGCGCAGGCTTTTGTGTCCGAGCGCGTCGGCCTGGCCGCGCAGGCGTATTCGAGTGCCCAGCGGTGCCTGGACCTGACGGTGCAGTGGTGCCGCGACCGGGAGACGTTCGGCCGTCCGCTGATCTCGCGCCAGTCGGTGCAGAACACGCTGGCCGAGATGGCCCGCCGCATCGACGTCGCCCGGGTCTACACGCGCCACGTGGTCGAGAGTGAACTCGCGGGCGAGGCCAACCTGCTCGCAGCGGTGTGTTTCGCGAAGAACACCGCCGTCGAGGCCGGGGAGTGGGTGGCCAACCAGGCCGTCCAGCTCTTCGGCGGAATGGGTTACATGGCCGGGTCTGAAGTCGAACGCCAGTACCGGGACATGCGGATCCTCGGCATCGGGGGCGGCACCAACGAGATCATGACAGCCCTGGCCGCCAAATCCCTGGGCTACCAATCATGATGACACCGCCTCCTTCTCATCTCTTAGTTCTGCATCGTCGGCGGTGGTCATGACAGCGCTGGAGTCCACGCTCGACCCGAAGATGCCCTCCTACGCGGAGGCGGCGTCGGCGACCACCACCAAACTCGACGAGATCGGTGCCGAACTGGCCAAGGCGCTCGCCGGCGGCGGATCGAAATATGTCGAACGTCATCACGCCCGCGGCAAACTCACCCCCAGGGAACGCATCGAACTGCTCGTCGACCCGGACTCGCCGTTCCTTGAGCTGTGTCCGCTCGCGGCGTGGGGCAGCCAGTTCCAGGTCGGCGCGAGCGTCGTCACCGGCATCGGGGCCGTCTCCGGCGTGGAATGCATGATCGTCGCCAACGACCCGACCGTCAAAGGCGGGACCAGCAATCCCTGGACACTGCGAAAAATTCTGCGGGCCAACAAGATCGCGTACGAGAACCGGCTGCCGGTGATCTCCCTGGTGGAGTCCGGCGGGGCGGATCTACCCACCCAGAAAGAGGTCTTCGTCCCCGGCGGCCAGATGTTCCGAGACCTGACCCGGCTGTCGGCCGCCGGAATTCCGACCGTCGCATTGGTGTTCGGCAACTCCACCGCCGGCGGCGCCTACGTGCCCGGGATGTCCGACCACGTGGTGATGATCAAGGAGCGTTCCAAGGTTTTCCTGGCCGGCCCGCCGCTGGTCAAGATGGCCACCGGCGAGGAGTCGGACGACGAGTCACTCGGTGGCGCAGACATGCACGCCCGCATCTCGGGTCTGGCGGATTACTTCGCCCTCGACGAACTCGACGCCATCCGCGTCGGGCGCCGCATCGTGGCGCGGCTGAACTGGGTCAAGCACGGACCGGCCCCGGCGGCGGTGATCGAGCCGCTGTTCGACGCCGAGGAACTGATCGGCATCGTGCCGCCGGATCTGCGGATCCCGTTCGACCCGAGGGAAGTGATCGCCCGCATCGTCGACGGCTCCGATTTCGACGAGTTCAAGACGCTGTACGGCTCGTCGCTGGTGACCGGCTGGGCCCGGCTGCACGGCTATCCGCTGGGCATCCTGGCCAATGCCCGCGGCGTCCTGTTCAGCGAGGAATCCCAGAAAGCCACCCAGTTCATCCAGCTGGCCAACCGATCCGACACCCCGTTGCTGTTCCTGCACAACACCACCGGCTACATGGTCGGTAAGGATTACGAGGAGGGCGGCATGATCAAGCACGGGTCGATGATGATCAACGCCGTGTCCAACTCGACCGTCCCGCACCTCTCGCTGCTGATCGGCGCCTCCTACGGCGCCGGCCACTACGGCATGTGCGGGCGCGCCTACGACCCGAGGTTCCTGTTCGCCTGGCCGAGCGCGAAATCGGCCGTGATGGGCGGCACACAACTGGCGGGCGTGCTGTCCATCGTGGCGCGCGCGGCCACCGAGGCACGCGGGCAGCAGGTAGACGAGGCCGCAGACGCGGCGATGCGGGCAGCCGTCGAGAGCCAGATCGAAGCCGAGTCGCTGCCGCTGGTCCTTTCCGGGATGCTCTACGACGACGGCGTGATCGACCCGCGCGACACCCGCACGGTCCTGGGAATGTGCCTGTCCGCCATCGCCAACGGCCCGATCAAGGGGACGTCGAACTTCGGCGTCTTCCGGATGTGAGCCCCATGATCACGCGGGTGTTGGTCGCGAACCGGGGCGAGATCGCCCGGCGGGTGTTCGCCACCTGCCGTCGGCTGGGCTTAAGCACCGTCGCCGTCTACACCGACCCGGACGCGGGTGCACCGCACGTCGCCGAAGCGGACGCCCGGGTGCGGCTGCCGGAGTCGAACGACTACCTCAACGCCCAGGCGATCGTCGCGGCCGCCCGTGCGGCGGGCGCCGACGCGATCCACCCGGGCTACGGATTCCTCTCCGAGAACGCCGATTTCGCCGCCGCCGTCGACGACGCGGGCCTGGTTTGGGTGGGGCCGCCGGTGGACGCCGTGCGGGCGATGGGATCAAAGATCGAGTCCAAGAAGCTGATGGCTGCCGCGGGGGTGCCGGTCCTCGACGAACTCGACCCCGACGCGATCACCGAGGCGCAGCTGCCGGTGCTGGTTAAGGCCTCCGCGGGCGGTGGCGGCCGCGGGATGCGGGTGGTCCGCGAATTATCATCCCTGGCAGGCGAAGTCGCCGCGGCCCGCCGTGAAGCGCAGTCGGCGTTCGGCGATCCCACGGTGTTCTGCGAGCGCTACCTGCCCACCGGGCACCACGTCGAGGTGCAGATCCTGGCCGACACCCACGGCACCGTGTGGGCCGTCGGCGAACGCGAATGCTCCATTCAGCGCCGCCACCAGAAGATCATCGAGGAGGCGCCCTCCCCGCTGGTGGAGCGCATCCCCGGCATGCGGGCCAGGCTCTTCGATGCGGCGCGGCTGGCGGCCTCCGCTATCGGCTACGCGGGCGCCGGGACGGTGGAGTTCCTCGCCGATGACGCGGGCGAGTTCTTCTTCCTGGAGATGAACACCCGGCTGCAGGTCGAGCACCCGGTAACCGAGGAGACCACCGGCCTCGACATGGTGGAACTGCAACTCGCCGTCGCCCAGGGAGACCGCCTCGACCCCGAACCTCCGACCGCCCGCGGGCACTCGATTGAGGCCCGGCTCTACGCCGAGGACCCCGCGCGGGGCTGGCAGCCGCAGGCCGGTCCGGTGCACCGCATCGAACTGGCGGCGGCGCGCACCGAGTTCGACGTCTTGGGGCAGCGGACCGGGATCCGGCTGGACTCCGGAGTCGTCGACGGCTCGGTGGTGTCGATTCACTACGACCCGATGCTCGCCAAGGTCATCTCGTATGCGCCGACCCGCCGGCAGGCGGCGCTGGTGCTCGCCAACGCGCTGGCCCGCGCACGGCTGCACGGTGTGCGCACCAACCGCGAACTGCTGGTGAATGTGCTGCGGCATCCGGCCTTCCTCGACGGTGCCACCGATACCGCGTTTTTCGACACCCACGGCCTGGCGACGCTGTCGGCGCCTCTCGCGAACCCCCACACGCTGCGGCTGTCGGCCATCGCCGCCGCGCTCGCCGACGCCGCGCACAACCGCGCTGACGCCGCCGTACTCGGCTCGATTCCCAGCGGTTGGCGCAACCTCCCGTCCGGTTACCAAGTCAAGACGTACAGCGACGACGAGGCCACCGAACATCTCATCCACTACCGGTACACCCGAGAGGGACTGGACGTGGTCGACCCCGAGGGCGCCGCGTCGCCGCGGCTGGTGTCGTCCGCCCCGGACGAGGTGGTGCTCGCCGACGGCGACGGGGTGGCCCACCGCTTCGCGGTCGCGCGCTACGGCCCGGACGTCTACATCGACTCGCCCCTCGGACCCGTGCACCTGGTCGCACTGCCCCGGTTCCCCGAACCCGGGTCGGCGGTCGACCAGGGCTCGCTGGTCGCGCCCATGCCCGGCAACGTCATCCGGGTCGGTGCCGCGGTCGGCGAGTCCGTCCACGCCGGGCAGCCGCTCGTCTGGCTGGAGGCCATGAAGATGGAACACACCATCACCGCGCCTGCCGACGGCGTACTCGTCGAACTCAACGTCCATACCGGCCAGCAGGTGGAACTCGGCGCCATCCTGGCCCGAGTAGAAGCGCCGGAGCACGGGGAACAAGAAGGAGATCAATGATGACCGACACCAGCTTCATCGAGAGCGAGGAACGCCAGGCGCTGCGCAAGGCGGTGTCCGAATGGGCGTCCGGCTTCGGCCAGGAGTACTACCTGCGCAAGGCGCGCACCCACGAACACACCACCGAACTCTGGGACGAGGCGGGCAAACTGGGCTTCCTCGGGGTGAATCTGCCCGAGGAGTACGGGGGCGGCGGCGCCGGCATGTACGAGCTGGCGCTGGTGATGGAGGAGATGGCGGCCGCGGGCAGCGCACTGCTGCTGATGGTCGTGTCGCCCGCCATCAACGGGACCATCATCGCTAAGTTCGGCACCGACGAGCAGAAGAAGCGCTGGGTTCCCGGAATTGCCGACGGCTCGCTGACGATGGCGTTCGCCATCACCGAGCCTGAGGCCGGCTCCAACTCCCACCGGATCACGACGACCGCGCGCCGCGACGGCAGCGACTGGATCCTCAAGGGCCAGAAGGTCTGGATCTCCGGGGTCGATCAGGCACAGTCCGTGCTGGTGGTCAGCCGAACTGAAGAGGCCAAGACCGGCAAGCTGCGCCCCGCGTTGTTCGTGGTGCCCACCGATGCGCCCGGCTTCACCTTCAATCCGATCGACATGGAATTGATCAGCCCCGAGCGGCAATTCCAGGTGTTCATCGACGATGTCCGGCTGCCCGCCGACGCTCTCGTCGGAGAGGAAGATGCCGCGATCGCGCAGCTTTTCGCCGGCCTGAACCCGGAGCGCATCATGGGCGCGGCCAGTTCGGTTGGCATGGGCCGGTTCGCGCTGGGCAAGGCCACCGACTACGTCAAGACCCGCGAGGTCTGGGGCACGCCGATCGGCGCCCACCAGGGGTTGGCGCATCCGCTGGCGCAGTGCCACATCGAGGTCGAACTGGCCAAGCTGATGATGCAGAAGTCCGCCACGCTGTACGACAGCGGGGACGACGCCGGCGCGGCCGAGACCGCCAACATGGCCAAGTACGCCGCGGCCGAGGCGGCCACCCGGTCGGTGGACCAGGCGGTGCAGTCGATGGGCGGCAACGGGTTGAGCCAGGAGTACGGCGTGGCCTCGATGCTGGCTTCGGCCCGCCTGGGGCGCATCGCCCCGGTCAGCCGCGAGATGGTGCTCAACTTCGTGGCGCAGACGTCGCTGGGTCTGCCCCGAAGCTACTGAAGCGCCACCGATGGATAACCGTCTTGTCGACTACGCCGGGCCGGCAGCCACCGGGGGGCCCTTCGCGAGGCTGACCCTCGACTCGCCCCACAACCGCAACGCGCTGTCGACCGCCCTCGTCAGTCAGTTGCACCAGGGGCTGCGTGACGCCGTCGCGGAACCCGCCGTGCGGGCGGTCGTGCTCGCACACCGCGGCGGCACCTTCTGCGCCGGCGCCGACCTCAGTGAGGCCAGCAGCGACGGGTCGCCACCATCGGCATTCGACGTGGCGATCGGGCGGGGCCGCGAGCTCGCCGCGCTGCTGCGGGCCATCGTCAGCGCGCCGCTGCCGGTGATCGCCGCCGTCGACGGTCACGTGCGGGCCGGGGGTCTCGGCCTGGTGGGTGCGTGCGACATCGCGGTCGCCGGGCCGCGCAGCAGCTTCGCGCTGACCGAAGCCCGCATCGGGGTGGCGCCGGCGATCATCTCGCTGACTCTGCTGCCCAAGATGTCGCCGCGCGCGGCGGCGCGGTACTACCTGACCGGGGAGACCTTCGATGCGGGTCGGGCCGCGGAGATCGGGCTGGTCACGGTGGCGGTCGACGACGTCGACGCCGCGGTGGCGGACCTGGTCGCCGATGTGGGCCGCGGCTCGCCCCAGGGCCTCGCGGCGACGAAGGCGCTGACCACAGCCGCCGTGCTCGCGGGGTTCGACCGCGACGCCGAGCGCCTCAGTGAGGAATCCGCCCGGCTTTTCGTGTCCGATGAGGCCCGCGAGGGCATGCTGGCGTTCCTCCAGAAGCGACCCCCGAGCTGGGCCACGCCCGGCTGAGAAAAATATCGGTTTAGTCAACCCTCTTGCAGCAGGGTGTCAACGCCGTACGCTCTTGGGTGATGAGCAACCCGGTGCAGCGAGACACCCAAGACGTGCGTGACGAGTCGTCGCGCGCGGCTGACACGGATCGCATCCAGGTCGCGCAGCTGCTGGGATACGCAGCCGAGCAGGGGCGCCTGCCACTCAAGGACTACGAGGACCGCCTGGCCAAGGCGTACGCGGCGACGACGTACGAGGAGCTCGACCGGCTGCGCGCCGACCTGCCGGGCCCGCCGATCAACCCGCGCCGGGGCGGCAAACCCAACCCGGCACCGTCCACCATGTTGCTCGCCCTGCTGAGCGGCTTCGAGCGGCGCGGCCGCTGGAACGTACCCAAGAAACTCACCTCGTTCACCCTCTTCGGCAACGGGGTGCTCGACCTGCGTTACGCCGACTTCACCTGCACCGAGGTCGAGATCCACGCGATCTCGATCATGGGGGCGCAAAACATCCTGCTGCCCCCCGAGGTCAACGTCGAGATCCACGGCCACGGTGTCATGGGCGGCTTCGATCACGACGGCCTGGGCGCCGGCACACCGGGCGCACCCAAGGTGAAGATCCGCGGCTTCTCGCTGTGGGGCGACGTGGGCATCAAGCGCCGGTCCCGACGGTCGCGCCCCGAGCCTCAGGCGGGCACGTAGTCGAAGGTGTCCGGGTGGGGGCCCATCCTGCCCGATTCGCCCTTGTCCAACGCCGAGATCGCTTGCATGTCGGCGTCGTTTACGTCGAAATCGAATAGCGCGAGGTTGGACTCGATACGCGCCGGTGTCACCGACTTGGGCAGGACGATGTCCCCGCGTTGGATGTGCCAGCGCAACACGACCTGAGCCGGTGTTCTGCCGAGGGCACCGGCGATGCGGGTGATCACCGGATCGTCGAGCACCCTGCCCTGGGCGATCGGCGCCCACGCCTGGGTGGCGATGCCGTGCTCGCGACCGTAAGCGCGGACCGGCTCATTGCCGAAGGACGGATGGACCTCGATCTGGTTGACCGCGGGAACGGTGCCGGTGTCGGCGGCGAGCCGGTCCAGATGCGCGGGCTGGAAATTGGAGACACCGATGCTGCGGGTACGTCCGTCCGCGGCGAACTCCTCCAGCACCTTCCATGTAGAGACGAAGTCTCCGTCGTAGAGCGTGGGCAGCGGCCAGTGGATGAGGAACAGGTCGACGTAGTCGGAGCCGAGGGCGTGCAGTGTCTGCGCGAAGGCGCGGCGCGCGTCATCGGGCTTGTGAAAGCCGTTGTTCAACTTGCTGGTCACGAATACCTCGGACCGGTCCACGCCGGCGTCGCGAATTCCTTGGCCGACCCCGTTTTCGTTGCGGTACATCTCGGCGGTGTCGATGTGCCGGTATCCGGCGTCGAGCGCGCGCCGGACGATCGCGGCAGTCTCGTCGGGCCGAACCTGGAACGTGCCGAAACCGACCTGCGGAATACTCGTGCCGTCATTGAGTTGGATTGCCCCAACGTCGTTCATACGCCTCCTCCGGCCTTGTCCGCCTTGTCCGCCTTGTCCGCCGCTACCGACGGCGCCGCGAGCGCAGGTAGTCGCCCACGACAGCCGCTCCCAGTCCATCCTCGTCGGGCACCACAACGCGTCCCTCGACGCGCCTGGCGACCTGGTCGATGAAGCGCGCCAACCCGGGGTCGTCGCCCAGCCGAAAGATCGTGACCTGCGCGCCGAGGCGGGCCATGTCGTCGAATCCGCGCACCGTGTAGGCGATGGTCCGCGGGTGCGGGGGGTAGTCGAAGAACACTGAGGCCCCCGCGCCGTCCCGGCCGAAGGCCTCGAGGTGGGCGGTCGGCTCACCATCGGTCACCACCAGCACGACGGGCTGCGCGTTCGGGTGCCGACGCAGGTGACGACCCGCCAGCGCCAGCGCGTGATGCAGGTTGGTGCCCTGTTCGTACACGCCCTCCAGGCCCGTGAGCTCGGTGGCCGTGACCGTCCGCGCGTAGCGGCCAAAGGCGATGATTTGCAGGGCATCTGATCGGAACCGAGTGGAGACCAGATGGTTGAGGGCCAGCGCCGTCTGCTTCATGGGCAGCCAGCGATTCTCCATCACCATCGAAAACGACGTGTCGACCAGCAGCGCCACCGCCGCCTGGGTGCGAGTCTCGGTCTCGGAGATTTCGACGTCGTCGACGGTGATCCGCAGCGCGCCCGCCCGACCTTCCAGTGTCGCCGTCCCGGCCTGCCGCAGCGCCGCGTTGGTGAGGGTCCGGGAGATGTTCCATGGCTCGGTGTCGCCGAACTGCCAGGGCC
>CAZZHX010000026.1:0-5772 GCA_964653535.1 uncultured Mycobacterium sp. | reverse complement strand
AGCGTGACCACCGTCGCGCCGGTGAGCTCGCCGGCCGCTCCGGCGCGGCGGTGGTCACGCTCGCCGCGCCGCCCGGAAAGTTGTTGCGCGACATCCCGCAACGCCGCCTCGCCGAGCTTGCGGATGGCCTTCGGTGAAAGTCGCCATTGTCCGTCGGAACCGCGGTCCAGGAACCCCTGATTGACCAGCGCGCGCTCCAGGTCGGCGAGCGTGCGGGCGTCGATCGCGGCCTGGTCCCCCAGTTGGCGCGCCAGCGCGTCGAGATCGACGTCGTCCATGGTGGCGCCCGGATAGCTCTGCGAGAGCTGCTCGGCGAGCTGCTCCAACTCGGCGATGTCGGACAGTGCCTGGGTGCCCTCACCCATGCCGAACGGGTTGTCCCCGGAGAACTCTTGCGATCCACTCCAGTCTTCTCCCGGTCGCGCCGCCTGCAAGTGCCCGTCGAGACGGTCGAGTGCCTGCACCAACGCGGGCGAGCCGAATGCCTGCTGCGCCAACGCATCCAGCTCGGCCCGCTGCTCGGGGCTCAGGCTGTTGCGGAAGCGTTGCGCGGCGGCGGCTCGCTTGGCCAGCGAGTCCAGCAACTCGTCGACGTTGCGCGGGTTCTCCGGGAAGAACTCGCCGTGGGAATCCATGAAGTCCTGAAAATCCTGCTGCGTGTCCTCCCCGCGCCCATGCTTGTCGAGCAGTTCGTTGAGGTCGTCCAGCATGTCCGTGACCCGCTGGCGGTCCTCCTCGGTGGCGCCCTCCAAGGCCTGCTTCATGCCCGCGAAACGCTGGTCCAACATCTCACGACCAAGCAAATCCTTGATCTGATCGTACTTTTCGCGCGCCTCGGCGCTGCGCCAGTCGTAGTTGGAAAGCTCCTGGACGGCCTTGGCCGGCGAGGCGGGCAGGGCGTCCAGTTGCAGTTCGCCGAAGCGGGCGTCGTCGTCCAGCGCGCGGGCCAACTCCTTTCGTTCGGCCAGCACCGCTTCGTCGAGAAGCTTCTTGATCTCCTGCAGGGTGCCGTCCAAGTTGTTGTTGCGCAGCAACTCCCGCCGGCGCCGGTTCGCCTCTGCCGCGAGCCGGTCGGCCCCTTTCATGTTTTCGGTGCCGCGGCGCAGCAGTTCAGACAATGCGCGGCGGGGTGAGGTGCCGCCCATGACGTCCTGACCGATCTGTTCGAGCGCCTCGCGCAGATCCACCGGCGGAGCCAGCGGGTCGGGCCCGCCGGTATACGCCGAGTATCGGGTCGAGTGGCGCCGGAGGGGCTCAGCCATAGACGGTTTGACCCTCCCCGGACACCTTGTCGATCCGTTTGGCCAGATACAGCGCCTCGAGCGCCAGTTCCAGCGCGGCGGCCCGTTCCCCTTCCGAGCTGGCGTTGACCTTTTCGGCGATCGTGTCCACGACGGGGACGCTCGCGACGGCGGCGAGCACGTCCTTGGCCGACACCCGCTCACCCGTGGTGACCGCGGAACCGCCCTCGACCGCAACCACCAGCGAGCCGACGTCGATACCGCCCAGCACCCGCGACGCGGTGTCGGCGGTCGCACGGCGCAACAGGTGCTCCAACACCGCCTGCTCGCGGCCCTCCTCGCCGGACTCGAACTCCAGTTTGCCGCGCAGGACGTCGATCACCGTGCCGAGGTCGACCACCCGAGCCACCGGGTCGGTCTCCCCCAGCACCGCGCCCCGGTGCCGGGCGGCGGCCGCCACCGTCTCGGCTGCCGCGATCGCGAACCGCGCTGACACCCCGGAGCGCTGGTCGACCGAGCTGGACTCGCGCAGATACCGGGCGAACCGCGCGATGACCTGCATGAGGTAGTCAGGCACCTGCGCGCTCAGGTGCGCTTCCTGCGCGATCACCCCCACCTCGGCGTCCAACTCCAACGGGTAGTGGGTGCGGATCTCGGCGCCGAACCGGTCCTTGAGCGGGGTGATGATGCGGCCGCGGTTGGTGTAGTCCTCCGGGTTGGCGCTGGCGACCACCAACACGTCCAGCGGCAGCCGCAGGGTGTACCCGCGGACCTGGATGTCGCGCTCCTCCATCACGTTGAGCATCGACACCTGGATGCGCTCGGCCAGGTCGGGCAACTCGTTGATCGCGACGATCCCGCGGTGCGCGCGCGGAATCAACCCGTAGGCGATGGTCTCCGGATCCCCCAGGCTGCGGCCCTCGGCGACCTTGATCGGGTCGATGTCGCCGACCAGGTCGGCGACGCTGGTGTCGGGGGTGGCCAACTTCTCGGTGTACCGCTCGCTGCGGTGACGCCACGCCACCGGCAGGTCGTCGCCGAGTTCAGCCGCCCGCCGGATCGACTCCGGCGTGATCGGCGAGTAGGGGTGCTCGCCCAGTTCGGCCCCGCCGATGACCGGCGTCCACTCGTCGAGCAGGCCGACCAGCGAGCGCAGCAGCCGGGTCTTGCCCTGACCGCGCTCGCCGAGCAGAACGAAGTCGTGGCCGGCGATGAGCGCCCGCTCCACCTGAGGCAGGACCGTGTCCTCGAAGCCCAGGATGCCCGGCCAGACGTCGTCACCTTCGGCCAGCGCGGTGAGGAGGTTCTCCCGGAGTTCCTGCTTGACTCCCCGTTCACGGTGGCCTGCGGAGCGTAGTTCGCCGACGGTACTGGGCAGATTGCTCGGTGATGTCACGGCTCCACGCTACCGTGCGGTCGCCGTGCCGCGAGCGAAGCCCACAACGAGCGAAAGGCCGGGCAATCGGTTAGATTGCCCGGCCTTCGCTCGGGGTTTTCAGGCCGCCGAAAATACGGAGTTACTACGGGTTCATCGTGACCGTAGGCTCGGCTTCGCCGTGCTTCCAGGTGATGGTGCCGTGCTCGAAGGCCGAAACCTTCGTCGCGTCCATGTTGTCCCAGTTGGTCTCGTCACTGGTGGGGTAACCGAGCTTGCCCTGAGAGCCGCCCAGCTCGTTCCACTTGTCGCGGATCTTGCCCCACACCACGTAGACGTTGGCCGGGACCTTGTAGATGAGGACGCCGTCGTCGAACTGCTGGTAAGCGCCACCGTCGGGGTTGGTCTGCTGGTTGTCCTTCGGAGCACCCAGCGCCTTCTGCGCGGCCGGGGTGAGGGTCATCCACTTGGCCAGGATCGGACCGCTCACCGTGTACATGGTGCCGTTGGCACCAGGGATCTGGGTAGAGGTCGCGCCGGCCATAGCGCTGCTCGCGGCGCTGGAGATGGCCGACGTCGCGGATGACGCCATCGACGACATCGAGGAGCTTGCGCCCTCAACCGTCTTCTTGGCTGCGTGACACCCAGAACCGACCATTGCGAATGCCGCAGCTGCTGCGAACACCGCAACAGTCCGCTTACTAATTTCGCGCATCTTGTTCCTCTCGTATTTGGACAGCACGGCCGTCGGCTTGTCCCGTTGGGATGTTATTGCCGTTCGTACCCAAACGGCAAGGTCGAATTCTGCCACACGGGCATAAGCCGTGGTCGCGGGACCAGACTCAGGGGCCCGACATGGGGGCGAACGGGACCTTGGAGAGCGTCGTGAGCGGGCCCTATCGAGGCTCAGTGGGCAAAGTGACGCGAACCGGTGAGATACAAGGTGACACCAGCGCTGGCCGCCGCGGCGGACACCTCGTCGTCGCGCACCGAGCCGCCCGGGTGCACCACCGCCGTCACCCCGGCAGCGGTCAGGGTCGCAAGTCCGTCGGGAAACGGGAAGAACGCGTCGGAGGCCGCGACCGCGCCGCGGACCCGGTCTCCTCCGCGCTCGACGGCGAGCCGGGCGGCGTCGACCCGGTTGACCTGACCCATCCCGACGCCGATCGTGGCGCCACCGGCGGCGATCACGATCGCGTTCGACTTGACCGCGCGGCAGGCCCGCCACGCGAACACCAGGTCGGTCCACGTGCTCGGATCGGCCGGTTTGCCGGCCACCAGCGTCCAGTTCGCCGGGTCGTCACCGGGTGCGTCCAGGTCGTCGCGTTGCTGCACCAGGAGCCCGCCGCTCACCGGCCTCAACTCGGCCCCACCGGTCAACGGTTCGGAGGCCAGCAGCACCCGGATGTTCTTCTTGCGTGTCAGTACCTCGAGCGCGCCCGCCGCATAGGCGGGCGCAACGATCACCTCGGTGAAGATCGTGCTCACGTACTCCGCCATCTCGACGCTGACTTCGGTGTTCGTCGCGATGACCCCGCCAAAGGCACTCAGGGGGTCGCAATCGTGGGCCTTGCGGTGCGCGTCGGCGACCGAGACCGATGAGATCGCGATCCCACAGGGATTGGCATGCTTGATGATCGCCACGCAGATCTCCTCGTGGTCGAAGGCTGCGCGCCAGGCCGCGTCGGCGTCGGTGAAGTTGTTGTACGACATCTCCTTGCCGTGCCGCTGCTCGGCCTGCGCCAGGCCGGGCCACGCACCGGGATCGTTGTAGAGCGCCGCCTGCTGGTGGGGGTTTTCCCCGTAGCGCAGCATCGCTGAGCGGCGCCAACTGCGGGCCAGCCAGCGGGGGAAGGCCGTGGGCGGCTCTTCGGGCGCCAGGGTCGATTCCATCCAGCTCGCGACGGCGATGTCGTACTCGGCCGTGTGCTGGAAGGCCAGCGACGCCAGCCTCCGACGCTCGGCGAGGGTGAATCCGCCGTGGCGCACCGCGGCAAGCACGCCGTCATACCCGCGCGGGTCGGTGACCACCGCCACGCTGGGGTGGTTTTTCGCGGCCGCCCGGACCATCGACGGTCCGCCGATGTCAATCTGCTCGACGCATTCGTCGATATCCGCGCCGGAGTCGACAGTTTCGCTGAACGGATACAGGTTGACGACGACGAGCTCGAATGCGGCGATCCCGAGGCGCTCGATGGCCGCGGCGTGCTCAGGTTTGCGCAGGTCGGCCAAAAGGCCGGCGTGCACCCGCGGGTGCAGGGTCTTGACCCGCCCGTCAAGCACCTCGGGGAAACCGGTCAGCTCCTCTACCCGCGTCACCGAGATCCCTTTCTCCGCAATGGTCTTCGCCGTCGACCCGGTCGAGACGATCTCGACGCCCGCTGCGGTCAGCCCACGGGCGAGTTCGATCAGCCCCGTCTTGTCGTACACGCTGATCAACGCGCGTTTGATCGGCCTTCTCGCCATCTGGGGTCCGACATCGGTGCTCATGAGTTGATCGCCTTTCGTCCGGCCGCCGCAGTGGGTGCGAGTATCGCTGTCCGTCCGTATACCGTCACGCCGCCGGTGGCGATCGCCGCCACCACATCCACCAACAACGTCCGTTCCGTGATTTTGATGCGCTCGTGCAGGGATTCCTCGGTGTCGCCGTCGAGCACCGGCACGGATTCCTGCGCCAAGATCGGCCCGGTGTCCGTCCCGGCGTCCACCAGGTGCACCGTAGCGCCTGTGACCTTCACGCCGTAGGCCAACGCATCGGAGACTCCGTGCGCGCCGGGGAATGCGGGCAGCAGCGCCGGATGGGTATTGACGATCCGGCCGTGGAATCTCGACAGAAACTGCGGCCCAAGAATTTTCAT
This sequence comes from uncultured Mycobacterium sp., assembly GCA_964653535.1. Lineage (GTDB taxonomy): Bacteria > Actinomycetota > Actinomycetes > Mycobacteriales > Mycobacteriaceae > Mycobacterium. Next base: position 298 of record CAZZHX010000026.1, on the reverse strand, counting down.
GAAGCCTCCGGACACGACCAGATCCGGCGAGTGAGTCGCGGTGGCGGCGGTGATGGCGGCATCCCGGGCGTCGCGGTCGGGGTGGTCGCCGAGCCGGACGGTGAACGCGGGCAACGACGCCGCGGCGGCGATCTCGGTGGCCCGGCAGTCGCGATCGGCGCCGACGGCGACCACCCGAGCCGGGTAGTCACCGATGGCCGCGTCCATCAATGAACGCAGCAGCGTCCCCGCACCCGAGGCCAGGACCACCACCCGCGCCGGTGCTCTCGGGGGCACTCGGAGGGGTTCGGGCACAGCG
>CAZZHX010000025.1:1393-22705 GCA_964653535.1 uncultured Mycobacterium sp. | reverse complement strand
CACCACACCGGCGGCACCATCGCGACCCTGCCGACCGGCATCAGCCTCGTCAACTCGGGTTCGACGACCGCTTTCGAGAACTATTTCAGAGCCGCCGGTGTGGTGGGTGTGCTGGGTATCGGGCCCAATGACGGCTACCCGGGCACCAGCACCATCGTCCAGGCGTTGCCGGGCGTGCTCAACAACGGTGTGCTCATCAACGAACCCTCAAATACCCTGGTATTCGGTTCCAACACGTTATCCAGCACGGTCTCGGTCACCGGGGTGCCCATTAACCCCGTCGCCGTGCAGATCAACAACGGCATTCTGCAGACGGGGATCCCGGGCTTCCTCGACTCCGGCGGGGTCTACGGGACTATCCCGTCATCGCTGGTGCCGACCGTGCCGGTCGGCACTACGGTGCCGTCGGGCACAACCATCTCCGTCTACTCCAACGATGGGTCGACGCTGTTGTACACCTACACGACGACGGCGTACAACGGCCCGACCGTCGTCCCAACCGGCAGCTACATGAACAGCGGGTACATTCCCTTCAGCCAGCAGCCCATCTACGTCGGCTACCAGAAGACCGCAGTCGGGGCCGCGATCTTCGGCGGCTAAGGCACGTGCCGTTCAGCCCATCACCGACGGCACCACGGCGTCGATGAGGTGCGGCCCCGGCTCGGCGAATGCCGCGCGCAGCGCGTCGGCGAACTCCTCGGCGGTGGCGACGCGGCGGGCCGAAACCCCCATTCCTTCGGCAATTTTCACGAAATCCATTGTCGGACGGGATAAGTCGAGCAGGTCGAGCGCCTTGGGCCCCGGAGCGGATCCGGCGCCGACGCGCTGCAACTCCAGGCGCAGGATGTCGTACGCGCTGTTGTCGTAGAGCACGGTGGTCACGTTGAGGTTCTCCCGCGCCTGGGTCCACAGCCCTGAGATGGTGTACATGGCCGAGCCGTCGGATTCCAGGCACAACACGGGGCGATCCGGGGCGGCCACCGCGGCCCCGACAGCCGCGGGGATGCCGTAGCCGATCGCCCCGCCGGTCAGCGTCAGCCAGTCGTGCGCCGGGGCGCTGGCGGTCGCCTCGGGCAGCATCAGGCCGGAGGTGTTCGACTCGTCGACGACGATCGCGCCGTCCGGTAGGAGCGCGCCGATCACCAGGGCCGCCGAGGCCGACGTCAGCGCCCCCGTCGGCAACGGCGGGCGCGACGCGGCCGCCACCGGCGCGACCGTGCCGGGTGCCAGCTCGTCGGCCAGCGCACCCAGCGCGGCCGCCGCACCGCCGGGCTCGGCGAGGGTGTGCACCGTGCAGCCCGCGGGCACCAGGTCGCTGGGCATGCCGGGGTAGGCGAAGAACGACACCGGCGACCTCGCTCCGGCCAGCACCAGATGTTCGGTGCCCGCCAGTTGGGCCGTGGCGGCCTCGGCGAGGTAGGCGAGCCGGTCGAGGGCGGGAACGCCCGCCCCGCGCTCCAGGCGCGTCGGGAACGTCTCGCACAACAACTGGGCGCCGGTCGCCTGCGCGATCCGCGCGGCCGCCGCCAGGCCCGGCCCGCGGGTGGCATCGCCGCCGATCAGCATCACCGTGCGCGCGCCGGATCGCAGCGCCTCCAGCACGTCGGGCGGCGGCGTCGGATCGGCGCCGGGGGCCGCAGCGGGCGCCGTCGCCGCCGGTTGCCCACCGTCGGTCCAGGACACGTCGGCGGGCAGAATCAGTGTGGCGATGCATGAGCCGCGTCGGCTGGCGGCTATCGCCGCGGCCGCGTCGGTCCCGACATCGGCGGTGTCGGTCGTTCTGCGCACCCATCCCGAGACGGTGCCCGCGACTGCGTCGATGTCGGATTCCAATGGCGCGTCGTACTTCTTGTGATACGTCGCGTGGTCGCCGACGACCACGACCATCGGCACCTGCGCGCGGCGCGCGTTGTGCAGGTTGGCCAGGCCGTTGCCCAGACCGGGGCCCAGGTGCAGCAGCACCGCGGCCGGCCGGCCGGCGACGCGGGCGTACCCGTCGGCCGCGCCGGTGGCGACGCCTTCGAAGAGCGCCAGCACACCCCTCATGCGCGGCACGGTGTCCAGGGCCGCGACGAAGTGCATCTCCGAGGTGCCCGGGTTGGAGAAGCACACATCAACGCCGCCGTCGACCAAGGTGTTGATCAAGGCCTGGGCACCGTTCATCTGCTCGCCTGCGGTCGCGCCGTTGCTCGTCACCGCTTGAGCCTAACGGCGAGCCCGGTCAGGCGGACGCGTGCGAGGAGTGCACCTCGTCGGCCGGGCGCGCTTCGGTCTGCTCCTTGGCCCACCGGTAGTCGGGTTTACCCGCGGGTGAGCGCTTGACCTCGTCGACCAGCCACAGGCTGCGCGGCACTTTGTAGCCCGCGATGTGGGACCGCACGAACCGGTCCAGGTCCGCCAGTGCCGGCCGCGTCCCCTGCCGCGGCGCCACGACGGCGGCCACGTGCTGCCCGAAGCGGGTGTCGGGCACACCGACAACCAGGGCGTCGAAGACATCGGGGTGACCCTTCAGCGCCGCCTCGACCTCTTCGGGGTAGATCTTCTCGCCGCCGCTGTTGATCGACACCGATCCGCGGCCCAGCATCGTGACCGAACCGTCCTCCTCGACCAACGCGTAGTCGCCGGGGATGGCGTACCGCACGCCGTGGAAGGTCTTGAACGTCTCGGCAGTCTTCTTCTCGTCCTTGTAGTAGCCGACGGGAATGTTGCCCTTCTTGGCGATCAGCCCGCGCACACCCGATCCCGGCGCGACCTCCGTGCCCTCGTCGTCGATGACGACGGTGCGGTGGTCGATCGTCACCCGCGGACCGCCGCGGTGCGGAGCGCCCTTGGCGACGATGCTGGTGCCACCGAAGCCGGTCTCCGAGGAGCCGATCGAGTCGGTGATGACGCGGTTCGGCAACAGCTCAAGCAGCCTCTCCTTGATGCTCGGCGAGAACAGTGCGGCGGTGCTGGCGAGCAGGAACAGCGACGACAGGTCGTTGCCGTGGTCGGTCTCCAGTACGTCGAGCAGCGGCCGGGCCATCGCGTCGCCGGTGAAGAACAGCAGGTTCACCTTGTGCTTGTGCACCGTGCGCAACACCTCGTCGGCGTTGAATTCCGGTGCGAGCACGGTGGTTTGGCCCGAGAAGATCGACATCCAGGTCGATGACTGTGTGGCGCCGTGGATCATCGGCGGGATAGGGTAACGGATCATCGGCGGGCTCGCCGCGCCGCCCTTAGCAAGGTCGTATTCGTCCGTGACGAATTCGCCGGTCGCGAAATCGGTTCCGCCGAACAACACCCGATAGATGTCCTCGTGACGCCACATGACGCCCTTCGGGAATCCGGTGGTGCCGCCGGTGTACAGGATGTAGATGTCATCTGCGCTGCGCCCGCCGACCAGTGTGTCGAAGTCGCGTTCGGGTGAGCCTTGCGCGATAGCGGAGTGGAACTCGACCCCGCCGTAGCGCTGGAAGTCCTCCTGGGAACCGTCCTCGACCACGAGGACGCATCTGATGCCCGGAGCGTCGGGCAGCACGTTGGCCACGCGATCGGCGTACTGGCGCTCGTGGACCAGGGCGACCATGTCGGAGTTTTCGAACAGGTAGCGAAGCTCGCCCTCGACGTAGCGGTAGTTGACGTTGATCAGGATGGCGCCCGCCTTGACGATGGCGAGCATCGCGATGACGATCTCGATCCGGTTGCGGCAATACAGCCCGACCTTGTCGTCCTTCTTGACTCCGTGATCGATGAGGTAGTGCGCGAGGCGGTTGGCCTTCTCCTCGAGTTCGGCGAAGGTCAGCGTCTCGTCGCCGCAGATCAGGGCAACACGATCGGGCACGGCGTCGATAGCGTGCTCGGCAAGGTCGGCAATATTGAGGGCCACGGCCACCAAACTAGAACGTGTTACATTTCTTGACAAGTGCCTGGCGGCGGCGCAGGAAGGCAGACCCCGGTGAGCGACTCCGATACACAGCCCGACGCGCTCATAGAGCAGCGCGGTCACACCCTGATCGTGACGTTGAACCGGCCGCACGCCCGCAACGCCCTGAGCGGCGAGATGATGCAGATCATGGTCGAGGCCTGGGACCGCGTCGACAACGATCCCGACATCCGGTGCGCCATCCTGACGGGGGCCGGCGGCTACTTCTGTGCGGGCATGGACCTCAAGGCGGCAACCAAGAAGCCGCCGGGCGAGTCGTTCAAGGACGGTAGCTACGACCCGTCGCGCATCGACGCCCTGCTGAAAGGCCGCCGGCTGACCAAGCCGCTGATCGCTGCCGTCGAGGGGCCCGCCATCGCCGGCGGCACCGAGATCCTGCAGGGCACCGACATCCGCGTCGCCGGCGAGAGCGCCAAGTTCGGCATCTCGGAAGCCAAGTGGAGCCTGTACCCGATGGGCGGCTCCGCCGTGCGGCTGGTGCGCCAGATTCCCTACACGGTCGCGTGCGACCTGCTGTTGACCGGACGCCACATCACCGCCGCCGAGGCCAAGGAGATGGGCCTGATCGGGCACGTCGTGCCGGACGGTCAGGCGCTGGTGAAGGCGCTGGAGATCGCGGAGGTCATCGAGAACAACGGCCCCCTCGCCGTGCAGGCGATCCTGCGGTCGATCCGCGAGACCGAGGGCATGCACGAGAACGAGGCGTTCAAGGTCGACACGAAGATCGGCATCGCCGTGTTCCTGTCCGACGACGCCAAAGAGGGCCCGCGGGCGTTCGCCGAGAAGCGCAAGCCCAGCTTCCAGAACAAGTAGGGCCCCCTTCTCGCCGCTCCCACTACCTCCCTTCTCGCCGAGCGTGTAATCCTTGCCATTTTTAGGCCGATTTCTCGCAGTGAGTGCACGCTCGGCGCCCTTGTCGGCGCTCTTGTCGGCGCCCCGCGCCATACTCCCCCGCCGTGGACATTGAACAACCGTTCATCGGAAGCGCGGCCGTCGACTCGGGCGTCGTGACGCCCTACGCGCTGCGCAGCAACAGATTCGTCGCGATCCACCCCGATGTGTATGTCCCGAATGGCATCGCGCTCACCGCCGAGTCCCGCGCCCGCGCCGCGTGGTTGTGGTCGCGACGGCGCGGCGTGATCGCCGGACGCTCCGCCTCGGCGCTCCACGGCGCCAAGTGGATCGATGATCGCGCACCGGCGGAATTGCTCTACGACTATCGCCGCCCCCCGGCGGGGATCCGAACCTGGTCGGATCGGATCGGCGACGACGAGGTGGAGCTGATAGCCGGCGTCCCGGTCACGACGTCGGCGCGGACGGCCCTCGACCTCGCATGTCGCTATCCCGTGGGCACCGCGGTAGCCGCCATCGACGCGCTGGCGCGGGCCACGGATCTGCCGGTGGCCGAGATCGAGACGCTCGCCGAGCGCTATCCGGGCCGCCGCGGCATCCGGCGCGCCCGTGTGGCGCTACCCCTTGTCGACCCGGGCGCCGAATCGCCGCGCGAGACGTGGCTGCGGCTGTTACTCATCGACGCCGGCTATCCGCGACCGCGAACCCAGATCCCGGTCCACGGCGGTGCTTACGGCGAGCTCGTCGCCGTCCTCGACATGGGCTGGGAGGACGTGAAGATCGCCCTCGAGTACGAAGGGGACCACCACCGGACCGATCGTCGGCAATTCCGCAGGGATATCGCGCGCTACGAGGCGCTCCCCGACCTGGGGTGGTTGACGATCCGGGTCACGGCCGAGGACACCCACGGCGGGATCCTGGCGCGCGTCGCCGCTGCCTGGGCGCGCCGAACGTGCACTCAGCGCGAAAAATCGGCCTGATTTTCGCACTCAGTGCACGCTCAGCGACGAGATCAGGGACTAGAGCGGGGCGGTGGGGGTGAACACCACCGGCATCTCCTCGAGGCCACTGACGAAGTTCGCCGGCCGCAGCGGAAGGTCGGCATCATCCGACGCCAGCCGCATGTCCGGGAGGCGCTTGAGCAGGTGCGACTGCATGATCGACGCCTCGAGCCGGGCGAGCTGATTACCCAGGCAGAAGTGCGTCCCGAAGCCGAAGGCGAGGTGGTTGTTCGGGGTGCGCTCGATATCGAAGCTCTCCGGATCCTCGAAGACCTTCTCGTCGAAGTTCGCCGACTCGAAGAGCAGGATGATCTTCTCACCCTGGTGCAGCTGCGTGCCGTGGAACTCGATGTCGGCGGTGACGGTGCGGGCCATGTTCTTCACCGGCGAGGTCCAGCGCAGCATCTCCTCAATGGCGTTCGGCAGCAGCGAATGGTCCTTAACCAGACGCCGGTGCTGATCGGGGTGCAGCAGCAGCTGCCTGGTCCCGCCGGACAACGTGTGCCGTGTGGTCTCGTCGCCGCCGATCAGCAGCAGCAGAACCTCGGTGACGATCTGGTGGTCCTCCAGGTGTGACCCTTCGACCTCCGAGTGCACCAGGACGCTGACCAGATCGTCGGTCGGCGCCGCCTTACGGGCCGTGATCATGCTCATCATGTATTCGCTGTAGGCGGCGAACGCGTCCATGCTGATCTGAAAGTCCGCTTCCGCCGCAGTGCTGCTCAAGAAGCTGACCAGGTCATCCGACCACTTGAGGAACATCGCGCGTTCCTCGGGAAGCACACCGAGCATGTCGCCGATGACCGCCATCGGCAGGGGTGCCGCGAGGTCGCGGACGAAATCGCACTCCCCCCGTTCGCACACCGCGTCGATCAGCGTGTCGCACAGCGCCGCGATCTTGGCCTCCTGGTCTTTCACGCGCTTGCGGGTGAAGCCGTTATTCACCAGCTTGCGGCGCAACAGATGCTGCGGGTCGTCCATCTCGATCATCATCTCGACGCCGTCCTGGTCGGGTCGGATGCCGCCGGCGTTGGAGAACACCTCGGGTTTGCGCTCAGCCTCGATGACGGCCTGGTACGTCGATGCGGCGCCCAGCCCCTTGCGGTCCCGGAAGACCGGTTGGTGTTCGCGCATCCAGCGGTACGCTGGGTGGGTGTCTCCGGCGTAGAAGTTGCCGTCGGTCAGGTCGACGTCGGGCTTGGTGTCGGAATTGGTCTCCAGATCGGTCGGGTTCACGAGATCTCCTGTGCGTCGCCGAATGTCATCTCTACGTGATCCGACGAACTGGACAGCATCGCTCGCTTCGGAAGGCCCAGTGACGCCAGCTCTTTCGCGTAAGCGTGATCACCCAAGCGGACGCGCACCCCGCCGAACCGGGTGCGCACGCCGTCCATGGTGTTCTCGAAGGCGGTCTCTCGGGTGATGCCGTCGCGGTGGGAGTAGCTGACCTGGGCCTGCTGGCGCGGGGTCAGCCGGAACGGCAAGCCGCGGCGAAACTCCATGTCGATCACCAGTTGTCCGTCCACGCTGCAGCTGAACCCGAACCGACGCCCGTCGCGAACGGTGAAGTCCGCCATCACTTTCGGGTAACCCCAGATCGTGGTTCCTGCCTCAAGCGTGAACCCCTGGTCGACGGGGAGGTGCTGGATGAAGGCACCGGCCGACTTCAGGGCGCCCAACCCGTCCGACGTGGGCCCGGCGGGGGCGCCCGGCGGGTTGACCAGGATGCTGGTGCCGAATTCGTGGTACTGGCCCAGGTCTCCGTCGATGTAATGCATCAGCATCAGGACCACGACCGCGCGGCCCGGCAGGTAACGGCACACCCGCAGTCCGCTGTCGTCGATTAGCCGTTGCGCCGCGTCGGCGTCGACGGAGAACATCGCCATGTGCTGGCGTGCCTCGCGGATCCGCACCGGCATCGTGAGTACCGTGCCGGCGATGGTGTGCTGCGAGGCCGTCATCCGGTCAATCTAGAACGTGTTCTAACCCGCTGGCAAGCAACGCTCACACGAGTGCGCCCAGCTCGTGGATCTGCTCGGCGTTACGACCGGACACCACCATCATGGTGACGCCGGAGGCCTCCCAGGCTTTGATCTGCTGGCGCACGTGGTCGGTGTTGCCGACGATCGCGGCGTCGTCGACGACCTCGTCGGGGATGATCTCGGCCGCCTTCTCCTTCTGGTTGCTGCGGAAGAGCCTGGTCACGTCGTCGACCACCTCGCCGTAGCCCATCCGGCGGTAGACGTCGGCGTGGAAGTTGGTGTCCTCGGCGCCCATGCCGCCCATGTAGAGGGCCAGGTAGGGCTTCATGGCCGCGAAGGCGGCGGGGCGGTCGTCGGTGATGACGATGGTGGCGGTGGCGCAGATCTCGAAGTCCGCGCGGCTGCGGCGGGCGCCGGGCCGGGCGAACCCTTCGTCGAGCCACGCGTTGTAGGTGTCGGCCATTCGCGGCGTGTAGAAGATCGGCAGCCAGCCATCACAGATCTCGGCGGACAGCGCGACGTTCTTCGGACCCTCGGCCCCCAACATGATCGGGAGGTCGGCGCTGCGGGGATGGGTGATCGGCTTGAGCGGCTTGCCCAGGCCGGTCGTACCCTCACCGGTCAGCGGCAACGGGTAGTGGGGCCCGGCGCTGGTCACGGGCTTCTCGCGGTTCAACACCTGTCGAATGATGTCGATGTACTCCCGCGTGCGGGCCAGCGGCTTGGGAAACGACTGGCCGTACCAGCCCTCCACCACCTGCGGGCCCGATACGCCGAGGCCCAGGATGTGCCGGCCGCCGCTGAGGTGGTCGAGGGTCAGCGCGGCCATCGCGCAGGCCGTCGGGGTGCGCGCGGACAGCTGCACCACCGATGTGCCCAGGCGCAGCCGGTGAGTCGACGAGCCCCACCAGGCCAGGGGTGTGTAGGCGTCGGAACCCCACGCCTCCGCGGTGAACACGGCGTCGAATCCAGCCTCTTCAGCGGCTGCGACGAGTTCGGCATGGTTCTCGGGCGGCGCAGCGCCCCAATACCCCAGCTGCAGCCCCAGCTTCATGCTCGACCTCCCGATTGAAACGGCCAACGACGAACGACGCACACCACACAGAATTGAATCCATTGTTAGAACCTGTTCTACTCGACGGCGTGACAGCAAGCTCAAGCACCCCGACCATGACCGAAGACCGCGAGCCGCCGCTCTCTGCGCCGCTGACGCTGGCGTTCGACTACCACCGTTCGGTCGGCCCCACCCTCGGCGCGTTCTTCACCGGCCTGCGCGACCGCCAGATCCTCGGGGTCCGCGGGTCGGACGGCCGGGTGCACGTCCCGCCCGCGGAATACGACCCGGTTACCTACGAGCCGCTGAGCGAGATGGTGCCGGTGTCGGCAGTCGGCACCGTCGCATCATGGAGTTGGCAGCCCCAGCCGCTCCCGGGCCAGCCCTTGGACCGGCCGTTCGCCTGGGCGCTGATCAAGCTCGACGGTGCCGACACCCTCCTCATGCACGCCGTGGACGCCGGCTCCGCGACGGCGATCAGCACGGGCGCGCGGGTGCACGTGCACTGGGCCGACGAGCCGGTGGGCGCGATCACCGACATCGCCCACTTCGCGCTCGGCGACGACGCCGAACCCGTGCCGGCGCCGGGGCCGGACCGGGACCCGGTGACGATGATCGTCACACCCGTCTCGCTGACCATCCAACACACGGCATCGCACGAGGAGAGCGCCTATCTGAGGGCGATTGCCGAGGGCAAGTTGCTGGGTGCGCGGACGCACAGCGACGGCCCGGGCAAGGTGTATTTCCCACCCCATGGTGCCGATCCGGCCACCGGCCAGCCCACCACCGAGTTCGTCGAACTGCCCGACAAGGGCACGGTGACGACGTTCGCGATCATCAACATCCCCTTCGAGGGTCAGCGCATCAAGCCCCCGTACGTGGCGGCCTACGTCCTGCTCGACGGCGCCGACATCCCATTCCTGCATCTGGTCGCCGACATCGACGCGCACGAGGTGCGGATGGGCATGCGGGTGCAGGCGGTGTGGAGACCCCGCGAGGAGTGGGGCTTCGGGATCGACAACATCGAGTACTTCCGGCCTACCGGGGAACCCGATGCCGACTACGACACCTACAAGCACCACCAGTAAAGGGCCTACCCACTCATGAGCGCTCGCAACGTTGCGGTCGTCGGCTTCGCCCACGCCCCACACGTCCGCCGCACCGACGGCACCACCAACGGCGTCGAGATGTTGATGCCGTGCTTCGCCCAGCTATACGACGAGCTCGGCATCACCAAGTCCGACATCGGCTTCTGGTGCTCCGGATCATCGGATTACCTTGCTGGACGAGCTTTTTCGTTCATCTCGGCGATCGACTCGATCGGTGCCGTGCCGCCGATAAACGAATCGCACGTCGAGATGGACGCGGCGTGGGCGCTGTTCGAGGCCTACATCAAGATCCTCACCGGCGAGGTCGACACCGCGCTCGTGTACGGCTTCGGAAAGTCCTCGGCCGGGGTGCTGCGCAGCATCCTGTCGCGGCAAACCGACCCCTACACGGTCGCGCCGCTGTGGCCCGACTCGGTCTCGATGGCGGCTCTGCAGGCCCGCGTCGGGCTCGACTCGGGCAAGTGGACCGAGGATCAGATGGCGCGCGTGGCCATTGATTCCTTCGCGGCCGCGCCCCGGATCGACTCGGTGGAATCGGGAACCAGTGTCGCGGAATTGCTGGACCGACCGTTCTTCGCCGATCCCCTGCGTCGCCACGACATCGCCCCGATCACCGACGGCGCCGCCGCGGTGGTGCTGGCGGCCGACGGGCGGGCGCGCGAACTGCGGGAGAACCCGGCCTGGATCACGGGAATCGACCATCGCATCGAATCCCCGTCGCTGGGCGTGCGCGACCTCACCGAGTCGCCGTCGACTAGGGCCGCGGCCAAGGCGGCCAGCGGCGGCAGAACCGAGAAGATCGACGTCGCGGAGATCTGCGCGCCGTTCACCCACCAACATCTGATCGTCGCGGAGGCGATCAGGCTCCCGGGGCGGACGAAAATCAACCCCTCCGGGGGTGCGCTGGCGGCCCACCCGATGTTCGTCGCCGGCCTGGAGCGCATCGGGTTTGCGGCGCAGCACATCTGGGACGGCTCAGCCGAGCGGGTGCTGGCGCACGCGACCAGCGGGCCGGCGCTGCAACAGAATCTCGTCGCGGTGATGGAAGGGAAGATCTGATGGCCGGAGCAGGGGCGACCATCGCCGCGGTACTCGGCACCGGGCAGACCAAGTACGTGGCCAAACGCCACGACGTCTCGATGAACGGCTTGGTGCGCGAGGCGATCGACCGGGCGCTCGCCGACTCCGGGTCAACCTTCGACGACATCGACGCCGTGGTGGTTGGCAAGGCCCCCGATTTCTTCGAAGGCGTCATGATGCCGGAGTTGTTCATGGCCGACGCCATGGGCGCCACGGGCAAACCGATGGTCCGGGTGCACACCGCGGGCTCGGTCGGCGGGTCCACCGCCGTCGTGGCGGCCAGCCTGGTGCAGTCGGGGAAGTACCGGCGCGTGCTGGCGGTCGCCTGGGAGAAGCAGTCGGAGTCGAATGCCATGTGGGCGTTGTCGATACCGATTCCCTTCATCAAGCCGGTGGGCGCCGGCGCGGGCGGCTACTTCGCCCCGCACGTGCGTGCCTACATCCGCCGCTCCGGCGCGCCGGACAACATCGGCGCCATGGTGGCCGTCAAGGACCGCCTCAACGGCAGCCGCAACCCGCTCGCCCACCTGCAGCAGCCGGACATCACGCTGGAGAAGGTGATGCAGTCCCCCATGCTGTGGGATCCGATCCGTTACGACGAGACGTGCCCGTCCTCCGACGGCGCGTGCGCGGTGGTGATCGGCGACGAGCAGATCGCCGATGCCGCGGTGGCCCGCGGCCTCCCGGTGGCGTGGATCCATGCCACGGCGCTGCGGACCGAGCCGCTGGCGTTCTCCGGGCGCGACCAGGTCAGCCCCCAGGCCGGTAAAGACGCGGCCGCCGCTTTGTGGAAGGCCGCCGGGATCACGAGCCCCATCGACGAGATCGACGTCGCCGAGATTTACGTCCCGTTCTCGTGGTTCGAGCCGATGTGGCTGGAGAACCTGGGCTTTGCCGCCGAGGGCGAGGGCTGGAAGCTCACCCAGGCGGGCGAGACCCGCATCGGTGGCCGCCTGCCGGTGAACCCGTCGGGCGGCGTGCTCTCGTCGAACCCGATCGGCGCCTCCGGCATGATCCGGTTCGCCGAGTCCGCGATCCAGGTGATGGGCAAGGCCGGGGACCATCAGGTCGCCGGCGCGCGAAAGGCCTTGGGTCACGCCTACGGCGGCGGGTCGCAGTACTTCTCCATGTGGGTGGTCAGCACCGACAAACCCGGCAGCGAAAAAGCCAAGGCCGCACCGTGACCGCGAGTCCCGCGCACGAGGCCGGCCGACGATCGCGGGACGCTGTCACGGCCCGCGACAAAGAGGCATGGCTGGCGGTGTTCGCCGACGACGCCGTCGTCGAGGACCCGATCGGGCCGTCGGCATTCGACCCGGACGGCACAGGCCACCGCGGCCGCGCCGCGATCTCGGCGTTCTGGGACGTGGCCATCGCCCCCACCACCAGAATCGAGTTCCACTTCCGCGACACCTTCCAGTGCGGCGACGAGGAAGCCAACGTCGGGCACATCCTCATCACCCGGGGCGAGTACCAGGTCACCGCCGAGGGGGTCTTCACCTACCGGGCCGACGACGAGGGCAAGATGGTCGCGTTGCGCGCCTACTGGGAGATGGATCGCGCTGCGGCGACGGCCCGAAAGGTGCCCGGCTGACGCCCCCGAGGGGAGTATCCGTCGGAATATCAGTGGGAATATCACAGCGTGGAATCCGCCGCCATTGCGCACACCGGCCGCAAAACTGTAACGTGTTCTAGTTAGAGGCGTGCAATGGGAGGTGCGAGGTGACTACCGACACCGCTGCGGTCGGCATCCGGGACATTGATGCCGGCGCTCTGCCGACGAGATTTGCCCGCGGTTGGCACTGCCTGGGGGTCGCGAAGGACTTCCTGGACGGCCGGCCACACGGGATCGAGGCGTTCGGCACCAAACTGGTGGTCTTCGCCGACTCCCAGGGCGACATCAAGGTGCTCGACGGCTACTGCCGCCACATGGGCGGCGACCTCAGCGAGGGCGCCGTCAAGGGCGACGAGGTCGCCTGCCCGTTCCATGACTGGCGCTGGGGCGGCGACGGCCGCTGCAAGCTGGTTCCCTACGCCAAACGGACACCGAAGACCGCGCGCACCCGGGCGTGGACGACGGACGTGCGGGGTGGGTTGCTGTTCGTCTGGCACGACCACGAGGGCAATCCCCCGGACCCCGCGGTGCAGATCCCCGACATCCCCGAGGCCGCCAGCGGCGACTGGACCAGCTGGCGGTGGAACACCATGCTCATCGAGGGATCCAACTGCCGCGACATCATCGACAACGTCACCGACATGGCGCACTTCTACTACATCCATTTCGGGTTGCCGACGTACTTCAAGAACGTATTCGAAGGTCACATCGCCTCGCAGTACCTGCACAACGTCGGCCGGCCGGACGTGAACGACCTCGGCACCTCCTACGGCGACTCACAGCTGGATTCGGAGGCGTCCTACTTCGGGCCGTCGTTCATGATCAACTGGCTGCACAACACCTACAGCGGCTTCAAGGCCGAGTCGATCCTGATCAACTGCCACTACCCGGTGACGCAGGACTCGTTCGTGCTGCAGTGGGGCGTCATCGTGGAAAAGCCGAAGGGTATCGACGACCAAACCGCCGATCGGATGTCCAAGGGCTTCACCGACGGCGTCAGCAAGGGCTTTCTGCAGGACGTGGAGATCTGGAAGCACAAGACCAGAATCGAAAACCCGTTGCTGGTCGAGGAAGACGGCGCCGTCTACCAGTTGCGGCGCTGGTATCAGCAGTTCTACGTCGACGTCGCCGATGTCACCCCGGACATGGTGGAGCGCTTCGAGCTCGAGGTCGACACGGCGCGCGCCAACGAGTACTGGGGCGCCGAGGTCGAACGGAACCTGAAGGCACGGGAAGCGGCCAAAGCCGAGTCGGTGTGAGCCAGGACCCGTCGGCCGTCCCCGACGTCGATCAGCTCACCCGGTCGATGCTGCTCCTGCGTGGCGATCACGGCGACCACCACCACCGGGGTGGCAGCGACGGCCCGGTGTCGCGATCGTGGTCGAAGTCCCGCAGTTTCGCCGACGACCCGGTACGTGCCGCCGCGGTGGCCGAAGCCACCCGCGCCGACCGCGAGCGCTACCTCACTGCGGGCCTGCACCCGGTGGACTGCCGGTTCTGTCACGTGACCGTCGCCGTGAAGAGGCTCGGCCCCGGACACACGGCGGTGCAGTGGAATTCGCACGCGACACTACGGTGTGCGTACTTCACCGACATTCGGGAGTCCGGTGGCGACCCGGCACGCGCGCGAACCTGCCCGAAATTGGCCGACAGCATCGAGCACGCGGTCGCGGAGGGCGTCCTGGAGCGCGCCGAACCGGCCTGAGATCACTGCTGCCACAAGCGCCGCGGAGCCAACTCGGTCACAGCCCGGCGAACCGCTCCTTGACCGCCTCTTCCGTCAGCCCGTAGTCGGCCAGCGAGTAGGTGTGCTTCGGTGCGCGCGCGCCGGTTTTGCTGTCGGCGTCGCTGCCCGCCATGGCTTGCCGGGCCTCGTCGGTCAGCGTCAGGCCGAAGCGACGGTAGATGTCGGCCACCAGGCCGATCGGGTCGGCCACCAGATCGGCGTAGTCGGCGTCGTAGAACTGCGCCGGATCGTATTTCGTTCGCGCCGTGGTGAAGCTCTCCAAGCCGCGCGACCACGTGTCCATGGCGTCGGCGCCGAGTTGGGCTCCGGTGAACGTCGTCGACCACCCTTCGGTGGTGTGCTGGGCCAGGGAACACATCGAGGCCATGATCGTCTCGACCGGCCGGTGGGTCTGCACCACCAGCGCGTCGGGGTAGACCGTCATCAGCGCGTCGAGCGCGAACAGGTGGCTGGGGTTTTTGAGCACCCAGCGCTTGTCGGCGTCGTTGAGCCCGATCAGCTGAAGGTTCTTGCGGTGCCGCCGATACGACGGCGTCCAGTCCTGGCGGGACAACCACGCCGTATAGCTGGGCACGTGCGCCATCGACTCGTACGACAGCGAGTGCACCGACTGCCGCAGCAGCTGCCAGCACTCCTCTAACTCGTAGGCGGCCATGAAATGGATGCCGGTGTAGTCGGGGTTCTCCCGATGGTGCCGGGTGAACTGCTCGTCGAGCTGCCGGTAGAACGGGTTGGAGTCCCAGGTGTCGCGCGGCGGACGCGGCTGCGGAAACTCGGCCAACCACAGGTTCAGGCCCTGATGAGCCGGATCGGCCCCCAGTAGCCGGTGCAGCGCCGTGGTGCCCGTGCGCGCCAGCCCGGTGACGAAGATCGGTCGCGTGATCGTGACGTCGGCGTGCTGCGGGTACTGCTTCCACGCGGATTCGGACACCAGCCGGGCAACCAGCGCGCCGCGCAGGAAGAATCGGCTCATCTTGCTGCCCAGCACCGTCAGTCCCGCTTCCCGCCGATAGGAATCCAGCAGCACCTCGATCGCCTCGAGGTAGTTGTCGTCGTCGACGCCGAAATCGTCGAGACCGACCAGCTTGGTGGCCGACGCGCGAAGGTCGTCGACCGTGCCGACATCGGTGCGGTCGGACATCAGACGTGGTACTCCCCGCAGTTGACGTCGAGGGTCTGGCCGGTGACGCCGCTGGACAGGTCGCTGGCCATGAACATGATCACCGACGCCACTTCGTCTTCGGTGGGCAGGCGCTTGAGGTCGGAGTTCGCCGCGGTGGCCTGGTAGATCTGGTCGACGGTGGTGTCGTACTTGCCGGCCTGGTGCGTGAAATAGGCCTGCAGAGTGTCGCCCCAGATGTAGCCCGGGGCGACGGAGTTCACGCGGATCCCCTTCTCGCCCAATTCGGTTGCCAGCGACTGCGACATGGCCAGCAGAGTGGCTTTCGCCATCTTGTAGGCACCGTACTTGGCTTGGGAGTGCCGCAGCACCATGGAGTTGACGTTGACGATCGATCCGCGGGACTCCTCCAATGCCGGCGTCAAGGCCTGGATGAGCCGCAACGCGCCGAGGGCGCTGAGTTCGATGGCGTCGCGAATATGCTCAAAGCTGGTGGCGGCCAACGGTCTCATCGACGGCACCCGAAACGCGTTGTTGATCAGCACGTCGACCGCGCCATAGGTGGCGATCGCCGCCTCGGTCAGGCGGTGGACGTCGTCGTCCTCGGTGATGTCGGCGCGGACCGCCAGGGCCCGGTGGCCATTGTCCTGGAGCTGCTTCGCGAGCTCCTCCACCCGCGCGACAGTGCGGGCCGCCAGCACCAGACCGGCGCCGGCCCGCGCGCAGCGGTGCGCCAGTGTGGTGCCCAAACCCGGGCCGACGCCACTGATGACGACCACTTTGTCCTTGAGCATGTCCGGAGCATCCATTGTCAGCCCAGCATCCGTGCGGAAATCTGCATATGGCGCAACGCTATTCGCGCGCGCCACTGCTCGCCGGCGATCCTGTTGTGCGCGAAGTACGGCAGCCTGGACGGCACGGCATCGAGATCCACGAGTTCGACGGTGGGCCCGTCGGCGTCGGTGAGGTGGCGCGATATCCGCTGCCAGCGGAATTGCAGGTATCCGCGCCGGTGGCCCAGGGTTTCGACCCAGTTGGTGACGCCGGGATTGTGGTCGGCGACGACGATGCGCACCTTGCCATCCGGATCCCGTTGGGCCTGAGTGTTGTTCAGTGAGGTCTGGTGGTTGATGTAGTCCAGGGAGATGTACCACAGGCTGCCGAGTTGGAAACCGAGGTAGGGCGCGTCGGAGACGGGGATGGTGATCACCAGCGCCTGATCGGGCTGCAGGTCGAAATGCCCGGCCGACGAATATTGGGTTGCCAGCCCGCCGGGTGTCAGCCGGGGCGCGACCATGGTGTTGACCGGGATGTTCAGATAGAACCACTGCGGGAACTGCAGCCACGTCTTCACCCGGTTGACAAGCTGTTTGCCGGCGGTGGCGAAACGCTTGTCGATCGTCTCCCGGGTCAGCGGCGGCGGCGCCGTACCCGCCGTGTCGAGCCGGGAAATGGCGAGGGTGCCCCGCTGCGCCGACCAGTCGCCGTACACCTCGCGGATCACCAGTTGGCCGGGGCTGGTCGGCCGCACCCGCCATTCGAAGCTGCCGTCCCGGCCGATCGGGAGTTCCCGGTCGTCGAACGCGGCCTGGCTGGCCGGCACGTTGTCGTCGGTGTACTCGCCGCCAAGTAGTTGGAAGCTCAGGTCGGTGGTGGTGCCCCGCCGGCCGGTGACGACGTAGTCGTGGCCGGCGCGCAGGCGGGAGCCGAAGTAGAGGGTGTCGGGGTTGTCCAGGCCCATCTTGGTGAACGGCCCGGTGCCCGACTGCAGGAAGGGGTGATCTCGGTCGTAGTCGAAGGCCAGGTGTGTGCAGGCGGCGATGCAGCCCGCGAGGTATTGAAGCCCTTCGAGCAGGTCGGCTTCGGTTTCGATGTGCGGGGCTTCGGCGACCAGTCGTTCTGCCTCGGCGATGGCGTCGGACAGGGGCCGGGAGTAGGTGTGAGAGGACACGCCCTAGACGCTAGAACGTGTTCTCGTTTTGAGTCAATTCCACCTCGTAGCGAACGTGTCCGCCAAGGTAAACCAAGCCCGACCCGTCGCTACCGGTGGCGCCGGTTGGTTACAGGCCCGCAGCGAGGGCCTGCAGCCTCGACACCAGGGAGAACCAACCGACCTGGGCGGAGCCGTAGTTGTTCACCCCCGAGATCAGACCACTTCCGCTGAGGCCGGCGAGGGCGGGGTTGATGGTCGCGAGGATCGGCGACGTCGTCGGGACGCCGGTGTTGAAGTACCCCGACACGAAACCGTTCAAGCCGTTGCCACCGACGGCCGAGTTGGCGACGCCCGAGACACCGAAGCCGTAGGGGGGAGGGAAGGTGGCAGGGATGGTCAGAGGGTTCCCGGATTGAGTGTTGTAGTAGCCCGAAACACCGTTGCCGATATTTTCATAACCCGAGTTAGCCTGGTTAATCGAATAAGCGGAGGGGACATTGAACGGGGTACCCGCGCCAAGGTAACCGGTGTTGAACAGGCCAGCGTTACCGAAACCGGTGTTGAACTGGCCACCGTTGCCCACACCCGTGTTGTTCACGCCGCCGTTGGACAGGCCCGTGTTGAGGAGGCCGCCGTTGCCGTCGCCGGTGTTGAAGGAGCCGCCGTTGTTCCACCCGGTGTTGAACTGGCCCGAGTTGCCCAGGCCCCAGTTCGCTGTACCGGAGTTGTAGGCGCCGATGTCCCCGCTTCCGGAGTTGCCGAACCCGAAGCTGTTCAAGCCGCCGAGCGGGTTGGTGCCGGAGTTGTTGAACCCGATGTTGCCGGCACCGGAGTTGAAGAACCCGTAGTTGCCGCTGCCGGAGTTGCCGAACCCGACGTTGCCCAACCCCGAGTTCGGATTGCCCGTCAGCACGAACTGACCGTTCGCCAGGTTGTAGTAGTTGTCGCCGAACCCGACCAGGTGGTTGCCGGTCAACCCGAAGCCGAAGTTGTACTCACCGGTGTTGCCGAAGCCGACGTTACCGGTGCCGTTATTGCCGCCGCCCGAGTTCCCCGCAGCGGTGTTGCCGACCCCGATGTTGTTGTTGCCTTTGTTGCCAAGGCCGAAGTTGAAGCCCGTCGCGCCGCCGGTGTTGAAGTTGCCGAAGCCCACGTTGTTTTGGGCGTTGTTGCCGCTGCCGATGTTCCAACTGCCAAA
This sequence comes from uncultured Mycobacterium sp., assembly GCA_964653535.1. Taxonomy (GTDB): domain Bacteria; phylum Actinomycetota; class Actinomycetes; order Mycobacteriales; family Mycobacteriaceae; genus Mycobacterium. Next base: position 4,089 of record CAZZHX010000025.1, on the reverse strand, counting down.
GTTGCCGTTGCCGAAGTTGCCGAGGCCGAGGTTGCCGTTCCCGAGGTTCAGCGCACCAAAGTTACCGACGCCCACGTTGAAGAAGCCAATGTCGCCCACGCCGATGTTGCCGCCGCCGATATTGCCCTGGCCCAGGTTCGGCACAGCGTTCAGAGAGGTCAGGATCGTCTGAACTGCGTTGGACAGCGTACTGAGGACGGTGGCGCCCTGAGCGATGGTCTGGAATGCCGACAGCAATGTCGCGAACGGACCAGCCGTGATCGCCGCCGCCGCCGCCGACGCCCCGGCGTGATACCCGGCCAGGGCAACCACGTCGGCCGCCCACATCGACTCGTACTCGCCCTCCAGCGACGCGATCGCCGGGGCATTGAACCCGAAGAAGTTCGACGACACCGCCTGAACGAAGTTGGCCCTATTCGCCGACACGAACGCCGGGTGCACCGTGGCCGCCTGCGCCGCCTCGAACACACTCGCCACCGTCTGCGCCGACCCGGCCGCGCCCGCGGCGTGCGACGCCACCGCATTCAACCACCCCGCATACGGCGTCGCCGCCGACATCATCGCCTGCGACGCCGCACCCTGCCACGCCCCACCCGCCAGATTCGACGTCACCGAGGAAAACGACGACGCCGCGCTTCCCAGCTCCGAGGCCAGCCCGTCCCAGGCCGCAGCCGCCTGCAGCATCGGTGCCGACCCGGCACCGGAAAACATCTGCCACGAATTGATCTCCGGCGGCAACGTCATAAAACTCATCAGAGTCGATCCCTTTCATCGGCCCGGCTGGCCTCCATGAGCTTAGACCACGGCACCCGGCGCGATGAGCCGAATCCGTCAAAATTATTGACCTGGCAAGCGGGAGGCTCACACCCCGTGTTCGTGCCGGGCCGGCAACGTCACGAAGCTGACCAGAGCAGCTCCGGCCAGCACCCGCAGACGGCGACCTCCTGCAGCCTCGACACCAGAGAGAACCAACCGAACTGGCCGGAGCCGTAGTTGTTCACGCCTGAGATGCTGCCGCTGATGCCACCAAGCAGGCCGCCCGTTGACACGGTGCCGGTGTTGAACAGGCCCGAAACTAAACCGTTGGCAACGGTGCCGCCGAGTGCCGAGTTGAAGTACCCCGAGACGCCGAGATCGAATGGGGTGCCGGACCCGGGGGCGAAGCCGGCGATCTGGTTCCCGTAACCCGAGGCGAAGTTGCCGATGTTGTTGAAGCCTGAGTGCGCCGTGTTGGTCAGGGCGGCGTTTTCGACGTTGAACGGGGTGCCCGTGCCCAAGTAGCCGGTGTTGAAGGTACCCGCGTTGCCGAAGCCGGTGTTGTAGTCGCCGGCGTCACCGTTACCTGTATTGAAGGCACCCGAGTTCGACCAGCCCGTGTTGCCGATACCGGAGTTGCCGTCGAAGGTGTTGTAGGACCCGGAGTTGTGCCACCCGGTGTTGAAGTCACCCGAGTTACCCAGACCCCAGTTCGCGCTACCTGAGTTGTACGCGCCGATGTTGCCGTATCCGGCGTTACCGAAACCGAAGTTGCTCAGGCCGCCCAACGGGTTGGTGCCGGAGTTGTTGAACCCGATGTTGCCCGCTCCGGAGTTGAAGAACCCGGAGTTATTGGTGCCGGAGTTGCCGAACCCGACGTTGCCGGTGCCCGAGTTCGGGTTCCCCGTGATGGTCCACTGCCCGGTCGCCACGTTGTAGGAGTTGTTGCCGAACCCGACCAAGTGGTTACCGGTCAACCCCGCACCGAAGTTGTAGCTTCCGGTGTTGCCAAAGCCGACATTGCCGGTGCCGTTGTTGCCGCCACCGGAGTTCCCCGCGCCGAAGTTACCCACACCGGTGTTGTTGGTACCAAGGTTGCCCCACCCGTTGTTGAAGCCCGACCGGTCGGTGCTGGTGTTGGTATTCCCACCACCCAGGTTGGTGCTGCCGGTATTGCCGCCGCCGGTATTGAACTGACCGTAATTGCCGTTTCCGAGATTCTGGTAGCCGCCCTCATGTCCATTCCCGGGGAGGCCGTTTCGGGTGGTTCCACCCAACGGCCCGGAGTTGCCGCCACCGAGGTTCAGATCCCCATGGTTGCCCCACCCGATGTTGCCGTACCCGATGTTGCCGTTACCGATGTTGCCGTTTCCGATGTTGCCGCCACCGAGGTTCTGGAACGTCGAAATCGCCGGCAGAAAATAGGCGGACAGGTCATTAGCCATCGTCGCCGCCGCCTGGGCGCCCGCGGCATTGGCGGCCTCGGCGCCGACGTACGCCGCCGCCCCCGAACTCAAGGTCGCCACGAACTGGGCGTGAAACGACTCGGCCTGCGCGCTGAGCGCCTGGTACGCCTGGGCGTGACCGGAGAACAGAGCCGCGATAGCCGCCGATACCTCATCCGCCCCCGCAGCGATCACGCTGGTCGTTGGAGCCGCCGCCGCCGACGTCGCCTGGCTGATCTGCGAGCCGACCCTGGCCACATCCGCCGCCGCCGACGACACATACTCCGGCACTGTGGACACAAACGACATAGGACACCTCCACCTAGTTATTCGCGCTTACCCTAGCGGGAGTTAATCGCCGACGATACGGAATCCCGGTCCTTTTCCAGAGAGATTCCCCGGGGCCCCACAGACGGCGACGCCGGCCAGGCTCGGCGGAGCAATGGCCTCGCCGCATGAGACGAATTCCTTACAGGAGGCTCTGCAGCCTCGACA
>CAZZHX010000025.1:0-1383 GCA_964653535.1 uncultured Mycobacterium sp. | reverse complement strand
CCAACCGAACTGGCCGGAGCCGTAGTTGTTCACACCCGAGATCGCACCGCTCAATGATCCGAAGCCGGCGAAAGCGGGATTGATGCCCTGGAGAATCCCCTTGATCGTGGTTGACGTCGACGGGACACCGGTGTTGCCGATGCCCGAGACTAAACCGTTGAACCCGGTGCCGCCGAGGGCCGAGTTGGAGACACCCGAGATACCGAGGTCCCACGGCAAGACCGGCGCCGGACCGGGGCCGAAAGTGCCGGGCGGGTAGCCAGAGATCTGGTTCCCATAACCCGAGGCGAGGTTACCGATATTGTTGAAGCCCGAGTTGGCCGTCTTGGCCAGGACAGCTTGCGTGACGTTGAACGGAGTACCCACGCCGGCGTAGCCGGTGTTGAAGTTACCCGCGTTGCCAAAGCCGGTGTTGAAGCTGCCGCCGTCGCCGTTACCGGTATTGAAGGTCCCCGCGTTCCACCAGCCCGTGTTGCCCGTACCGGAGTTGCCGCCGAAGGTGTTGAAGGACCCGGAGTTGTGCCACCCGGTGTTGAAGGTGCCTGAGTTGCCCAAACCCCAGTTCGCGGTGCCCGAGCTGTCGGCGCCGATGGTCCCGACCCCGGCGTTGGCGAACCCGAAGTTGTTCATACCGCCCAACGGGTTGGCGCCGGAGTTGTTGAACCCGATGTTGCCCACGCCGGAGTTGAAGAATCCGGAGTTGTTGGTGCCGGAGTTGCCGAACCCAAAGTTTCCGGTGCCCGAGTTTGGGTTCCCCGTGAAGGTCCACTGCCCGTTCGCCGGGTTGTAGTAGTTGTTGCCGAAACCGACCAAGTGGTTACCAGTCAACCCGAAACCGAAGTTGTAGCTGCCCGTGTTGCCGAATCCGACGTTACCGGTGCCGTTATTGCCGCCACCGGAGTTACCCGCGCCGAGGTTGCCGCTGCCGGTGTTGCCGTTTCCGAGGTTGCCGAAACCGACATTGAAGCCCGAATTGACGGCGCTGGTGTTGGTATTGCCGCCGCCCAGGTTGAAGGCGCCGGTATTGCCGCTGCCGATGTTGTACTCACCGCGGTTGCCGTTACCTAGGTTCTGGTAGCCGTTGTTGCCGCTACCCAAGTTCAGGTTGTTCAGGTTGCCGAACCCGATATTGGCGTACCCGATGTTGCCCATACCGATATTGCCGCCACCGATGTTGCCCTTGCCGATATTCTGCAGCGTCGACAAGACCTGCACCAGCGGTTCATTCGCCAGCGACGACGCTGCCGCCGACGCTCCAGCGCCGCCGAAGTTGGCAAGGCCGGACACCGCCTGGGCGGCGTTGGCGGCCTCGGCGCCGACGTACGCCGCTGACCCCGAGCTCAGGGACTGCACGAACTGGGCGTGAAACGACTCGGCCTGCGC
>CAZZHX010000024.1:18766-22716 GCA_964653535.1 uncultured Mycobacterium sp. | reverse complement strand
GCATTCCCGTGCCGGCGCCCATCCTCGGCCCGCCCCCTGTTACGGGTGCCGAGACCGCCTACCCCTACCTGGTGGGCGGGCCGAGGATGGGCGCCGGCACGGGAATGCCCACCGGTGCGCAGCGGAAGGCTCCCGAACCCGACATCGCCGCGGCGGCAGCGGCGGTCGCGACATCGGCGGCTGCGCGGCAGCGGGCGCGCCAGCGCCGGCGGGCGGCGATGAACGACCAGCATCGCGGGTACCGGTACGAGTTCCTGGATTCCGGAGCCGAAGCCCGGGCCGACGGGGTGCCGGGACCCGAACGCCCCGCTGCGGAGCCGTCGACCGGGTCCGCACGGGGCGCCGGACCGCTGGGCTTCGCCGGCGCCGCTCGCGACGTCACGGGCCCGGCCGCGGAGGCCGCGGGCCTGGCGGCGCGGGCCAGTGGCGAGTTTGGGAGAGGCCCCTCGATACCCATGGTGCCGCGGACGTGGCAGACCGACCACCCGGATGGCGCCGATGACGGCCGGTGAACTGAACTTCGGCGCCACGGGCCGCCGCCCGAGGATTCCGGATCCAGAGGCGGGCCGTCGAGGCTGGGAGATACCTTCTTGAAAATGAAAACGATGTTCATTAAGGTTGACGAGGACACGGAAGTTTGCCTCAGCGGAGGAGTCACGACAGTGAGTTCGCTCACGACCATTCGCGCACACGTTGGGTTGACCAGCGCCATGTTCGATGGGGGCATCTGTGCAACGGAGTGACGCCGGCACGCTGGCATCGGCTCCCGACGCCTCTCGGGCCGACACCAGGATCGACAGCGACATCGTGAGCCGGTTCGGCACCTGCTGCCGTGCCCTCGGCATCGCTGTCGACCAGCGGCAGCGCCCCGCCGACCTGGCCGCTGCCCGCCGCGGCTTCGCCGCGCTCGCCCGCATCGCCCACGACCAGTGCGACGCCTGGACCGGCCTGGCCGCCGCCGGCGACGTATCCCTCGACGTGCTCGAGGCCGTGGCGCGCACCGCGAGCACCGCCGGCACGTTGGCGCGCCGGGTCGAGCTTGCGCCAGGGGCGCTGGGCTTCCGTTACGACACGGGCCTGTACCTGAAGTTCCGCGCCGCAACGCCGGACGATTTCCAACTGGCCTACGCGGCGGGCCTGGCTGCAACGGGGGGGCGGTTCACCGACGCCGGCCGGATTGCCGCCGACCTCACCGGGAGCCGCCCAAACTGGCACGAGGCCCGGTGGGTCGCCGTCGTGATCAACTATCGAGCGCAGCGATGGTCGGACGTCGTCGAGTTGCTCACCCCGATCGTCAACGACGCAGACCTGGACGACACCTTCTCTCATGCGGCGCGAATCACGCTGGGCACGGCGCTGGCGCGGCTGGGCATGTTCTCGCCGGCGCTGTCCTACCTCGAGGAACCCGACGGCCCAGTCGCCGTGGCCGCGATGGACGGTGCGCTCGCCAAGGCGCTCGTGCTGCGTGCGCACGTCGACGAGGAGTCCGCAAGCGAGGTCCTGCAGGACCTGTACGCCGCGCACCCCGAGAACGAGCAGATCCAGCACGCCCTCTCCGACACCAGCGTCGGGATCGTGACCACCACGGCCGCCCGCATCGACGCCCGCACCGACCCCTGGGATCCCGCCAGTGAGCCCAGCCCGGACGACTTCGTCGACCCGGCGGCCCACGAGCGCAAGGCCGCGCTGCTGGCAGAGGCCGAACGCCAACTCGCCGAGTTCATCGGACTCGACGAGGTCAAAAATCAGGTCGCGCGACTGAAGAGCTCGGTCGCCATGGAGTTGGTGCGCAAGCAGCGCGGCCTCGCCGTGGCGCAACGCACCCACCACCTGGTGTTCGCCGGACCGCCCGGGACCGGCAAGACGACCATCGCGCGCGTCGTCGCCAAAATCTATTGCGGCCTCGGTCTTTTGACGAGGGAGAACATCCAGGAGGTGCACCGCGCCGATCTCATCGGCCAACACATCGGCGAGACGGAAGCCAAGACGAACGCGGTCATCGACAGCGCTCTGGACGGGGTGCTGTTCCTCGACGAGGCGTACGCGCTGGTAGCCACCGGAGCCAAGAACGACTTCGGGCTGGTGGCCATCGACACCCTGCTCGCCCGCATGGAGAACGACCGCGACCGGTTGGTGGTCATCATCGCCGGCTACCGCGCGGAGCTGGACAGGTTCCTGGACACCAACGAGGGCCTGCGGTCCCGGTTCACCCGCAGCATCGACTTCCCGTCCTACACCCCCGCGGAGCTGGTCGAGATCGCGCACACGATGGCCGCCAACCGCGACAGCATCTTCGAACAAGCCGCGCTCGACCACATGGAGGCGCTGTTCTCCGGACTGGCCGCCGAATCGACCGCCGACGCCAACGGAATCGAACGCCGCAGCCTCGACATCGCCGGCAATGGGCGGTTCGTCCGCAACATCGTCGAACGCTCCGAGGAGGAGCGGGAATTTCGGCTCGACCACTCCGAGCCCACCGGCGAGTTCAGCGACGAAGAATTGATGACGATCACCGATCGCGACGTCGCGGAGTCGGTCGCGCCGCTGCTGCGCGGCCTCGGACTGCCGGTGCCGGCATGACGAACAACGGGCAGGACGGCGACTGGGACGAGCCGCGGCGGTCGTTCTCCTCGCGGACCCCGGCGAACGAGAACCCCGACCATGTCATGTATCGCCGCGGTTTCGTCACCCGCCATCAAGTGAGTGGCTGGCGCTTCGTGGTGCGCCGGATCGCCTCTGGTATCGCGTTGCACGACACCAGGATGCTGGTCGATCCGCTGCGTACCCAGTCGCGCGCCGTATTGATGGGCGTCGTACTCCTCGTCACCGGCTTGGCGGGTTGCTTCGTGTTCTCCCTGATCCGGCCCGCCGGATCGGCGGGTACCAATCCGGTGCTGGCGGACCGGTCGACCGCCGCGCTGTACGTCCGGATCGGCGATCAACTGCACCCCGTGCTCAACCTGATGTCCGCCCGGCTGATCGTCGGCAGGCCGGTGAACCCGACGATGGTGAAGAGCACTGAGCTGGAACGCTTTTCGCCCGGAAACTTGATCGGCATCCCCGGCGCGCCGGAGCGGATGGAACAGAACACGTCGCATGACGCCAGATGGACGGTATGCGACGCTGTGAGCGGTGCCTCGCGCGACGCACACAGCGCGGGCGTCACGGTGATATCCGGCCCGCCCGCCGACGGCGGCGCCCGCGCAGCCACGCTCGGCCCCACCCGCGCGCTGTTGGTCGACGCCTCGGGTGACCGGGTCGGCGCTGGGGCCGACGGCGACCGGGTCACCTGGCTGTTGTGGGCCGGAAAGCGCAGCCGGATCAACCTGGCCGACCACCCCGTCACGGCTGCACTCGGCCTTGGCACCGATACCCCCACGGCCCGGCCCGTCGCGTCGGGGTTGCTCAACGCGATACCCGAAGCGCCGCCGCTGGCCGCACCGATCATTCCGAACGCCGGCGCGCCGGCCCCCTATTCCGTTCCGGCGCCGGTCGGCGCGGTGGTCGCGTCGTACTCCCTCGACCCGCCGGACGCGGTGCGCTACTACGCCGTGTTGCCCGACGGCCTGCAACCGATCTCGCCGGTGCTCGCCTCGATCCTGCGCAACAGCAACTCCTTCGGCCTGGACCAACCGCCGCGCCTCGGCGCCGACGCCGTGGCCAAACTGCCGGTGTCGGGGCTGTTGGACACCGGGCGCTATCCGGATCAACCGCTGACGGTGGTCGACGCCGCTCAGGAACCCGTCACCTGTGCGTCCTGGAGCAGGGGATCAGGCGCCGCCACCAGCTCGGTGAGCCTGCTGTCCGGTTCGGCGCTGCCGATCTCGGATTCGATTCACCCCCTCGAGCTCGTCGGTGGCGGAGCGACGGGAACCGCCGCCCGCGTCGCGTTGCCGCCGGGCACCGGGTACTTCACCCAGACCGTGGGCGGCAGTGCCACCGGGTCAGCC
>CAZZHX010000024.1:0-18666 GCA_964653535.1 uncultured Mycobacterium sp. | reverse complement strand
GCCACCGGGTCAGCCGTCGGGCCCACCACCGGGGCGCTGTTCTGGGTGTCCGACACCGGGGTGCGCTATGGCATCGACACCGAGGCCGATAAAGAGACGTCCACCGCAGGCCACGGTAAAACCGTTGAGGCGCTGGGCCTGAGCGGAACGCCGGTCCCCATCCCGTGGTCGGTGCTGTCGCTGTTCGCCAGCGGCCCGACACTGTCGCGCGCCGACGCGCTGCTTGCCCACGACGGCCTGATGCCCGACCCCACGCCGGGACGCGTGGCGGCCGAAGGGGAGCCCCGATGAGCCGGCTGATCTTCGAAGCCCGCCGACGGCTGGCGCCGCCCGTCACCCGCAAGGGCAGCATCATGATCGAGGCCCCACCCGAGCTGCCCCGGGTGATCCCCCCGTCGTTCCTGCGGCGGGCGCTGCCCTATGTGCTGGTCACCCTCATCGTCGGCATGGTCATCGCGTTGGTGGCCACCGGGATGCGGGTGATCTCCCCGCAGACGCTGTTCTTCCCGTTCGTGTTGCTGCTGGCGGCGACCTCGATGTACCGCGGCACCAACAACACAATGCGCACCGAGGAGGTCGATGCCGAACGGGCCGATTACCTGCGTTACCTCTCGGTGGTCCGGGACAACGTCCGCGCCCAGGCCGCCCAGCAGCGCGCCGCTGCGCGGTGGTCCCATCCGGAGCCGGCGGCTCTAGCCGGCGTGGCCGGGTCACGACGACAGTGGGAACGCGACCCGCACGACCCCGACTTCCTGGTGCTGCGCGCCGGTCGCCACCACGTGCCGCTGGACACCGCGCTGCGCGTCAAAGACATCGCAGACGATATCGACCTGGAACCTGTGTCGCACAGCGCATTACGCAGCCTGCTTGACGCCCAGCGCACCGTGCGTGACGTGCCGACCGGGATCGACCTGACCAAGGTCTCTCTTATCACCGTCGTGGGTGAGGCCGACGAGGTGCGGGCCGCGCTGCGAGCCTGGATCGCCCAGGCCGTGACGTGGCACGACCCGACGGTGCTCGGTGTCGCGCTGGCCGCCCGCGACCTCGAGGGCCCGGACTGGTCGTGGCTGAAGTGGTTGCCGCACGTCGACGTCCCCGGTGAGGTCGACGGCGTCGGCCCGGCCCGTTTCCTGGTGAACGATCCTGACGAACTGATCCTGGGTTCGGCACTCGTCGACCGCCCGGCCTTCACCGGTGAGCCCGGCGACGTGTTACGGCACGTGCTGATCGTCGTCGACGATCCCGACTTCGACCTGGGCGCATCGACACTCGCGGCCGGCCGGGCGGGGGTCACCGTCGTGCACCGCACGGTCAGCCCGCCGAACCGTGAGCAGTATTCGGACCCCGAACGGCCGATTCTGCGAGTCGCCAACGGTGTCATCACCCGGTGGCAGACAGGGGGCTGGCAGCCCTACATCAACGCCGCCGACCGCTTCGGCGCCGACGAGGCCGCCCACCTCGCACGCCGGCTGTCGCGCTGGGACTCCAACCCGACGCACACCGGGCTGCGCTCGGCGGCTACGACCGGCGCGAGCTTCACCACGCTGCTGGGCATTCCGGACGCCTCGGAGTTGGACGTGCCCACCCTGTGGGCGCCGCGGCGCCGCGACGACGAGTTGCGGGTGCCGATCGGTGTCACCGCGACCGGCGAGCCGCTGATGTTCGACCTCAAGGACGAGGCCGAGGGCGGGATGGGCCCGCACGGCCTGATGATCGGCATGACCGGCTCGGGTAAATCGCAGACCCTGATGTCGATCCTGTTGGCGCTGCTGACAACTCATTCGGCGGAGCGGTTGATCGTGATCTACGCCGACTTCAAGGGCGAGGCCGGTGCCGACAGCTTCCGCGACTACCCCCAGGTGGTCGCCGTGATCTCGAACATGGCCGAGAAGAAGTCGCTGGCCGACAGGTTCGCCGACACCCTGCGCGGCGAGGTCGCCCGCCGCGAGACCCTGCTGCGCGAAGCCGGGCGCCGGGTGCAGGGCAGCGCGTTCACCTCGGTCACGGAGTACGAGGCCGCCCGCGAGGCGGCGGGGCCGGATGCACCGGAACTCCCCCCGATCCCCACGCTGTTGGTGGTCGCCGACGAATTCACCCTGATGCTGGCCGATCACCCGGAATACGCGGATCTGTTCGACTACGTCGCGCGCAAAGGCCGCTCGTTCCGCATCCACATCCTGTTCGCATCGCAGACGCTGGACGTCGGCAAGATCAAGGATATCGACAAGAACACCTCCTACCGCATCGGGTTGAAGGTGGCCAGTCCCGGCGTGTCTCGTCAGATCATCGGCGTCGACGACGCGTACCACATCGAGTCCGGCAGGGAGCACAAGGGCGAGGGTTTCCTGGTGCCCGCGCCTGGCGCGACGCCGATAAAGTTCCGCAGCACGTACGTCGACGGCATCTACGAACCACCCAGAAGAGCTAAATCGGTTGTTCTGCAAATCATTCCGGAGCCCAGGTTGTTCCCGGCCGGACGGGTGGAGCCCGACGCGGCCACGGTGATCATCAGCGGTGGGGACGACGAGCCTGCTCGGGTGCCGCGCAAGTTGATCGCGACCATCGGCGGGCAATTGGCCGGCTACGGTCCGCGGGCCCCGCGGTTGTGGCTACCACCGCTGGACGAGCCGATACTCCTGGCCGAGGTACTGGTCCGCGCGGGGGTACCGGCACACCAGGGGCGTTGGCCGCTGGGCGAGATCGACAAGCCCTTCGAGATGCGCCGCGACCCGCTCATCTTTGACGCCACATCGGCCGCCGGGAACTTGGTGATCCACGGCGGCCCTAAATCCGGGAAATCGATGGCGCTGCAGACGTTCATCCTGTCGGCGGCAAGCCTGCACTCCCCGCGCGAAGTCACCTTCTACTGTCTGGACTACGGCGGCGGGCAGCTGCGGGGCCTGGAAAACCTGGCGCACGTCGGCGGGGTCGCCTCGCCACTGGAGCCCGATCGTATCCGGCGCACCTTCGGTGAGCTTGAGCAACTCATGGTGTCGCGGCAGCGTAGCGGTTCACTGCCCGACGACGGCTATGGCACGGCGTTCCTGGTGATCGACAACCTCTACGCGTTCGCCCGGGACAACACCGACCAGTTCAACACCCGCAACCCGTTGCTGGCCAAGGTGACCGAGCTGGTCAACGTCGGCCTGGCGTACGGCATCCATGTCGTTGTCACCACTCCCAGCTGGTTGGAGGTGCCGCTGGCCATGCGCGACGGACTGGGGCTGCGCCTGGAGCTGAAGCTGTACGACGCGCGTGACAGCAACGTGCGGGTGGTGGGCGCTCTGCGCCGTCCCGCGGATGCGGTCCCGCACGACCAGCCGGGCCGCGGCCTGACCATGGCCGCCGAGCACTTCCTGTTCGCGCAACCCGATCTGACTCAGATCGCCGCGATCAACGCCCGCTACCCCGGCCTTACCGCGCCGCCCGTGCGGTTGCTGCCGGCCAACCTGGCGCCCGCGGAGATGGGCGAGTTGTACCGCGGCCGCGACCGGGTGGTCATCGGCCAGCGCGAGGAGGACCTGGCGCCGGTGGTGCTCGACTTCGCCGAGAATCCGCTGCTGATGGTGTTCGGTGACGCCAAGTCCGGAAAGACGACTCTGCTGCGCCACATCATCCGCACCATTCGGGACAACGCGGGCGCGGACGAGGTGGCGTTCACCGTGCTGGATCGACGTCTGCACCTCGTCGACGAACCGCTGTTCGAGGACAACGAATACACGGCCGACGTCGACCGCATCACCCCGGCGATGCTGGGACTGGCCAACCTGATCGAGTCGCGCCGGCCACCGGCCGGCCTGTCCGCGGCCCAGGTGTCGCGCGCGACGTACCGCGGGCCTGGCCACTACCTGCTCATCGACGACGTCGACCAGCTTCCGGACGGCCCGGCGGCCGGAGGGCCGTACATCGGCCAGCGGCCCTGGACGCCGTTGGTCGCACTGCTGGCCCATGCCGCCGATCTGGGGCTGAGGGTGATCGTGACGGCCCGCGCCAGCGGATCCGGGCACGTGTTGATGACCAGCCCACTGCTGCGCCGCCTCAACGATCTGCAGGCGACCACGGTGATGCTGTCGGGCAACCCGCACGACAGCGGCAAGATCCGGGGCCAGCGATTCGCCCGGCTGCCCGCGGGGCGCGCGCTCCTGCTGGGCGACGGCGACGCGCCGATGCACGTGCAGTTGGTCAACCCGCTGGTGGGCGAATCGATTCCGGGCTGACACAGACAAGCAGAGCGAGACAGAGCGAGACAGGAAGAGAGAAAACATGACGTTACACGTGGTGCCCGAGGGCTTGGCGGCGGCCAGCGCCGAGGTGGAGGCACTCGCCGCGCGACTGGCCGCCGCGCACACTGTGGCGGCTCCGGCGATCACGGCGGTGGTACCACCGGCGATTGATCCCGTCTCGCTGCAGACGGCCGGCGCGTTCAGCGTCCAGGGCCAGCAGCACACCGCCGTGGCGGCCCAGGGAGTCGAGGATTTGGCTCACGCCGGCATCGGCGTGGGCCGGGCCGGCGCGAGGTACCTGGCGGGCGACGCCTCGGCCGCCGCCAGGTACGGGATCACGCCCTGAACACACGCATGTTCGCCCACAGAAAAGAAACAGAAAGGGAATCGCCATGAGTATGTTGGACGCTCACATTCCGCAGGTGGTGGCCGCGCAGTCCGCGTTCGCCGCCAAGGCGGCGCTGATGCGAAGCACGATCGGCCAGGCCGAGCAGGAAGGTTTGGCGGCGCAGGCTTTTCACGCCGGGGAGTCCTCAGCCGCGTTCCAGGCCACGCACGCCCGGTTCGTCGAGGCGGCCGCCCGGATCAACACGCTGCTCGATATCGCCCAGGCCAACCTCGGGGATGCCGCGGGCACGTACGTGGCGGCAGACGCCGCGGCCGCATCCGGCTACACGGCGTTCTAACAGGATCTGACAGAGCAGAGGAGCAGGGATGTCTCACATCATGTACAACTACCCGGCGATGCTGGGCCACGCCGCCGACATGTCGGGCTATGCCGGCGCGCTGCACGGACTGGGAGCCGACATCGCCAGCGAGCAGGCCGCGCTGTCGAACGCCTGGCAGGGCGACACCGGCATGACCTATCAGGTGTGGCAGACCCAGTGGAACCAGGCGATGGCGGACCTGGTGCGCGCCTACCAGTCGATGGCCAGCACCCACGAGGCCAACACGATGGCCATGCTCGCCCGCGACCAGGCCGAAGCCGCCAAGTGGGGCGGCTAGCGCCGCGCCTATGAACCTGACATGAGTGCCGAACAGAACGCGGTCGAGCTGACGGTTGACCAGGCCTGGTTCATCGCGGAAACCACGGGCGCGGGGAGCTTTCCGTGGGTGTTGGCGATCACCACGCCGTATCGCGACGCCGCGGAGCGCAGCTCTTTTCTGGAACGTCAGAAAGCCGAACTGACCCGGTTGGGCCTGGTGTCGCGCGGCGGTGCCGTCAACGCGGCCGTCGCCGACTGGATCAAGACGGTGTGCTTTCCAGACCGCTGGCTCGACCTGCGGTACATCGCACACCCCGGGGGCCCCGCCGGGCGGATGCTGCGCGGTGTCGTCGCGCAGCGTTGCACCGCCGCGGTGGTGGCGTTGCGCAGCGCGGGCCTTGTCACATTCACCGCCATGGAGATCGACGACCCGCAGGCCATGGTGGGAGTCCTCGGCGCCGGACTCGCTCAGCGGCCCCCGGCGCGGTTCGACGAGTTCACCCTGCCGATGCGGGTCGGTGCCCGGGCCGACGAGCGGTTGCGGGCCGGCGCTGCGCCCACCGACGTCATTGACCACCTTGGTGTCCCGGAATCGGCGAGAGTAGTCCTGGAGGCGGTGTTCGCCGGCCCACGCAGCTATGTGGAGGCGGTCGCCGGCCAGCGCCGCGACGGTCATGAGGCCACCACCGACGTCGGCCTGAGCATCGTCGACACCGTCGCGGGACGGATCCTCATCAGCCCGTCCCGCGGGTTCGACGGTGAGTGGATTTCGACGTTTTGCCCGGGCACGCCGTCGGCCGTCGCCGCCGCGATCGAGCAACTCACCGCGCTCCTGCCCGATAGCCAGTGGTTCACGGCCCAGAAGGTATGAGGGACATGGGTGTGACCGACAACGGAAAGAAAGAAGACCCCATGACACAGCCGATCGTCCGCGTGGCCATCCTCGCGGAGCGCAGGCTCACGGAGATGGCCCTACCCACCGAACTGCCGCTGCGCGAAATCCTGCCCGCGGTGCAGCGCCTCGCGGGACCCGGCGGCGACACCACTGCCGACGACGGCGCCCCGGCGGCGGGCACCCTGCTGAGCCTGGCCCCGATCGGCGGAGCTCCGTTCAGCCTCGACGCCAGCCTGGACACCGTGGGTGTGGTCGATGGGGATCTGCTCGCCCTGCAACCGGTGCCCGTCGGGCCGCCCTCTCCCGGGATCGTCGAGGACATCGCCGATGCCGCCGTCATCTTCTCGGCCGCTCGGCACAAGCCCTGGGGGGCGACCCACATCCGGCGGGGAGCGCTCGCCGCGACGATCGTCGCGATCGTCGCGGCGGCCGGGCTGGGGGCCGCCTACCGGGCCGCCACCGGAGAGCTGTCCGGACTGGTCGCTGTCGGCGCGGTTGCCCTGCTCACCGTCGTGGCCGCGTGGGTGACCACGGCACGATCGCCCGGTACCGCGCTCGCGCTGTCCATCGTGGCCCTGGCACCCATCGGCGCGGCGCTGGCCGTGGCGGTACCCGGGCACCTCGGCTCGGCGCGGGTGATGCTGGCCGCGGCCGGCGTCACTGCATGGTCCGCGATCGTGCTGATGCTGCCCGGTGCGGAGCGCGAGCGGCTCGCCGGGGTGTTCACCACCACCGCGGTCGTCGGAGCCGCGGTGCTGCTGGCCGCGGCGGCCGCATCGCTGTGGACGTGGCCGCTCGTCACGATCGGCGCCGCAGTGATCGCGTCGGCGCTGGTTGTCACCATCGCGGCGGCCCCGCTGTCCGCGCTGGCGGCTCGCCTTCCGCTGCCGGTGATTCCGGCGCCCGGCGACCCCGCGCCGCCGGCCCCGTCGTTGCGGGTGCTCGAGGACCTGCCGCGGCGCGTCCGCATCAGCGACGCTCACCAGAGCGGATTCATCGCTGCGGCCGTGCTGCTCAGCGTCATGGGCTCAGTGGCGATCGCACTGCGCCCCGAGGCGGTCGGCGGCGCGGGCTGGTACGTGGTCGCCGCCTCCGCGGCCGCTTCGATCCTGCGCGCCCGCGTGTGGGATTCCGCCGCGTGCAAGGCCTGGCTGCTCGCTCAGCCGTGCCTGGTCGCCGGAGCACTCGTCGTGATCTACTCCGTGACCGGGGGGTTCGACGCCGCCCTTGTCGCGGTTCTGGTGCTCACCGCGCTGGCGGTGGGGTGGCTGGTGGTCGCGCTCAACCCGGGCGTCGCCGCACCGGAGAGCTATTCGTTGCCGGTGCGCCGGCTGCTCGGCTTCACCGCGACCGGACTCGATGCGTCGCTGATCCCTGTCATGGCGTATCTGGTCGGCATCTTCACCTGGGTGCTCGATCGATGACACGAGCCGGATCGGTCTGCCGCACTGCGATTTTCGACGCAGCTTTGGCTGCCGCGCTGGTTGCCGCGACGTCGTGCCCGCAGGCGCTGGCGATCAGCCCCCCGACGGTCGAATCGGGCACGCCACCGCCGAGCGGGACACCCGGACCCGGGCAGCCGATGGAGCGACTCGGCCCGTGCACCACCTCCGGGGTGATCCCCGGCAGCGACCCCGCCGCGGTCACGCCCAGCCAGGCTAGCCTGAATCTACCTGTGGCATGGCAGTTTTCCCGCGGTGAAGGCCAGCTGGTAGCTGTCATCGACACCGGGGTACGCCCCGGCCCGCGGCTGCCCACCGTCGCCGCCGGCGGTGACTTCGTGGAAACCACCGACGGCCTGACCGACTGCGACGGGCACGGCACCCTGGTCGCCGGGATCATCGCCGGCCAACCCGGCCAGGACGGCTTCACCGGCGTTGCCCCCGCGGCGCGGCTGGTGTCGATCAGGGTGGCCTCCGCGAAGTTCTCGCCGCGCACGCCAGGTGGCGACCCGCAGGCGGAGCGGGCGGCGTCGGACGCCGCGACGATGGCCCGGGCGATCGTGCACGCCGCGGACCTGGGTGCCCGGGTGATCGACATCTCGACGGTCACCTGCCTGCCCGCCGACCGCGCCGTCGATCAGGCCGGCCTGGGCGCGGCAGTCCGGTACGCGGCGGTGGACAGGGACGCGGTGGTGGTTGCCGCGGCGGGCGATGGCGGCGGCGCGGCGTGTGAGTCCAACCCGCTGACCGACCTCGGCCGCCCCGGTGACCCGCGGAACTGGGAAGCTGTCACCTCGATCTCCATCCCGTCCTGGTGGCAGCCGTACGTGCTGTCAGCGGCCTCCCTGGCCCCCGACGGGCAACCGTCCACATTTACCATGGCGGGGCCGTGGGTGGGCATCGCGGCACCCGGGGAGAACATCGTGTCGATCAGCAACGGCGACGGCGGCGGTCTCGCGAATGGTGTGCCCAGTGGCCTGCCCGACGACCGCCAACGGATGATCCCGCTGAAGGACACCGGCTACGCGGCCGGCTACGTGTCGGGCGTCGCGGCCCTCGTCCGCGCCCGCTACCCCGACCTGACCGCCACGCAGGTGGTGGCGCGCATCACCGCGACCGCCCGCGGCGGTGCCCGGGCGCCCTCCGACATCGTCGGCGCCGGCACCATCGACCCCGTCGCGTCCCTCACCTGGCAGCTGCCCGGCGGAAACCCACCGGGCGCGCCGTCGGCGAAACGGGTTGCCGTTCCGGAGGTCCCGGCGCCCGGGAACGTTGCGCCACGGACCGCTGCGTTCGCCGGAACGGCTGTGCTGGCGCTGGTTGTCGCCGCGGTCGCCGCAGCCGTCGCGATCGCCCGCAGAAAGGAGACCACACGGTGAGCGGCCGGATCACGCTGGCCCTGCTGGCCGTCACACCCGCAGTGCTGGCCTACCCCTGGACGTCGCCCCGCGACTACTGGCTGCTGGTTCTCGCCGCGACCGCCGTGATCGTCCTCTTTGGTCGTTGGCGCGGAATGTCATTCACCACCCTGCTGGGTCGCCGTGCCGCCCTCGTCGGCCGACGCGGTCGGATCGACGCCGGGGGTGTCTCTCCCGTCACGACGACCGCCCTGCTGCGCGTCGGCGCACCGGGCGGCGTCCCGGACGCCCTGCCTCTGTCACTGGTCGCCGGCTACCTGGACCGTTACGGAATCCGCGCCGACAAGATCCGAGTCACGTATCGCGACGGGACATCCGGACCAAGCGGGACCACCCCGCGGGAGGCGTGGATTGCACTCACCGTCGGTGCGATCGACAACCTGACGGCGCTGCGGGCGCGTTCGCCGCGCATTCCGTTGCACGAGACCGCCGAGGTCGCGGCGCGACGGCTTGCCGACCACCTCCGGGAGACCGGGTGGGACGCCGTGGTGGTCGGTCCCGACGACGTGCCGCGCCTGCTGGCGACCGACGCCCGCGAGACGTGGCGCGGAGTGCGCTGCGGCGACTCGGATTACGTTGCGGCCTATCAGGTCCGCGTCGATGACAGGCTGTCCGAAACGTTGGCGGAGATCCGGAACCACCCGACCCGCGAGAGCTGGGTCGCGCTAGAGATCACCGGGGAGCGGGCCCGACCGACCATGGTTGCCGCCTGTGCGTTCCGCACCGAGACGCCCCCGGCTTCCGCCGCGCCGCTGGACGGGCTGACACCGGAACTCGGCAACCAGGGGCGGGCGCTGGCGGTGCTGGGTCTGACATCCACCCAGCGACTCAGAACATGACCGCCTGCAGGAAGGACGTCATTCGGCGCAGATAATTCTGCTGGCTCACGTGAATAACGTGGCTGCCCGGGAACCAGTGCAGCGCGCAGTGATCCCAGTGCTCCCAGAGCATGACGGCCTGCTCGGGTGGCGCCATCCGATCGGCGAGGCCGGTGATGATCATCCGGCGATCCTTCGGCACCAGCGGGCGGTAGTTCAGCGGGCAGTGGTAGGCCAACCCTGCCGTCAGCTCGTCGCGGCCGATGCTCGACAGGCGCAGCCCGAGTCGGATCACGCTGTTGGCCGGGAACCATTCGTCGAACATCGTGATCGGCGTGACGACGGGACAATTGGGAATCACGGCCTCGAGTCGGTCGTCGACCGACGCAACCAGCGCGGAGGTGTAACCGCCCAGCGATATACCGGTGAGCGCGATGCGCTCGACACCGGTGCTGTGCAGGTAGTCGACAATCGAGCGGAAATCGTGCACGGCCTGCGCCATCGCCTCGGCGAAACCCCCGAGGCCCCCGGCGAAATAGCCGAAACCCGAGAACGGCGAGAACTTCTCGGCGCGGGCGCCGTGGAACGGCAGCGTGTACAACAGCACGTCGTAGCCGGCACGGTAGTACCAGGGCAACGAGAAGAACCGGCCATTGGCCAGATACGACGCCCCCAGGAAGCCGTGGATCACACACAGGGTGGGCCGCGGCCCGTCGCCATGGCGCCAGTGCTGAGCGTGCACGATGTTGTTGGAGTTCAACGATTTCCACCGGCGGCGCATCGCGGGGTTCACCGGTGCGAAACTGCTGCGGAAGGAAATGTTGTGGACGGCGGCCCGCGCGAGCCGCTCTGCGGCCCGACCGGCTCGGCGGGAGGTGACGTGAGGCGACGCCATCGGTGCCGGAAACGACAATGCCGGGTCGTGTTCGTCCGCCAGTTCGGCGTAGAAGCGCAGGTCTTCTCGCTCGCTTCCGGTGGTGCGGCGCAGGGTGGAGGCGAGGACGGCGGGCGTCACGGCGGCGGTGACCAGGGAGGCCACCGACGTGCGCAGGGCCAGATCGCCGACGGCCGAGACCTCGACGGCCGCGCGGTGCCGGGCGGGCAGCGCCGAGCGTGGGGGCAACCCCTCGGCACCGGTCATGGGGGCAGCCACAGCTGCCGATGTTAGCGTTATCGGGGAGGACTGATATGTGGGATCCCGAGGTCTACCTCGCCTTCGCCGAACACCGCGGCCGCCCGTTCCACGACCTGCTGTCGCGCGTGGCGGCCGAGCGGGCGCGCCGCGTCGTCGACCTCGGCTGCGGGCCCGGCCACCTCACATGTCATCTGGCCCTCCGCTGGCCGGACGCGGTGATCGAGGCGGTGGACAGCTCGCCGGAGATGGTCGCGGCGGCAACCGATCGCGGCATCGACGCCGTCACCGCCGACCTGCGGGACTGGAAGCCCAAGCCCGACACCGACGTGGTGGTCAGCAACGCGGCCCTGCACTGGGTGCCCGAACACGCCGACCTGCTGGTGCGGTGGGCAGGGGAGTTGGCGCCCGGGTCCTGGATCGCGGCGCAGCTGCCGGGCAATTTCGACGCGCCGTCCTACGCCGCCGTGCGTGCCCTGGCCCGACGGGAACCGTACGCAACAGCTTTGAAGGACGTGCCGTTTCGCGACGGGGCGGTGGTGCATGCGCCGATCCAGTACGCCAGCCTGTTGATGGACGCCGGATGCGCCGTCGACGTGTGGGAGACCACCTACCTACATCAGCTCAGCGGTGAGCATCCGGTGCTCGACTGGATCTCGGGGACGGCGCTGGTTCCGGTGCGCGACCGGTTCGACGGTCTTGAGGGTGAGCCCTACGAACGGTTCCGCCGCGATCTCATCCCGTTGCTGGATGAGGCCTACCCCGTCCGTGCCGACGGCACGACGATCTTCCCGTTCCGGCGGGTGTTCATCGTTGCCGTGGTTGGTGAGGGACACCGTCCGGTATAACGTCGCCCGTGCGCGCGCACCAATCATGCAGGCGCACAGCCAGATCCGCGGCGATCGCGTCCGCATCCGCGGCGCTGTTGCTGAGCAGATTCGTGGTTTCGCCGGGGTCGGCCCGCACATCGTAGAGTTCCCGGTCGGGGCGCGGGCCTGCGATAGAAGGTGCCACGGCTTGGCCGGACGGGCTATCCTCGATGTCCAACGGCAGGTCGAGCAGGGGACGGTTCCCGGTGTGCGGGTAGTTCTCGATATAGCTGTAGTCCTTGGTGCGGATGGCGCGCATCGGGTCGAACGAGTCGTGGTAGGTCTTCGTTGTGTAGACGTGATCCCTGACCGGCGCCGCGCCCGTGACGGGCGCCAGCAGCGCTGCGGCATGGGACACCCCGTCGACGTCGCCCGGCACGCTGATTCCCAATAACTCCAGCAGCGTCGGCAGCAGGTCGACCCCGCTGAACAAATCGTCGTACACCCGCGGCGCGATGCCACGGCCAGACGGCGGCCGGATGATCATCCCGATGCCGGTGCCGGCGTCGTACAAGGTGGATTTCGCACGGGGGAAAGCAGGGCCGTGATCGGTGAAGAACACCACCCACGTGCTGGCGTCGCGCCCCGTCTCCGCCAACGCGTCGAGCAGCCGGCCGGTCGCGGCGTCGGCCGTGCTGATCGCCCCGTAGAAGCCGGCGACGTCGGCGCGCACCTCGGGGGTGTCGGGCAGATAGGCGGGGAGCTCGACGGCCGCGCTGTCGGCCGGTTCGTAGCGGTCACGCGGGTAGGGCCGGTGGGTTTCGAAGAAGCCCGCGGTCAACAGGAAGGGTTGTCCGGCGAGATCGTCGATGCTCTCCCGCAACCACACCCGGGCCTTGTCCACCACGGGCCCGCAGTACGACGTCGAGGTGTCGAACTCGTCGAACCCCAGCCGCTCGGGGTTCGACGTTTCGTGTTGCATCCCGAACAACGCTGAGTACCAGCCTGATTCCGACAGGATCTGAGGAAGCGTTCGCACGTCGCTGCCGTATTCCCAACCGTGATGGGCCAATCCGATCAGCCCGTTGGTGTGCGGGTAGCGGCCGGTGAACAGCGACCCCCGTGACGGCGAGCACAGCGGCGCCGTCGCATGGGCGCGGGAGAACAGGATGCCTTCGGCGGCGAGGCGGTCGAGCCGCGGGCTGGACACATCCGGGTGGCCGTAGGCGCCCAGGGTCCGGCCGAGGTCGTGCCAGTGCACGATCAGCACGCTGTCTTTCTGGGCGCCCTTCTTGGCATCTTGCTGGGCCGTCACGACCGGCGACGATACCGCAGCGATGTGGGTAAGCTAAGCGGGCAACTCGCTCCAGCGGTTCTCGCAGACGAACTCCGCCAGGGGCCGCCCAACGGCCCAGCCGTCGAGTTCCAGCGCGGGCCGGTCGGGAAACTCCGGCACCGGTCCCAGACAGAGGATGGCGACCGGCTCGGCGCCGGCGGGCATGTCGAGCAGCGCCGCCAGCCGGTCGGGATCGAACAGGGAGACCCATCCCACGCCGAGGCCCTCCGCCCGGGCCGCCAGCCACAGGTTCTGAATCGCGCAAGACACCGACGCCAGATCCATCTGCGGGAGCGTCCGCCTGCCGAACACATGCCGCTCGCGGCCGTCGCGCAGAGCGACCACCAGCAGCTCCGCGCACTCGAGGATGCCCTCGACCTTCAGCGCCAGGAACTCCCCGCCGCGCTCGCCGAGGGCAGCGGCGGTGAGCGGTCGTTCCTCGTCGACCAGCGCGTGAATGCGCCGCCGCAGCGACTCGTCGGTGATGCGGAGGAAACGCCACGGCTGCATCAGGCCGACGCTGGGTGCTGCGTGCGCGGCCGCCAGCAGCCGCGCCAGCACCGCGTCGCCCACCTCGCCGCCGGGCGCGAACCGGCGCATGTCGCGCCGTTCGGTGATCGCCCGGTAGACGGCGCGCCGTTCCTGCGGGCTGAACGCCTGACCGGTCATGGTCGCCAGTATGGCCGTCCGCGCCGCGGGCGCCACGCTGGTCCTGGTATCGGTGTAGAGATGACCCGCCCGCGGAACCCCGTCACCATCCTCCTCGCCGTCGTCGCGGCGGCGCTGTACGCGCTGATGTGGGCGGGCTACTCCCAGCAGTGGGGCTGGCTGGATCGCGCCGATTGGGCGTTGCTGAACTCCGCTCACGACATCGCGGTCAAGCATCCGCTGTGGGTGCGATTCTGGGACGGCCTGTCGTTCGCGCTGGGTCCTGGTCCGCTGCGACTGCTCGGCATGGTGGCGGCGGTCGCCGCGCTGGCGCGGCACAGTGTGCGCGCCGCGCTGGTGCTGATCGCGTGCGGGCCGCTGAACGGGCTTGTGACGGCGGGGGCCAAGGCGCTGGCCAACCGAACCCGGCCGTCGACGATGCTGGTGCCCGCGACCTCGACGTCGTTTCCGTCCGGACACGCCCTCGAAGGGGCGGCGACACTGTTGGCGATCCTGGCCTTCCTGCTGCCGGTGCTGAGCCCGGTGACCGGGCGGGTCGCGATTGCGGTGGTCGCGGTCTGTGTGCTGTCGGTCGGGAGCGCCCGGGTCGCCCTGAACGTCCACCACCCCTCAGACGTCGTGGCCGGGTGGTCGCTCGGCTGCGTCTATTTCCTGGTGTGCCTGTGGGTTTTCCGGCCCCCGAGCGTTCCCCGAACCCCCGAGGTCACGCCGCAGTGACCTAATCGGGTCGCAAACTTGACTTGACCTAGGACTCCGCCCGCCGGACCATGAGGTCTATGCGCCGACTGCTCGCTTCGCTGGCGGCTGCCGCGTGCCTGGGCGTCGCCTCGCTCGCGCCCGCCCCGATCGCGGCCGCCGCCGGAGGAACCTGGTTCGCGAACGCCGTCGGCAATGCCACCCAGGTTGTCTCTGTGGTGAGTACCGGCGGGTCGAACGCGACGATCGACATCTACCAGCGCACCGCCGCCGGCTGGCAAGCTCTGCGGACGGGCGTTCCGACCCATGTGGGTTCCGCGGGCATGGCCGCCGAGGCCCGCAGCGGCGTGCCGGCTACCCCGACGGGCGTCTTCACTCTCCCCTCGGCGTTCGGCACCGCACCCAATCCCGGTGGGGGACTTCCCTACACCCAGGTCTCCGGTCCCAACTACTGGTGGAGCGGCGACGACCACAGCCCCACGTTCAATAGCATGCAGGTGTGCCCGCAGGCCCAGTGCCAATTCGACACCGGCGCGAGCGAGAACCTGAACATCCCGCAGTACAAGCACGCGGTCTTCATGGGCATCAACACGAACAAGACCCCGGGCGGCGGGGCGGCCTTCTTCTTCCATACCACCGACGGCCAACCCACCGAGGGATGCGTGGCCATCGAGGACGCCCAACTGGTGTCCATCATGAAATGGCTCCAGCCGGGCGCGGTGATCGCGATCACCAAGTAGGACGCCCCTGCTACTCGAGGGCCCTGCCGGGCTTGACCTTGAAGTCCAGACCCGCCAACGACATTGTCGCCTCGTAGGTCCGGTCGTAGCCGGTGGCGCTGATCTTCCAGCCGTCCTCGGTGCGCCGATAGGAGTCGCGGTAGAAGGCCGCACCGATCAGCATGAAGTTGTACTCGGCGACGATGACCCGGTCCTGCAGGTACCACGTGCCGACGGCCTCGTCGCCGGTCACGGTGATCTCCGGGTGGGTCACCCGGTGTTCGGTCAGCACGGCCGGGCCGAGCGACTTGCGCATGTAGTTCACCAGATCGACCCGGTTGGTGAAGTGCAGCTCCTCGCCGAGCGACGACCCGTAGTCGCCGACGATGTCGTCGGTCAGGGTGTCGGCGTAGTCGTCCCAGCGCTTGGTGTCCAGCGTGCGCAGGTACCGGTACTTGACTCCTTTGATGGCCTCGATGTCGGCGATCTCGGCGAGGGAAAGCTGAGGGCTCACCCCGTCATTGCAACACACCGTTGGCGCGGCAACGCAGTCATGGCTATTTTTGGCAGGTGAACCCATCCCGATACGCGCTCCTGTCCCGCGACCAGCTCGCGATCCTGGTACCCGAACTCCTGCTGATCGGACAGCTGATCGACCGTTCCGGTATGGCGTGGTGCATCGATGCGTTCGGCCCCGAGGAGATGGTGCAGGTCGCGATCGAGGAGTGGGCGGGGGCCAGCCCGCTCTACACCAGGCGCATGCAGCGGGCGCTGGGCTACGAGGGCAACGACGTGCCCACCATCTTCAAAGGCCTGCAGTTCGACATCGGTGCCCCACCGCAATTCATGGACTTCCGGTACACCATCCACGACCGCTGGCACGGCGAGTTCCACCTCGATCATTGCGGCGCGCTGCTCGACGTCGAGCCGATGGGGGAGCGCTACGTCTTCGGGATGTGCCACACGATCGAGGACCCGACCTTCGACGCCACCGCCGTGGCGACCAACCCGCGGGCGCAGGTTCGCCCCCTCCACCGGCCGCCCCGCCTCCCGGCGGACAGGCATCCGCACTGCGCGTGGACCGTGACCATCGACGAGTCGAATCCCGAGGCGCAGAGTATCCCGGCGTTGGACATCGTCAGCCGGACACGGGCCGCCACGTGGGAACTGGCCGCCATCGACCGCGCCGGCGACGGGCTGGCGGATTATTCCGGGCCGGTGCTGTCCGACATCGACTTCGGTGCCTTCTCGCACGCGGCGCTGGTCCGGATCGCCGATGAGGTCTGCCTGCAGATGCACCTGCTGTATCTGTCGTTCGCGATCGCCGTGCGAGAGCGTGCGACCGACGACGCCCAGGCGGTCGCGGTGTGTACGAGGGGCCTGACCGGCATCGCGGGGGTGGCCGCAGAGCGGATCCATCGCGCCCTGGGGTTACCCGGAGGGGTCGACGGCATCCTGCGGGTGCTCGATCTGCATCCGCTGCTCAATCCCGCCGGCTATGTGATCGCCGAGACCGATGGCGCCCGGCTCGTGGTGCACCGGTCGCCGGCCCACGACGACGGCGCCTGGATAGCGCTCTGCACACCCGGATCCGTACAGCCGCTGCAGGCGATCGCCACCGCCATCGACCCGCACCGTGAGGTCCGGTTCAGCGGAACAAACACCGATTGGACCGCTGAGTTCATCGAAACCGATAGCGCCGCAGCCGAACTCCCCGAAGTGGCGGTGACGAAGGTCAGCCGCGGAGCGTCGTTCGAGTTCTCCCCGAGGCGCTCGCTGCCGCTGACCGTGCTCTGACTCCGCGTGTCAAGGGGTCACCGGTATCTGTTTGGTGACGCAACAGTCACGACCGTATACCAATGACATTGCGAGCCATCTGCTTTCGGCGTGTCCACCGATATCGTTAGTGCGGGCTCAAGCCCTGACGAGACTCCCGACGAGGCCCTGATGAGGCCTCGCAGAGACTCCTATGGACGAAGGTTATCGCTCTATGTACGACCCACTGGGGTTGTCGATCGGCACCACTAACCTGGTCGTCGCGCGTACCGGGAACTGTCCGGTGACACGCCGCTCGGTGCTGACCCTGTATCCGCACCGTGCGCCATCAGTCGGGGTGCACGAGTGCGATGCTGCGCTGATTGAGCACGGCACGTCGGACGAGAACGGCACCCTGATCAAGGGCTTCATCGATCGCATCGGTGATTCTGTGGCTTTGGTATCGCTGGACGGGTCGGCCCACGACCCGGACCTGCTCACAGTGGAGGCCCTGGACGCGATGGTGGTCGCGGCCGGTGCGGATGCCGGGGCGTCGGACATCGCCATTGCCGTTCCCGCCTATTGGAAACCCAGCACGGTGCAGTCGCTACGCAACGCGTTGCGGACCCACCTGGGCTTCGTCCGGAGCGGCATGGCGCCCCGCCTGGTATCGGATGCGATCGCCGCGCTCACCGGTGCCAACGCGGACCTGTGCCTCGCCGCGACCGGAGTGGTGGGGCTCCTGGATTTCGGTGGCACCGGCACGTCGGCGACCCTGGTGAGCCTCGCCGGCGATTTCGAGCTCCTCACCCCCACCATGCGGTACACCGCCTTCTCCGGTGACGAGATCGACCAAGCGATTCTGCTGAAGGTGTTCGAGGAGTTGGGGCACGGCAGTGGGATCGACCCCGCCAGCACCGCCGGGGTGGGGCAACTCGGCCACCTCAGGGAGCAGTGCCGGGACGCCAAGGAGCGGTTGTCGGCCGACGCGGCAGTCGAATGGGCCGCGGAGCTCGGTGGCCGCAGGTGCACTATGCGGCTGACCCGTGACGAGCTGGGTGACATGATCCAGGACCGGTTGAGCGGCTTGATCCATGCATTCGACGAGATGCTGGTGCGACACCGCAAGACCTGGGCGGACCTGTCGGCTGTGGTCACCGTCGGCGGCGGAGCCGCCATCCCCCTCATCAACGAGCGCCTCTCCGTGCACGGGCACCGGCCGGTCGTTTCCCCGGCCCAGCCCGCATTCGCCGCCGCCGCCGGCGCGTTGCTGGTCGCCTCGCGCGGTGAGGAACTGAATCGGCGGGCGCGCAGCTCGATCGGTCTGCTCTCGGCGGCCTCCGCCGCCGGCGATGTCGTGGACCTCGGGGCCGGCGACGTGCTGGTGATTGACGGCGAGGCCTTGACGGAGCGCGAATTGGCCTGGTCGCAAACGGAAGACGGCGGCGCCGTCCGCGTGCGCTACAGCCCGCAGATCTTCCATGAGGACGGTCCGTCCGGCTGGTCGATGCGGCTGAACATGATCGAGCCGCCCAAAGAGCGATCGTGGCACCGGATCCGTCTGTCGCAGTTGATCATCGGGATGTGTGCCGTGGTCGCGATGACCTCAATCGGAGGTGTCGCCTACACCCTGGCGGGCATCGAAAACCGCCCCGCACCGCCGGTTGTCGCACCGCGGCCGATGCCGCAGTCCAGCCCCTCGGCGCCCAGCGCCATGCCGGAGCCGGCGATGCCCGCCAGGGTGTAGGCGACACCTCCGATTGAGGTC
>CAZZHX010000023.1:0-22793 GCA_964653535.1 uncultured Mycobacterium sp. | reverse complement strand
GACCGTCGTGACCGCCGTGACCGTCGTTTCAACGAGCCGTCTCGGGCAGATCAAGAAGGTCTTTCGAGTTTCCAGCGGCAATTTCCTTGAGATGTATGACTTTTTCATCTTCGGTTACTTTGCCGCCGAGATCGGCCGCACCTTCTTCCCGTCCGATAATGAACTCACCGGCCTGCTGAGTTCGTTCGCCACCTTCGCCGTCGGGTTTGTGATGCGCCCGATCGGCGCGCTGGTGCTGGGCGCCTACATCGATAGACGCGGCCGCCGCAAGGGACTGATCCTCACGCTGATCCTGATGGCGTTCGGCACCGTCACCATCGCGCTGATGCCCGGCTATGCCATCGCCGGACTGATCGCGCCGTTGGTGGTCGTGTGTGGCCGGCTGGTCCAGGGCTTTTCGGCCGGGGTGGAACTCGGCGGCGTGTCGGTGTACCTGTCCGAGATCGCCACACCGGGTAACAAGGGCTTCTATGTCTCCTGGCAGTCCGGCAGCCAACAGGTCGCGGTGATCGTGGCCTCGGCCATCGGCCTGGCGCTCAACGCCAGGCTCTCGACGGCACAGATGTGCAGCTTCGGGTGGCGCATTCCGATGCTGCTCGGCTGCATGATCATCCCACTGTTGTTCGTACTACGCCGTTCGCTGGAGGAAACCGAGGAGTTCGCCGGACGCGCCCATCACCCCACGGTGCGCGACATCGTCACCTCTGTCGCGCAGAACTGGAAGCTGGTCGGGTTGGGCATGCTGCTGGTGTCGATGACCACCGCCAGCTTCTACCTGATCACCGCCTACACCCCGACCTACGGCAAGTCGGTGCTGCACCTGGCGGCGCGGGATACCCTCATCGTCACCATCTGTGTGGGCCTGTCGAACCTGTTCTGGCTGCCGGTGTCGGGGGCGTTGTCCGACCGTATCGGGCGTCGGCCAATCCTGATCGCCACCACGGTGCTGACGCTGCTGACTGCGTATCCGGCGCTGTCCTGGCTGGTCTGCGCGCCGAGTTTCGGCCGACTGCTGGGGGTCGAGTTGTGGCTGTCGTTCCTGTTCGGCTGCTACAACGGCGCGATGACGGTGTTCCTGACCGAGATCATGCCGCCCATGGTGCGCGCCACCGGCTTCGCGCTGGCCTACAGCCTGGCCACCGCGATCTTCGGCGGCACCACGCCGCTGATTGTCACCTGGCTGATCCGCGAGACCGGCAACCGGGCGATCCCCGGTGTGTGGCTCTCGCTGGTGGCGCTTCTGGGCCTGGTGGCCTCCATCATGGTGAGTCGAAAACCGTACGAAGGTCATGATGGTATCAATCAGGTATCATCACCGGCATGGGAATGACGCTGCGCCCCAGCGACCAGCAGGCCGAAGCGCTGCGCCGGCAGGCCGCCGCCGAAGGCCGATCGATGCAATCGGTCGCTCTCTCGGCCATCGACGAATACATCGTCCGACGTGCGCACAAAGCCACCGTCACCGCGGCGTTGCAGCGCGTGGTCGACGAGGAGGCCAGCGTTTTGGAGCGCCTCAAGGACGCGTGACCGACTACCTGGATCTTGAGGATCTGCTCGACATTGCTCGCGCGGCCGTCGGAAGAGATGCCGTGGTCAGGGACTACGGCTTGCTGGAATCGGCTCTGGCGCGACCTCGCACTTGGGTGTTCGGCCAGGATGCCTATCCCGATCTGCACGCCAAGGCCGCGGCGCTGTTGCACTCGCTGGGTCGCAATCACGCACTGGTAGACGGCAACAAGCGACTGGCGTGGACCGCCTGCCGGACGTTCCTGGCCATCAACGCCCGGTGGATCAGCGCGCCGGAGGACGAGCGCTTCGACTTGGTGATCGGGGTGGCCACCGGCGCACTGTCCGATCTCGACGAGATTGCCGAACAACTGCGGAGTTGGAGTTACCGCGAAGGCTGAGTCCCGATACGGACGTCACGTCAGTTCGCGCGCAGCCGCTCTCGAAGACCGGCCTTCGCGATCTTGCCCATGGGTGTGCGCTCGAAGCCGTCGACGAGGACGAACTCCTCGGGCACCTTGTAGCGCGCGAGGTTCGCCGCGCAGCGCTTCCGAAGGGATTCGACGTCGACGGCCGTGTCCGGGGCCGCCTGGACGAAGGCCACGACCCGCTCCCCGAGACGGTCATCGGGCCGGCCGACCACCGCGCACGCGGCGACGCTCGGGTCGTCGTGCAACACCCGCTCGACCTCGGCCGGGTACACGTTGGCGCCGCCGCGGATCACGAGGTCGTGGCGGCGGTCTTGCACGAACAGCTCGCCGTCGGCGTCGATCTGCCCCAGGTCGCCGGTGTGCAGCAGATCGCCGCGCAGGGCTGCGGCGGTCTCGGCCGGCCGGTTCCAGTAGCCGAGCATCGGGGTGTACACGCCGGCCCACGGGCCGCTGCGGGCGGGACCCACGCAGATCTCGCCGACCTGGTCGGTTGCGACCTCGCGACCGTCGTCGTCGACGATCACCACCCGCACGTGCGGCAGTGCCCGCCCAGCGCTCCCGGCGACGGCCGCGCGCTCGGGCACGGTCATCGTCACGGCGGTGGGCGCCTCGGTGAGCCCGTACCCGACGGTGACTTCGGTCCCGAAGCGGGCGCGGTAAAGCTCCCGAAAAGAGTCTGGGCAGTCGGCTCCGCCGACACCCGGGATCCGCAGCGCCGCGAGGTCGTCCGCTGTGACGTCAGGGTGGGTGAGCAGGTCGTGCATGACGGCCGGCACCGTCGAAACCGCGGTGACGCGTTCGTCGCGAATCCAGCCGGCGAGGCCGGTGGCGTCGACGCGGTCGATCGCGACCAGGGTGGCCCCCACCTGCCACGCCAGTAGCGGGCCGAGCGCGATGAGGTTCAGGATCGTCAGCGGGAGGACGACCCCGACGCGGTCTCCGTCGCGGTACTGCGCCCGCGAACGGGCTACCGCCCCGGGCAGCAGGAGGTTGTGCTGGCTGTGCACCGCGCCCTTCGGGCGACCCGTCGTGCCTGACGTGTAGGCGATCGCTGCGGGGGCGTGCGGGTCGACGGCCACGTCCGGGGGCGTTGCGGGTGCGGCGGCGACGCGGTCTCGCCACTCGTCGGCCGCACCCCCGGGGTCGACGACCACCGCTGCGGCTGATACAGCCGAAAGCGAGGCCGAGCCGACCAGCTCCGCCGCGACCGACGGGGTGACGAGGAGCACCGACGCTCCGGAATCACCGATGAGATAGTCCTTCTCGGGTGGCGCGAGCGCGAGGCTGATGCCGAGCCACACCGCGCCCAGGCGCATGCAGGCGAGGAAGCCGATCGCGATGTCGACGTCGTTCGGCAGCGCCATCGCGACCCGATCGCCCGTTCCGATGCCCAGCGACGCCAACGCATGCGCCGCCCGGTTGGCCTCGGCGTCGAGTTGGGCCCAGGTGAAACGACCGTGACGGCCCACGAGGGCCTCCCGGTCGGGGTGCGCGGCCAGACCGGCCTCGAGTACAACGGCCGCACTCGACACTCCGCCCGGGATGGCGGGTCGACCGCCACCGGGCCGGGTCACGGTGACATGTACCAGCCGCCGCTGGCGTTGATCGTTTCCCCGGTCACGAAGCTCGACTCGTCCGACGCCAGCCACGCCACGACCGCGGCGATCTCCTCGGGCCTGCCGAGACGTCGCAACGGGGTGCGCTCGGCTTCGGGCGCGAGCGACGCGGCATGCTTCTCCACGAACTTCGACCACACGATCCCGACGGCGACCGCGTTCGCGCGCACCCCCTGCGGGCCGGCCTCCGCCGCGACGGTCCTGGTGAGCGACTGGAGTCCGGCCTTGGCGGCGGCGTAGGGTCCTTCGCTTCCAGCACCCCCGAGGTAGCCGGCAACCGACGACACGTTCACGATGCTGCCCCAGCCCTGGGCGGTCATCGCCGGCAGCGCGGCGCGCATCAAATACCAGCACGCGGTGAGGTCGACGTCGATCACACGGTCCCAATCCGCCGGGTCGTAGTCGGCAACGGTCCCCAGGACGTTCATCGCGGCATTGTTGACGAGGATGTCGATCGGGCCGAGGGTCGCGGCGACGTCGGCGAAGACTTCGTCGACCCGAGAGCGGTCGCTCACATCGAGGGTGTGGCCGACCACCGGTGTCGGGGCGAGCTCGTCGGCCAGCGCCGCTACTGTCTCGGCAGTCCGTCGCTCGTGCACGTCCGTGACGACCACCGCTGCACCGTCCCGGCCGAGGCGTTGCGCGCACGCCCGCCCTATCCCGGCGCCTGCGGCGCCGGTGACGAGCGCGACTCGTCCGTCGAGCGGACCGCTCACGAAGCGACGGCCGCGGTGCCGAGCAGGCCGCGCAGGTTGTCACCCATGATGCGGCGGACGGCCTCAGGGCCGAGCGGGGCAACGCTCTCGGCGAAGTCGCGGGGCTCGGCGAGGCCTTCCGGGTGCGGGTAGTCGGACCCGAAGAGTACGCGGTCGTCGCCGATCACCCCGGCCAGCGCCACGATGTCCTCTTCGTGGTACGGGGAGACCGACACGTGGCGTTTGAAGATGTCGCTCGGGCGTTCGGTGATGCGCCCGCCCAGCCAGGGGCCGTTGCGCCCCATTTGGTTCATTTTGTTCATCGCCTTGAGGAGGTAGGGCACGAAGAGTGATCCGTTCTCGACGCTGAGGCACTGGATGTTCGGGAAGCGCCCGAACAGGTTGTGCAGGATTAGAGCCGAGAACGTGTCCATGATCGGTCGGTCACCGTAGAAGCTCGTCCACTGGAACGCCGACTGCTGGTGCGACGACGGGTTCGCCTGCTCACCCCAGGCGGTGCTGCAGAGTTCGTTGTAGCCGGATTCCGCGATGTGGAAGCACACCGGGACCTGCGCCTCGTTGACGCGTGCCCAGAACGGGTCGAAGTGCGGGTCGGCGGGGGAGCGACCGAAGGCCGGGCCGGGGCGCAGACCGATGGCGCGCGCGCCGCGTCCGAGGACGAACTCGAGCTCGTCGACCGCCCGATCCACATCGAGCAACGAGAGCAGCGGCACACCGAAGATCCGGCCTTGGTGGGCGAAGCCCCAGTCGTCGTCGAGCCATCGGTTGAATGCGTGCACATTCGCGTAAAGCTGGTTGGGGTCGTCCTTCATGAAATGCTCGACGCAGACGGCAAGGGTGGGGAACAGCAGGATCGCTTCGACGCCCTGTTGGTCCATGAGTGCCAGCCGCGCATCGCGATTGACGTACTCGGGCTGCATCGGCTCGATGCTCTGGGACTCGTCGAAGACGCCCGAGCTCATCGCGCGCAGCATCGCGCGCAGCGATCCCGGCTTCGAGGCGGTCTCGCTGAACGGGTCGAGGAGGAACGTGAACGGCCGGTCGCCGACGAGCACCACCTCGTGACCGTCGGCGCCAGCGACGACGCGGATCGCCCGCTCGGCCATCGAGGGCTCGATATAGCGGGTGAAACAGTCCCGCGGCTCGTAATAATGGTTGTCGGCGTCCCACAGGTCCGGCACGCTGCCCCCTTTTTTTGGCGGGTTCCTTTCGGTACATGATGCCGCAGAATCCCGCCCCATAACAGCTACGCGTGAACGTCGACTTCCCGGCACGGATGACGTCGCCGGTCGACGAGCGAAACGGACTGCATAGTGGCGCCGTCGTGACCGTCGACTAGGCCTCCAGGTCGGCTCCCGAACGCGTTCGACCTGGAATAGCAAGCGGCCCTATTTGGCGCGGTTTTTCATCAGCATGCCGACCACCGCGGCGACAATCGTCCCGGCGACACCGCCGCCGATGAGTCCACCGGCAATGTCGGCGATGTTGGAATTGCCGGCAAGGAGGTCGACCAGGGCGCCGCCGCCCAAACCGCCCAGACCGCCGGTGAGCAAGCTACCCGGGCCGCCGGGGGAGGGAATCTCTCCGCCCGAGCAGTCGGCGCCCTTACCGGCCAGGGCGCCACCAATGGCGTCGGCGATGAGTCCGCCGAGACCCAAATCCGACATTGCTCCCGGCATGATCAAGGCCACCGTTCGCGACAGCCACGCGACTCAGAGCATTACCAATTCGGACCCTGCGGGTCACAGGGGAATCGCATTGGATAGTTGAATAGCGGTATGCCGATATCCGACCGGACGCGCTCGGTGGTAGCCGCTGTGGCGGCCGCGGTGATGCTGACGGGATGTGGGCACACCGTCGCCGGAACGGCCGTCCCCGCCACGCGGCGGGCGCCTGTTGCGAAGGCGGCGCAGATTTCGGAAGCGGTGGCGGCGTTCTGGCGCACCCAGGGGATCGATCCCCGTTACGTGATGACGCCGGTCGTCGAGGTTGCCTGCGCCGGACAGGTGTCACGGGAGCAATCGCTGTTCTGCCGCGACACCGGCCAGCTGCTCTACAACCCCGCCGCGCTTGCCCAGCTCCAACGCGACGGCGGCGACTGGGCGGTTGAGCTGACGCTCGCCCGCGACATCGGCAACGCGGTGCAGGACGCCGCCGGGAGGTGGAGCGCCTACCTCGACGAGACGGCCCGCGAGCGATCCGCCGACTGTGCAAGCGGCGCATACATGAGGTACGCACACCCCGGCGCGGTAGAGCCAATCCAGCACGCCGTGTCCTTCACGTGGATCAACACCGACGTCTCCCGGCTCGCCGCGTTCCTCAACGGGTGGCGAGGTGAGGTCACCCCGTTGGCGTGTCTGAACTACATCGGCGCGTAGGCCGGCGCTCAGGCCGGCGGGGAATCCAGCGAGATGTCTCTGGTCTCGCGCATCACCAACAGTGCGAGCAGTGTCAGGACCCCGGCCGCGCTCAGGTACACCCCGACCCACGCGACGCCGTAGCTGGTGGCCAGCCACGTCGCGATGAACGGCGCCACCGCCGCGCCGAGGATGCCGGCCATGTTGTAGGCGATCCCCGACCCGGTGTACCGCACGCTGGTGGGGAACAGTTCGGGCAGCACCGCGCTCATCGGGCCAAAGGACAAGCCCATCAACGTCATTCCGACGACGAGGAACAGCAGCGCCGAGCCCGTCGTCACGCGGGCGGGCGCCAGCAGGACTCCGAACGACGCCCCGTACACGATGATCGCCGCGGTGATCACCAACAAGGTCGCGCGGCGGCCGAATCGGTCGGCGAGAGCGGCCGATATCGGCACCGTCGCCGCGAAGAACAGCACCGCGATCAACTGCAGGTGTAGGAAATCCACGTAGCCGAAGCCCAGTCCCTTCCCGCCGGGTGGCCGCTTGGTGGTGCCGTAGCTCAGCGCCCACGTGGTGACGACGTAGAACAGCGTGTAGGTGGCGAGCATGACGAACGTGCCGATGATCAGTTCGCGCCAACTGGTGCGCAGCACCGTGGTGAGCGGGGACCGGACGCGTTCGCCGCGCTCGAGCGCCCGGGCGAACACCGGCGTCTCCGTCAGCCGCAGCCGCACGTAGAGGCCGATTGCGACCATGACCGCGCTCGCCAGAAACGGGATCCGCCACCCCCAGGTCAGGAACGAGCCCTGCCGGCTGATCAGGATTAGGAAGAGCCCGTTGGCCAGCAGGAAACCGAACGGTGCACCCAGCTGCGGCCACATCGCGGCCCGCGCCCGTTTGCCGGGTTCGGCGTTTTCGGTGGTCAGCAGTGCCGCCCCGCTCCATTCCCCGCCCAGCGCGATGCCCTGACAGAACCTCATCACCGCCAGTAGTGCTGGGGCCGCGACGCCGATCTGCTGGTGGGTCGGCAGTAGTCCGACGGCGAACGTCGCGAGGCCCATCGTGATCAGCGAGCCGACCAGCGTGGCCTTGCGGCCGACCCGGTCGCCGAAGTGCCCGAACAGGATTGACCCCAGCGGGCGCGCCACGAACGCCAGACCGAACGTCGCGAAGGAGGCGAGCAGCGCGGCGGTGGGATTGCCGCGGGGGAAGAACAGGTACGGAAAGACCGAGACCGCGGCCGTGGCGTAGATGTAGAAGTCAAAGAACTCGATCGTCGTGCCGACCATCGAGGCGACGACGATCCTGGTGCGGGAGCCGCGGTCGACGGTCTCGGCGTTGGTGGTGCTCACGGGCGTGCTTCCTGGTAGAGGAGAGTAACGTTTTTGAGGTGGGGCTCAGGCTGATTGACTATCTCACCATCGCGGTGGGGGCGATGGCGCTGGTGTTCGCCGCGTGCGCGTTCGTGTACGCGCGGCGGTTGGAGAAGCGGCCACGCGCTGCGCTGGGCGAAAAAGTCGGCGCACACAAAGCGGTACTGAAAAAAATACGCAAACGTGAGTCGTTGTCGCCGGAGGAACATGGCTACGCCGAAGAACTCGTGTCCGATGCCCGGTCGCCTCTCGCGTTGACGATGCCGGCCACGATCTTCACCATGGGGTTGTTCTACATCGTGGGCTCGTATCAGCAACTGCACGGGGCGCACGCGAGCGCGCGAACGTTCATCGGATTGATCCCCATGTTCGCCTCGACGAACATGTTCATCCAGCTTGTCAAGGTCGCCAAGCTGAAAGTCCCTGCGCCGAGCGTGTAAACAGCGCGACAACTACCGGCGTGTCGTCACGCTGAGTACACATTCGTCGTTGGGGCTACGCCACCTCGTCATCGGCGAGGTCGAGGTCGGCGATGGACGACGCTAGCTCCGCAAGCCGGTGAGAGTTCGACTCGATCTCGGCCAGCCCCCCAGCGGTTCCGGTCGTGTCGGCCAGCACCACGTACTCGAGCCCGTGATCGACGTACTCGCGGACGCGGCCGAGGATCTCCTCGGCATTACCCAGGAAAATCGACTCCTCGACAAGTTCGGTGGGGATGCTCGGCGCGAGCCGTCGAAGCTGGTCCGGATCCAGTTCATGCGGAATCACGTCGACCAGACCACGGCACTCTTCCCCGCCCGGATGCCGCAACCCGTAATCGGCCCATGTCTTCGCCGAGATGGACAGCGCGCTGAGTTTGGCCAGGGGCTCGCGGTCCAGCAACTCCGCGACGTAGTCCCGCGACTCGCCGAGCATCGTCGCGACGACCATGCCATGCCGTGGCGTCGACCGTCCGGCGTCCTCGGCGTAGGTGTCGATTGTGGCGCACTTCTGGCCGTACTCAGACGGACTCATCGGCCACGCTGGCAGCCAGCCGTCAGCGTACTGACCGACCAAACGTAGAAGCCGCGGACCCTGGCCGCCAACCCAGACCATCGGCGCACCCAGATCGTCGCGGCTCAACGGCAGCCCGGTGCGGCCAGTGGAGCCGCCCGACGCTACGACGCCGTGGTCGAGCAGTGACCTCAGCTCGATGAGGAATGCCTCCAGATCACCGACCGGGGTGGAGAAGTCGTACCCGAATGGAAGCAGGTTCTCGGCCTCGCCTGCACCGACGCCGAGATGAAAACCCCCGCGACACAGGTGGTGCAGGGTCAATGTGGTCCGAGCCACATCCGCTGCGCGGCGGCGGATTGCATCAGTGACACAAATTCCCATTCTCAGATCTGAGTCCGCGCCAATCGATGCGATGACAGCAAATGGGTCCAACCACGCGTCGGGGTCAGGCTGCAAAGATCCCAGGGCTGTTTCTGGCCACAGTGCCGGATGGAAGAATCCCAGCAGATGGTCGGGAGCCCAGAGTGAATCAATGCCAAGCTGCGTTGCTGTGGCGGCGGTAACGCGATACGACTCAACCGGATGCATCGTTGCAGCAAGCAAGGCAACTTCGGGCATGCCTACCACCTCTCGGTGTGTGCGATTAGTAGCAAACACCCGACAGTAAATCATATCGCCGTCGCGTGTCGTCGTCGCTAATCAGACATGAATCGTCGGTAAGGCGCCTTGCCCCGATAATCCGGGCTAGGGGCGACCTAGACATCCACTGTGACGCTGAGTGCACGATCGACTGGCTCGGCGCCCGGGGTGACCGCGGGGTCGCCGTCCTCCCACAGCAGCAGCTGGCGGACCGAGGCGCGCGTCCCGTAGGGCCGCAGCATCATGCTGGCGGGGCGGGGGCGCATCGTGAGCGGCCACCAGAACCACCGCCCGAGCAGCACCGCCAGCGATGGCGTCATGAACGACCGCACGATCAGCGTGTCGAACAACAGACCGAGGGCGATCGTCGTCCCGATCTGGCCGAGAATCCGCAAATCAGCGAACACGAACGACGCCATCGTGGCCGCGAACACCAGACCCGCGGCGGTGACCACCGCGCCGGAGCCGGCCATCGCGCGGATGATGCCCGTCTTGAAGCCGGCGTGGACCTCCTCCTTGAATCGCGAGATCAGCAGGAGGTTGTAGTCCGATCCCACGGCCAGCAGCAGGATGACGGCCAGCGCCAACACGATCCAGTACAGGCGGATGCCCAGCAGGTCCTGCCATATCAACACCGAGAGCCCGAACGAGGCGCCCAGCGACAGCGCGACAGTGCCCACGATGACGAAGGCGGCGACCAGGCTTCGGGTAATGAACATCATGATGAGCAGGATCAGACACATCGCCGAGATCGCGGCGATCATGAGGTCGTATCGGGCGCCGTCCTGGATGTCCTTGTATGTGGACGCGGTGCCGGCGAGGTAGATCTTGGATCCCGCCAGGGGCGTGCCTTTGACGGCCTCCCGCGCCGCGTGGCGGATCGCGTCGATGTGCGAGATGCCCTGCGGGGTGGCGGGATCGACGTCGTGGGTGATGATCAGCCGCGCCGCGTGGCCGTCCGGGGAGAGGAACAGCTTGAGCCCGCGCAGGAACTCGGGGTTGGTGAAGGCCTCCGGCGGGAGGTAGAAGGAATCGTCGGTCTTCGACGCGTCGTAGGCCTGTCCCAGGGCGGTGGAGTTCTGCAACGCCTCCGCGGACTGGTTCTGGATCCCCGAGTTGGTCGCGTAGTTCGTCATCGTGAGATCGCGACTGGTCTCCTGGTTGGCGATCTGGGGTGGGATCAGCGCGAGCAACTTCGGCTGCAGCTCGTCCAGTTTGGTGATACTCCCCGAGACGTCGCCCAGTTCGTCGGTCAGATCGTCGAGGCCGTCAAGCGCGTCGAAGATCGACCGGAATGCCGCGCAGGCAGGAATGTCGGCGCAGTGGCGTTCCCAGTAGAAGTAGCTGCGGATCGGGCGCAGGAAGTCGTCGAAGTTGGCGACCCTGTCCCGCAATTCCCGCGCCGTGACGACCGTGTGCTGGAACGCCTTCGTCTGCTCGTCGGTGATGGCGATCGACTGCTGCTGCAGGGCGTACTGCTGCCGCAGGGTGTCGATCGACGAGTCGATCAGACCGACCTGCTTGAGCAGATCGGCCGTGCGGGCCTCCTGAAACGGCAGTGTCTCTATTTGCGCCGAGTTGCCCGCGCTGATCTGGAACGGAATCGACGTGTGATCCAGGGGAGTACCCAGTGGCCGCGTGATCGTCTGGACCTGCGCGATGCCGTCGGTGTGGAAGACGGCTTTGGCGACCCGTTCGAGCAGGATCATGCCGGTGGGATTGCGCAGGTCGTGGTCAGCCTCGATCATCATCAGTTCGGGATTGAGCCGGGCCCGGGAGAAGTGGCGCTCGGCCGCCGCGTATCCCTGATTGGCCGGAGCGCTGGCGGGCATGTAGGGGCGGGCGTCATAACTGGTCTGGTATCCCGGCAGGGCGAGCAGACCGATGAGGGCCACGGCGACGGTGACCGCCAGAATCGGCCCGGGCCAGCGCACGATCGCCGTGCCGAGGCGACGCCAGCGCCGGGTGGCCACCACGCGGGCCGGCTCGAACACGCCGAAGTGGCGGCCGATGGAGATCAGGGCCGGAGGAAGCGTGAGGGCCGCCATCAGTGCCACGAGGACGCCGATAGCGGCGGGAACGCCGAGGCTGTGGAAGTACGGCAGGCGGGTGAAGGTGAGGCAGAACACGGCGCCGGCGATGGTCAGGCCAGAACCCCAGATGATGTGGGAGGTCCCGCGGTACATGTTGTCGTAGGCGGTCACCCGATCCTGACCGTCCTGGCGGGCCTCGTGGTAGCGGCCCAGGAGGAAGATCGCGTAGTCCGTCCCGGCCGCGATCACCAGCAGCGTCAGCAGGTTCGTCGAGTACGTCGACAACCCGATGACCCCGGCGTTCGCGAGCAGGGCGACGACTCCTCGGGACGCGGTCAACTCCATCAACACCGACAGCAGGACCAGGGGAACCGTGCTCGGGCGGCGGTAGAGCCACATGAGCATCACTGCGATCACGCTGATGGTGATCAGGGTCGTCTTCAGGGTGCCTTTGCTGCCGACCTCGAATTGGTCGGTGATCAGGGGCGCGGGGCCGGTGACGTAGGTCGTCACTCCCGGTGGCCGCGGGGTGTGGTCAACGATGTCGCGCACGGCGTTGACCGACTCGTTGGCTCGCGACTCGCCCTGGTTGCCGGCGAGATTCACCTGGACCAGCGCCGCCTTGCCGTCGGTGCTCTGTGACGCCGCCGACGTCAGCGGATCTCCCCAGTAGTCCTGGATGTGCTGCACGTGTGTGGTGTCCCGGGAGAGTTTTCGGATCAAGTCGTCGTAGTAGCGGTGCGCGTCCGCGCCGAGCGGTTTGTCGCCCTCCAGGACGATCATCGCCGCACTGTCGGAGTCGAACTCGTGGAACACCTTGCCGATGTGGTTGCTGGCCTGCAGCGACGGGGCGTCCTTCGGACTCAGCGACACGTTGTGCTTCTGAGCCACCTTTTCCAACTGCGGCACAAAGACATTCGTGAGCACCGCCAAACCCAGCCAGAACACTACGATGAGCACCGAGTTCCGCCGGATCGCGCGCGCGACCCGGTCGGTGAACGTCGTGCCGTCGGCCTGGTGCTCGCTCATCCGGACTTGTCCAGGCAGTAGGTGTAGGCGTTCAGGGTGTTGACTGTTCTTTCGTTTTTGACGGCGCCGTCGATCGTGATCCGGCAGCCGATCCAATCGCCGTCGCCCTGCGCGGCGACATTGACGAAGACCGCCGGCTGGGTGGTGGTGGTGTCGTACGCCCACGGCAGCGCCGCGCCGTCGACGCGCTGCGGTTGGGCGTTGATGTCCAGATAGGTGATGGTCGCGGTCGTCCCCGGCGGGCCGAAGACATCAAGCACCACATGCTTGGGGTTGAACGGGACGATCTCGTTGACAGCCCCGTTGGGTGTCGACGTGACGTCGTGGGAGGCGAAGATACGGCTAAGGCGGTAGACGGCGAAGCCGGCGACCGCGACGACCACGACCGCCACCACCAGCATCCAGCGTCGGCTCAGCAGCCTCATGCGCCCGACCCTATAACAGTGGACGACACCCAACAATAGACGGCGCCGTGCACTAAAGGCCGACCGGGGACGCCGCTACGGTGCGGTCCACTGAGAGGACAACGCGAACTCCGAGAGGTAGCGCGTCGAACTCCACCCGCCGTCGACGACGATCGTCTGCCCGTTGATGAAGCTGCCGCCGGGCGAGCACAGGAACGCGACGGTGCTGGCGATGTCGTCGATGCTGCCCAACCGCTGGTGCGGCGTCATCTCGGTGTTGAGCTTGCGGAACCGCTCGTCGGTGAGGCGTTGCTCCACCATCGGAGTCAGGGTCACCCCGGGCGCCACCGCGTTGCAGCGGATTCCCGACGCCCCGTACTGGCAGGCGATGTGCGTGGTCAGCGCGGTGAGGCCGCCCTTGGCCGCCGAGTAGGCGCCGCCGCGCAGCCCGCCGACGACCGCGAACGTCGACGTGATGTTGATGATCGCCGATCCGGGCCGCATGTGCGGCAGCACGTCGCGCGCCAGCCGGAACGGGGCCCGCAGCATGACGCCCAGGAAGTAGTCGAGGGTGTCGTCGTCGGTCTCGTGCAGCGGCGTGGGACTGCCGACCCCGGCGTTGTTGATCAGGAAGTCGACATGGCCCCACCGGGCGACGGCGAGGTCCACGATGCGTCGCGGTGCGTCGTCGCGCGTCAGATCGATCGCCAGGGTGGCGACGCGGTCCGGGTCGTCGACCGACGCCTCCAGTGCGGCCAGCCGGCCCGCGTCGCGCCCCGTGCCGAGGACCGCCATCCCCATCTCCGCCAGCTTCGTGGCGCACCCCAGGCCGATACCACTGCTTGCCCCCGTGACGATCGCGACCTGCATGTCAGCCATGCTCCCTCTCGCCCTTCTCGATCAGTGCCGCTCGGATTCGATGCTTAAGTATCTTCCCGGCGTCGTTCTTGGGTAGCGCCTCCCAGACGACCACCTGCTCCGGCGCCTTGAACTTCGCGACGCCCTTGGCGTCCAGCAGCGCCAGCAGGCCGGCGACGTCCGGGGGTGCCGCGTCCGCCGCGGGCACGATCACCGCGCACGCCCGCTCCCCGGTGCGTTCGTCGGGCAGCCCGACGACGGCGATCTCGGCGATGCCGGGATGCACGGCGAGCAGGTCCTCGACCTCTTTGGCCGAAATGTTCTCCCCGTTGCGGACGATGACGTCCTTGGCGCGGCCGGTCACCACGAGGTAGCCGTCGGACCAGCGCCCCAGGTCGCCGGTGCGGAAAAAACCCGCCGCATCGAACGCGTTGTCCTCGGGATGCCGGTACCCGAGCAGCATCTGCGGGCCGCGCACACAGATCTCACCGTCACCGTCGGGCGCGGCGTCGTGCGCGGCGAGCGTCACCTCGGCGATACCGGGGCGCCCGTCGGTGGTTGCGGCGCGGTCGGCCTCGTCGGGGCGGGGCGCACCGACGGTCGTCACCGGCACTTCCGTACACCCGTACACCCGGGTGACCACTGCCCGGTCGAAATAGCCTGCGGCGCGGCGGATCAGCGATGGCGCCACCGAGGCGCCGCCGCAGATGAACACCTTTAGATCGGGCAGGCGGGTATCGGCGCGCTCGGCGGCGGACAGCAGCTGCTGCAGAAAAGGCGTCGCCCCCGCCATATGGGTGCACCGTTCGTCGTTCATGAGCGCGACGGCCGCCGCCGGATCCCACCGGTCCATGAGCACTGCGGCGGTGCCCAGCAGTAGCGGGCACTCGAAGGCGTAGATCGAGCCGCCGATGTGGGCGATCGGCGACGGGACCAGGAACGTGTCGCCGGGTTCGACGGCCCAGTGGTCGTGGATCTGGCGGATCAACGCATGTATCGAATTATGG
Organism: uncultured Mycobacterium sp.; assembly: GCA_964653535.1. Classification (GTDB taxonomy): domain Bacteria; phylum Actinomycetota; class Actinomycetes; order Mycobacteriales; family Mycobacteriaceae; genus Mycobacterium. Next base: position 7,825 of record CAZZHX010000023.1, on the reverse strand, counting down.
CTGTGCAGAACGCCTTTGGAGCGAGCCGTGGTGCCGGACGTGTAGAGAATCATCCGCACTGCGTCGGGATCCAGGGCGGGGAACGCGGCCGGATCCGGCTGACGGCCCAGCAGCTGCGGGTATGGCGTGTGCGCGCCGGCGTCGCCGCGCAGCGCGACCACCTCGGGGGCCGGATCCATGGGCCCGGTCACGGCGTCCAGCATCGCCGAGTAGTCATGGCCGCCGAAGCTGCTGGGAACGAAAATGATCCGGGCCTCGGCGTCGTCGAGAATGAAACGCAGATCGTGTTCCCGCAGAGACGGCAGGATCGGGTTCACCACCATCCCGGCCAGCGTGGCGGCCAGATAGATGACGGCGGCCTCGTGCCAGTTCGGCAGCATGAACGACACCACGCTGCCCCTGGGCAGGCGGCCTGCCAAGGCGGTCGCCAGCCGTTTGGCGTCGGCATTGAGCGTCGCGCAGTCGATCCGGACGTCCCCGTCCACTAGGACCGTTCGCGCAGGCGAGATCTCCGCGGCGGTGTGCAGTGCGTCGGCCAGGGTGGTGTCGACCCACAGCCCGCGCCGGTAGGCCTCGGCCGCGAGTGCAGGGTCGTGGCGGACCCGGTACGTCACCGCGCGTCGCCTAGTCGCCCACGCGACGCAGGGTCATCGCGTACCGGAAGCTGGACAGGTGGGTGTTGACCGTAACCTGGGCGATCTCGCCATCGGAGGTTGTATAGGTGCGCTGAATCTGCAGCGCGGGCGTCCCGGGCTCGAGCACCGCGGTGATTTCTTGCTGCAACTCGGCGATGCTCACCCCGAAGAGATCCTCGATCAACGGGAAAATCGGGCCGACGTGGCGTTCCAGCAGTCGGCCCACCGCGGCGAATCTGCGATTGATGTAGTACTCAGCGCGACACAGGGGCGCCGACGCGCCGTCGGCCTGCCGGTACCCGCGCACCGACAGCCACTCCTCGCCGACCTGCAGGCCGGTCCGGGCGGCGACTTCGTCGTCGAGGGTTACCATTTCATTGGATTCGATGGTCAGTTGCGCCCCGGCCGCGAAGGCGAGTAGGTCGTCGATCGACAACACGTCCTGCGCATAGGACCTCGAGGTCGGTCCGGAAACCACGCGGGTGCCGGCCCGCGGACGTGAGGTGACGAGGTTGTCCTCGCGTAGTCGACGCAGCGCTTCTCGCACGGTGTAGCGGCTCACCGCGAATCGCTCACACAGTTGGTGCTCGGTCGGCAGTCGCGAGCCCACGGGATACACCCCGTCAACGATCTCCTTGCGTAGCGTGCGTGCGATCTGCAGGTAGCGGTGCTCACCGGACAGGGTCGCGGACATCAGCGGCGTTCCCGCTCGGGCCGCAACGCCAGGACGCTGCCGTCGCCGTCCGCCGAGATGTAGAGCGTCCCGTCGGGGGCGGCGGCGATGCCGGCGAACGGGCCCTGCGGCCCGGAAAACGGTGGCATCCCCTTCAGCGGCTTGGGCACCACGCCTGGGGGCGGCCCGATCGGCAAGCCGGAGGCGATCGTCTGCGGGGCCGTGGTGCCCGGGTCGACGCGGAGCACCTCGCCGGCCCCGGCGTCGACAATGTAGAGCACGCGATCGTGGACGCAGATACCCTGCGGGCGGTGCAGATCGGCGACCACGACATCGATGGTGTCGACGGACGATCCGGTGAGCCTGACCACCCTGCCTGCGCCGGACTCTGCCACCAGGGGTGCCCCGCCGTCATCGACCGCGATGCCGACCGGCCCGTGCAGGCCCGTCGCCAGCGTCTCGACCCGGCCCGACCGCCACGACAACACGCGCCCGGTGCCGAACTCGGCGAAGACCACACCGGCCGAACCGAGGGCGACGCCGTAGAGCTGATCGTAACCATCGGCCAGTACCTCGGTGTCGCCCGCCGCCGGCCGGTAGCGGGCGAGCTGGCCGCCGGAGGTGGTGACGACGAATTCGCCTGGCCCGCTTGACACCACACCGCGCACGAAACCGGGATAGCCGGGGCTGAACAACATTCCGACGGTCTGCAACGAACCGTCGGGCTGCGCCGCATAGAAGAACGTGCCGTCGGCGACGTAGAGCCGCCCGTCGTCGCCCACCGTCAGATCCAGCGGCCAGTTGAGCCCGCCGGGTAGCACCGTGGCCGTCGTACCGTCCGGAGCTATCTCGGTGATCTCGCCGGTGAAGCTGGAGACCAGCAGCCGGTCGCCGACGAAGGTGCAGTTGTCCAGCCCCGGACTCAGCTGCGCCAGCACACGCCGCTCGCCGCTGCGGGGGTCGATACTCAGCACCTGCCCGCTCGCGACCTGTGTCGAGACGATGTGGCCCCGCGAGTCGAACTTGACCGAGTCGGGCACACCGAGATCGGTTGCGACACAGTCGGGCTCGCCGCCGTTGGGGTCAATGCGCCAGATAGCGTTGGCGCCCATCACCGGGAAGTAGAGCAGGCCGTCGGGGCCGACCTCCATGGCGTTCGGTGAGGGCACGTCCGTCAGGATCACCCGGGGCGGCCCGCCGGCCGGGTCGAGTTCGAGCAGGCGGCCACCCTCGCGGCACTCGCCGATGAACACCCGGTCGCGATGGACGGTGATGCCGTTGGCGGAGGGAACATCGTCGCGCAGCACGCGGGTGCGTCCCACGGTGTCGAGCACGCTGACCCGCCCGTCCATGACCTCGGTGGCGTAGAGGTTGCCGTGGGAGTCAAACGCGACGTCGTCAGGCGCCACGATGTCGCCACCCTGGGGGCTCACGGTGCCCAGTTCACCGGAGCGGGGATCGAATGCGCTGATCTGGCTGCCGGTCACCTGCGCGATGTACACGCGACCGTCCGGGCCCGTTCGTAGGCCATTGGCGCCGAACAGGCGGCTGGGGGCGGTCACTCGCTCGAGTCGCCAGCCCGGCGCGACGTGGGGTCGGGCGCCGGACGACGACGCTGCCCGGGACGTGGACATGTCCAGACAATAGCGCCACCGTGGCTTCGCCGTAATCTTGACAGCCGACTGCGGCGGTGGGAATAGTGTTCTCGCAGGCAAAGAACATGATTTGTTGTCCGGACAAGATGCGACGCTGAAAGCAGGTCATGGAGGATCTCGAGGATCGCGGCGATCTCTGGGGGCTCCGCGGTCGCATCGTGGTGGTGTCCGGTGCCGGCGGTGGCGGCATCGGCACGACAGTCACGGCGATGGCCGCGCGGGCGGGAGCCACGGTGATCGCGGTGAGCCGCTCACAGGACAACCTCGACGAGCACGTCGGCCCCTTGGCGGACCAGGGGCTCGCCGTCGTGCCGGTGGCCGCCGATGCGTCGACCGATGAGGGGATCGCCGCGGTGATCGATCGGGTGCGGGGCGCTGTTCATTCCGGCGATGGCCAGCTGTACGGTCTGGTCAACGTTGCCGGCGGTGCCGCGCCGTCGACGTGGATGCCGTCGACCCGGGTGACGCGCGGCGACTGGCGCACGATCTTCACCGACAACCTCGAGACGGCGTTCTTCATGAGCCGGGCCGTCGCGGCCGAACTCGTCGCCTGCCGGCAGCCCGGGTCGATCGTCTCGATCTCCTCGGTCAGCGGTATGAATACCGCCCCGTTCCACATCGCCTACGGGACCGCCAAGGCCGCGATCGCGGCAATGACCCGCACCATGGCGCTCGAGCTGGCACCGTCCGGCATCCGGGTCAATGCCGTGGCTCCCGGCGTCACCGAGACCGCGGCCTCGCGGACTTACGTCGAGGATGACTCGGATCGAGATCGGCGCGCGATCGCGATGGGCAGGCGCGGGCGGCCCGAGGAACAGGCGGGCGCGATCATGTTCCTGCTCTCGGAGCTGTCGAGCTACGTCACCGGCCAGACGCTGCTCGTCGACGGTGGGCTCGACCTCAAGTGGAGCCATCTGGCCGACGACAATACTTCGGTGTTCCTCAAAGACGAATCCTTCCGCGCGGCGATCAGGAGGATGTGATGGATGCGAATAATGTTGTGGGCGAGGCACTGTCGCAACCGATGACCATTGGTGTCGAGGCCTACGTCAGTGAGGACTACGCCCGTGCCGAACGCGACAAGCTGTGGCGCGCAGTGTGGCAGCAGGCGGGCCGTGTCGAAGACCTGCCCGAGGTCGGCAGCTACCTCACCTACGACATCCTCGACGACTCGATCATCGTGGTGCGCACCGGCGTGAACGAGTTCGCGGCTCATCACAACGTGTGCATGCACCGCGGACGCCGACTGGTCGACACCCCGGAGGGCGCGAGGAACGCGTGCGGCCGCGCCCGCAAGTCGTTCGTCTGCGGGTTCCACGGCTGGACGTACGGTCTGGACGGCGCGTGCACACACATCCGCGAGCAGGACGACTGGCAGGGCGCACTCACTGAGGCCAACACGCATCTGAGGCCGGTGCGTGTCGACACCTGGGGCGGCTGGCTGTGGATCACCATGGATCCCGACAGCGAGCCACTGGCCGATTATCTGTTCCCCGCTGCGAAGATCCTCGACGCCTTCGGCCTGGAGAACATGCGCTACAAGTGGCGCAAGTGGCTGCATTTCGACTGCAACTGGAAAGTCGCGATGGAGGCGTTCAACGAGACCTACCACGTCTACACGACGCACCCGGAGTTCAACAGGTTCGGCGAATTCAAGGGATGGGCCAAAGCGCAGGGCAGGCACAGCAACATCGGCTACGACGCCCCGGAGGACATGGCGGCCACCCGGTCCAAGATCCGCCTCGGCACGGGCGCCGACCCGCGGGTGTCCACCGCGGAGATGCAGATGTACACGATGGAGGAGACGAACGCCACCACCACCCAGACGCTGGTGGACGCCGCCAAGCGGTTGGTCGACGAGCTGCCCGAGGGGACACCGGCCGACAAGGTCCTCGAGCACTGGCTGGCCTCAGCGCGCCGCGACGACGAGGCCCGCGGCGTGATCTGGCCGACGATCCCCGCCGACATCCTCGGGCAGGCCGGCACCGCGTGGCAGATCTTCCCCAACCATCAGATCGGGCAGGGCCTGACCAGCGCGCTGTGTTACAGCGCGCGGCCGCACCCCAGCTACAACCCCGACAAGTGCATCTTCGAGGCAGCGGTGCTCGAATTATTCCCGAAGGGCCAAGAGCCCCAGACGGAATGGGAGCACACACCGGTCGGCGACTCACGGTGGCGGTCGGTCCTGCCCCAGGACTTCTCCAACATGGCCGCCGTGCAGCAGGGCATGAAATCCCTCGGCTTCCCCGGCACCAGGCCCAACCCGTATCGGGAACGCAGCACCGTCAACCTGCACTACCAACTGTCCCGGTACATGGGTACCGGGGCGCCCCGCGACCTGTCGGGCGAGGAATGACGGCCGTATGACGCAGAATGACAAAGCGTGCGGGCCGACACAGACGCCCGATGACGTCGACATCCCTGCGCTGCGCGAGAAATACCGGCACGAGCGGGCGAAGCGGTTGCGCGAGGAAGGTTCCCGCCAGTACATCGAACTGGAGGACGACTTCGCCGGCTATTACGAGACCGACCCCCACACGCCGGTTGCGCCGCGCGATCCGATTGTCGAGGACATCGACGTCGCGGTCCTCGGCGGCGGCTTCGGGGGCCTGCTGACGGGCGCCCACCTGAAAAAGGCGGGCGTCGCGGACGTCCGGATCATCGAACTGGGCGGGGACTTCGGGGGCGTCTGGTACTGGAACCGCTATCCCGGGATCCAATGCGACAACGAGTCCTACTGCTACATACCGATGCTCGAAGAGCTCGACTTCATGCCGTCGAAGAAGTTCGCCGACGGTGCCGAGATCTTCGAGCACTGCCGCAACATCGGTCGGCATTTCGGCCTCTACGACACGGCGATCTTCTCCACCCAGGTGCGCCACCTGCGCTGGGATGAGGAGATCAACCGGTGGCGGATCGGCACCAACCGCGGCGACGATATCCGCGCCCGGTTCGTGGTGATGGCGTCGGGGCCGTTCCACCGCCCGAAGCTGCCGGGTATCCCCGGTCTCACGGACTTCCGGGGACACAGTTTCCACTCGTCGCGGTGGGACTACACCTATACCGGAGGGGACTACACCGGCGCCGACACAACCGGCAGGCTGGACAAGCTGGCCGACAAGCGCGTCGCGGTGGTCGGCACCGGCGCCACCGCGATCCAGATAGTGCCGTATCTCGCCCGCCACGCCCAGCACCTGTACGTCTTTCAGCGGACCCCGTCCACCGTCGACGCGCGCAACAATTCTCCGACCGATCCCGACTGGGTGAAGACTCTTGCCCCGGGCTGGCAGCGGGAGCGTCAGCGCAACTTCCACGCGTGGACGTTCGAGGGCATGGCGCTGGGCCAGCCGGATCTGGTGTGCGACTTCTGGACTGAGCTCGGACGCAACACCGCGGCGCGGGTGCTCGCCCTCGACGATCCTGCGTCGATGACGCCTGAGCAGTTCATGGCGATCCGGGAAGAGGAAGACTACAAGATCATGGAGCGGCTGCGGCGCCGCGTCGATGCCGTCGTGGCCGACGCCGCGACCGCCGAGTCGCTCAAGCCGTACTACCGGTTCCTGTGCAAGCGGCCCTGCTCCAACGACGACTACCTGGCGGCGTTCAACCGGCCCAATGTGACCCTGGTTGACGTGTCGTCGAGCAAGGGTGTCGAGCGGGCCACCGCGAAGGGTCTGGTCGCCAACGGCACCGAGTACGAGGTCGACTGCATCATCTATGCCAGCGGATTCGAGATCACCACCGAGATCAGCCGCCGCTATTCGATCGAGACGATCGAGGGCCGCGATCGCGTGTCGCTGTTCGACCATTGGCGCGACGGATACACGACGCTGCACGGCATGACCACCCGCGGCTTCCCGAACCAGTTCCACACCGGGTTTACCCAAGTCGGGATCTCGGCCAACATCGCCGCGAACTACGAGCTGCAGGGCGAGCACATCGCCTACGTCATCGCTGAAGCACTCGCGCGGGGCGCCGCCACGGTGGAACCCAGCCAGCAAGCCCAGGACGAGTGGTGCGCGACGGTCCGCGACACCGCGATCGACAACTCGGCGTTCGACGCCGAGTGCACGCCCGGCTACTACAACAACGAGGGCGGTGGCGCCGGCGCCGCCGAAGGGGAGGGCATCCGGTCGCACCTCGGCGAGCCCTACGCGCCCGGCTTCTACGCCTTCGAGGACCTGCTGCGCGCGTGGCGCGACAAGGGCGACTTGGAAGGCCTGGATTTAGGCCTATGACCGAGAAGTCAACACTGCGATTCGACGACCGGGTCGCCGTCATCACCGGTGCCGGCCGCGGGTTGGGTCGCGCCTACGCCCGGCTGCTGGCCTCGCGCGGGGCGAAGGTCGTCGTCAACGATTCGGGCGGCGGCCTCACCGGCGAGGGCGCCGACGCGGGCCCGGCCGAGCAGGTGGTGGACGAAATCCGTTCGGAAGGTGGCGAAGCCGTCGCATGTACTGCATCGGTTGCCACTGACGACGGCGGTATCGCGATCATCGGGACCGCGCTGGAGCGCTACGGCCGGCTCGACATCCTGATTCACAACGCCGGCAACGTCCGTCGCGGTTCGCTCATGCAGATGAGCCATGACGACTTCGACGCCGTCCTCGACGTGCACCTGCGTGGCGCGTTCCACGTGGTGCGGCCCGCCTTCCCGATCATGTGCGAAGCCGGCTACGGACGCATCGTGCTCACGTCGTCGATCGGCGGCCTGTACGGAAACCACGGCGTGGCCAACTACGCCGCCGCCAAGGCCGGCGTGATCGGGCTGTCCAACGTCGCGGCGCTCGAAGGCGCCGCACATGGCATCACGTGCAACGTGATCGTCCCGGCCGCGCTGACCCGCATGGCCGCCGGGATCG
>CAZZHX010000022.1:11330-23031 GCA_964653535.1 uncultured Mycobacterium sp. | reverse complement strand
CCCGCATCTCGTGCGGGTCAGTCATAAAGCGGATTGCCATGTTGCCTATCTCCTTATCTTGGAGCTCTCTGGGAGCCCTGTCGAAGTCTTGGTGTCGAACTATGCGGTGTTAGCCGCATGACCGTTACACTACGGCCTCCAGTCAGTTGCCACCCCCAAATCGGTAATTTGACCCTTTTTCTTTTTCTCCGCGTCAGACGAGGACCTGTTTGGGCATGACGGTCGGTTTAAAGCCGTAGCGCGGGGCGGCGAATGCGCCGGATGCCTTCGCGGCACCCATCATCCCCGGCATGCCCGGCACCACCACGCCGCTTTCCTCGGGAACGGTCCAGCCCGAGCCCTCGAGCGGAGCGGCCGACGACGCCAACGTCACCGGCGCGGCCGACGACCAGCTGGCCGGCACCGACAGGCCGCCGACCGCAGACGCCTCGCCGAGGCCGGCTGTCAACGCCCCGCCTAAGCCGACCGGCGTCACCGAACCCGCAAGCGCCCCCTCGGCGGCGGCGGCGGCGTCGGCGGCCGCACCGGCGGCGGCGGCGGCGGGGGCGCCGTAGGCGGCCGCCGCGGTGTGGATGTAGGACACCGCGGTCGGGATGGTGATGCCGACCCACCACGCCGCCGTGACGCCGACCTGCTGGATGGCATTGAAGTTGAAAAGCGTGCCGATAAAGCCGTCGTAGGTGGTCAGGAGTGTTTGAACATTTGGGGACAGTGCGGCAAAAATCTGGGTGCCGAAGGTCTCCGGGCTTTGGAGGAAGCTAACGACGGCGTCCTGGATGGGCGTTGACGCAGCACTGGTAGCCGCGGCGGGCTGCAGGCCCGCGGCAGCCGGGTTGGTGGTCGGCGATGCCGGCGTCAACGGCTGCAGAGCGGCAGCGGCCACCGAGGCCGCCGAGTAGCCGTACATCGCGACGGCGTCCTGGACCCACATCTCGGCATACTGGGCCTCGGCGGCCATGATGGCCGGCGTGTTGATGCCCAGGAAGTTGGTCGCCATCAGCGCCGTGACCAGTGACCTGTTGGCGGCCACCACCGGCGGCGGCACCGTCGCCGTGAAGGCCGCCTCATAGGCAGCCGCAGACGCCGACGCCTGCGCGGCCGCTTGCTCGGCTGCCGCGGCGGTCCGACTCAGCCACTCCACATAGGGCTGGGCCGCCGCTGCCGCCGCCGTCGACCCGACACCCGTCCACTGCTCGGTGGTCAGTGTCGAGACGATCGACTCCCAGGATGTCGCCGTAGTGGCCAACTCGGCGGCCAGGTTGTTCCAGGCCCCCGCGGCCGCCATCAGCGGTCCTGCGCCGGCTCCGGCGTACATGAGCCCTGAGTTGACCTCGGGGGGCAGAGCTGCGAAATCTAAAACCATGTCCGTATTCCGTCCTCGTGTCGCTAGGGGGTTCGCTTAGGGGGATCGCCAGGGTGCTGATGCTCAGACGGCCGTCGGTTTCGGCATGACGACGGGCTTGACGCCGTAGCGCGGTGCGCCCATGGCGGATCCCTTCGCAGCCGCGCCGGCTCCGGGCATGCCGGGCAACGCAGTCACCGGGGCACCGGTCTGCGTCGCCATCGGGCTGGTCCAGCCGACGGTCTGGACCGCCGCGTTGGTCGTGCCTGGAAGCGCGTTGAGCGGGCTGGCCCAACTCGGCGCCGACGTCAACGAACTGACCATGGTCGCCTGGCCCACACCGGCCATAGGCATCATGGACATCGCGCCCAGGCCGCTTGTCGGCGTGACCATGTCCACGGCTGCGGCGGCGCCGGCGGCATCCGCGCCTGCGGCGGCCGCGTCACCGGCCGCCGTCGGCCACGCGTCGGAGGGAACGAGGCCACCACCGGCCATACCGAGGCAGTTCGATGCGGCCGATGCCCAGTTCCCGATCTCGTAGCTGACGACGTTAGCTGAGTTGCCGGACGGGCTGAAAGGGTTCCCTCCGACGCTGGTGGTGGGGCCACCGAGGAAAGTCGCGATGCCGTCGACGAACGTGGAGAACTGATCCACGGGCGCGGACTGGGCCACGTTGGTGGCTTCAGCGGCGGCGTAGTTGCCGCTGCTGAGTCCCAGGTTCTGCAGGAACTGCTGCTGCATCGTCTCGGCTTCCGCGGCGATCTGCTGGTAGAGCGTGCCGTAGCTCGAGAAGAGCGCCGCCTGCAGGGCCGACACCTGGTCGGCGGCCGCCGGAGCGATGGTGGTAGTCGGTGCCGCGGCCCCCGCGTTCTGCGCCGTCAGCGAGCTGCCGACCCCCGCGAGCTGCGCCGCTGCGGCCAGCAATTCTTCAGGGATTGCTGTCAGAATGGACATCTGTTGCTCCTCGTAGTCGTGACACTGCCGACCGCTATCCGGTGGGTGGTCCCGCGGGCTGCTGGGTCGGCCCGGCGGGTTGGCGTAAGGCTAGTGGCTCACGCCTACAGCTTTGCTACTGGAAATAGCCAGGTCGAGAGGCATTTACGATGTCTTAACGCCAGCGTGCCCCGATTTAACAAGTTCCTGTCGGGCGATACAACGCCGTCATCTCCGGTCCTGTCCGGTCCTGTCCGGTCCTGTCTGGTCCTGTCTAGTCCGGCCGGAAAAGCTGGCGCCGGCGGGCGGGCGGCGCACCATAGGACAAGCGCGGCTCCGATGCACCTGGGAAATTCGGCACGGGTTAGATTCGCCGCCGGGCCCCCATAGCCCAATTGGCAGAGGCAGCGGACTTAAAATCCGTCCAGTGTCGGTTCGAGTCCGACTGGGGGCACGGGGGAGGTCAGGTTCCGGGCCGTGACCGGCGGCCCGCAGATTCCCAATGGATCGCTGGGCCCCAATGCAGCGGTGGAACCTGATTCAGCGGTGGACCCGATGCAGAGTTGGGCGTTGTCATTGGCGCAGCGGGTCGAACGCGGTCTCCTTCATGCGCAGTGCCACGACACTCGCGCCGGCAAAGCCGATCATGAAGTAGGGCGTCATGGTGAAGGTGATGCTCCGTTGAGCCAGCCAGGTGGCGATCATCGGCCCCGTGCCGCCGAAGATCGCCATTGAGAGGGCCCAGAACAGTCCGTAGGCGCTGCCGCGCAACGCCGGCGGATACCGCTCCATCAACGACACCGAGACCGTGGCACTCATCGCCGACAAGGGCACAACCACCAGTAACTGAGCAAGGTACACGCGCCAGGAATCGGTTGGATCCCACAACAAGGCGACCCCTGGAATGCACAACGCCAGCGATGCCATGGATCCCGTCAGAAGTACGGGACGCCGACCGATGCGGTCGCTGAGGGCGCCGAACACCATCGTGAGCACGCCGTAGACGACCAATCCGAGGATATTGGCGCCAAAGGCCTCGCTGGTGTTTGCGCCCAACAGTTCTACGATCGCCGGAAAACCGGTGACGGTTACGAAGAAGGGCAGTGCCACCGCTGCACCCAGAACGACGGTCTCAATCGCCAGTCGGCGGTGCTGGGTCCACAGGGTTCGGACCGGATGCGCAATGCCGGCGTGCTCCGCCTGCAGCGTCTCCACTGCTTGCCGACGCACCAGCAAAGCAATCAGGCCCAGGACGCCGCCGAGTAGAAACGGGATACGCCAACCGAAATTTCTCATCTGGTCCTCGGTCAAGACCGAAGTCAAGATCAGCGCGAAAAATGCGCCCAGCAAGGTCCCAAGGGACACCGTCGCCGAGTACAGCGACACCAAAACGCCGCGCCGGCCGTGTGGTGCGCTCTCGGTCATGAACGAGACGGCGGCGCTGGTTTCTGCGCCGAGCGCAATGCCTTGTGCCAGACGCATCGCAACCAGCCAAACGGCTGCCCAGGTTCCGATTGTGGCCGCGGTCGGAGCCACCCCGATCAGCACGCTGGCCATCGCAACGATCGTCACGCTGATCGCCAGGCTGGTCTTGCGGCCGGCCCGATCGGTGATTCGGCCCAACGTCACGCTGCCCAATGGGCGGGCGATGAAGCCGACGGCGAACACCGCGAACGTAGAGATCAGTGCCGTGCTCGCGGTGCCGCCGGGGAAGAATTGCCTCGAGAAGTAGAACGCGAAGGTCGCGTAGACGCTCCAGTCGTACCACTCCACGATGTTGCCTGCGGACGCGGCGACCATCGCCCGGCGGGCCGTGAGCGGGTTGACCTGCGGCTGCGACATTGTTGCTCCTGCGCTGGGTTGCTCCTGCGCTGGGTTGCTCCTGCGCTGGAGTATCGGGTTTAACGGCTGAATTTACCCGGCAATATCGTCGAGATCGGCGTCCGCCGAACTCGTTGGCGTCCCGTCCCGAATGTATCGCACCGCGACCGGGAAGGATCAGACCGCTCATCTCCCCGCACGCCCGGCGCAGCTTGATCCGCAAAACGCGATGAGTGACACTCTTAATCCGCTTCGGTTCGAGTCCGACTGGGGCACGGCCTTCAGGGGCGGTTCGGGAGGTGTCGGGGTGAACGATGACGGCCCGGCCGTTCCCGCGCCCGACCGAGACGAATCGGTGGTGCGCGGTCAACAGCGTCGCACCGCGGGCGACTCCGCGGCCTACCTACTGCCCCACCTGAAGCCCGGGTTGTCCCTGCTCGACGTCGGATGCGGTCCCGGTTCCATCACCGCCGACCTCGCCGCGCTGGTCGCGCCTGGGCCAGTGACCGCGATCGACCTCTTCGATGGTGTCCTCGATGCGGCCCGCGCCGAAGCCGCGCGGCGCACCGCGTCGAATGTCTCTTTCGTCAGGGCTGACGTGCATGCGCTCGATTGTCCCGACGACGCGTTCGACGTCGTCCATGCCCACCAGGTGCTGCAGCACGTCGCCGATCCGGTGCAGGCGTTGCGGGAGATGAGGCGGGTGTGCCGGCCGGGCGGAATCGTGGCGGCGCGCGACGCCGACTACGGCGGGTTCATCTGGCACCCGCGCCTGCCGGCCCTGGACCTCTGGCGGGACCTCTACGGGAAGGCAGCGCGAGCCAACCGCGGCGAACCGGATGCGGGCAGGCGACTGCTGTCCTGGGCCCTCGAGGCCGGCTTCGGCGGCGTCACGCCGACGGCCAGCGTCTGGTGCTATGCGACCCCCGCGACCCGCGGATGGTGGGGTGCGATGTGGGCCGACCGGATTCTGAATTCGGGTGTCGCGCGTGAAATGTTGGCGTTGGGGCTTGCCACTCCCGCGCAACTGGAGGAGATCGCCACGGCGTGGCGGGCCTGGGCTGCGGCCCCGGACGGCTGGTTGTCGATACCCCATGGCGAAATACTCTGCCGGGCTTGAGTTCTCAGGTCCGGCCCTCAGGCGCGTTCGTACACCCCGACCCGGTCGTCGATACCCCACCATTGAACCGGCTGCCGGGCATCGACCTCGACCCACTCCGCGTCGAGAATCCCGTGCATCTGTGAGTCGGCGGTGTCGCGGCCGTCACCGATGTAGATGACCCGATGTCCTGCGTAGCTCGTCAAGGTCCGCGCGCCGGCATCTTGGCCGTGGGGCGGCCAGGACAGCAGCAGCGTCCGGTCGGGGTACAGCGCCGCCGCCTCGGCGCAGTCCTTGACGCAGACCTCGGCGTAGAGGTCTTCGCCATGCCAACCATTGGTCAGCAACGTTGCGCCCGGGTTGAGGTCGTAGCAGACGACATCGACACCCACCTGCGTCAGCAGATAGGCCCAATAACCCGTGCCGGCAAGCGGATCGACAGGCCGCCGTGGGCGTGGCGCGCCCCGAACGCCACGGTATCGGGGTCGGGGATGGTCCAGCAGTATTTCCTGACCAGTCTCTGCCGGTTCGGTACCCGGGCCACGCTCTCTGCCACGGATTGGTCAAGACGGAATTCGCCGACCACCGGTGTGGCCCGGAGGCTGTCCGGTTCGACGTGATCCTTGACGGCGTCCCAGAACGGATTGTCGACGGTCACTCTCTGCGCCTGGGTGCCCGTGGAGTGCGACTGCGCAGGATCAGCACCTCACCGAGCAGGAAGACGGCCAGCGACACGACCACCGCGGCGATGATCTGCGGGTAACGCCCGCCCAGACCGCCCGCCGAGATCTGCCGGAGCAGGATTCCGGAAAACGCCCAGATGAGCACCCAGCCGTAGGCCGCATCGCGGTTGCGCACCATGGTGAACGTGCCGATCGCCATCGCGACGCCCACGATGATCACGGCCCACGTGGACTCTGCCAGACCTAGACCGTCCCATCGGCGGCTGACCAGCAGAACGGTGATGTTGGCGACGGTCGCCACGGTGATCCAGCCGAAGTAGACGCTGAACGGCCACCCGACCAGCCGTCGTTGGCGCCCAACAAGATCGGCGCCGCGCAGCGTGACGACGATCAGCGCGAGGCACACCAGGATGACCGTGATCAGCACCGCCGACAGCGCAATGTGGTCGTAATGCCACACGAACACCCAGGCGGTGTTGGCCAGCGACGAGATCGCGAAGAGCACGCCGATCCGGTTGAGCAGAGCCGCCTCCCGCGGCGTCTCGGGACCGTCCCGAAACAGGCCCAGCTGGTAGAGGACATGGGCGCCCAGGAGCAGGTAAATCAGGCTCCAAATGGCAAAGGTCACCCCGGCCGGGGTGAACAGGCTCGGGTAGGAGTCCGACACCCCGCCGGTGGTGCGCCCGTTCAGTGGCAGCGCGTTGGCGAGAACGTTCATCGTGATCATCGCCGCAAAGGTGACCGCCACCAGCGCCTTGACGGGTCCGCGGCCGGTCGTTGTGTTATCCATGACCACGAGGATGCCAGGGAATAGCGGTGCTGTCGGAATCCGCCCGGCGTCACTCCTACACTGACCGGTCGTGGGCATGTTGTCCGGTCTGACGCCGTGGATCGTCTATTGGATCCTCGTCGGCCACGTTCCCCACCTGCTTGCCGCACTGGTAGGGCTGGCGATCGCTGTCGCCGGCGCGGCCATCGGGACCGCCACGGGCAAGCCGGGGCGGACGCTGGAGATCGGAGCCGTCGCAACTTTTTCTGTCGTCGCGGTGCTGACGTGGACGCTCAGTGACTCGTTCCTGACGAGGTGGATCCTGCCCGTCAGCATCGCGGGGGTCTTCATGGTGACCCTCGTCAGCGCGATGACCGGCCGGCCGTTCGTGCGTGCATGGGCCGCTGCCGGACAACCCACCGACGTGGTCAAGACCCCACTGTTCGAACGGCTCGTTGCCACGCTGACGCGGATCTGGGTTGCGACGTTCGCCGTCATGACGGTGTCGTCGACGATCCCGCCGATCGTGGGCGGCGCCGCCACGACCCCGCTGGCCGTCGTCTGCTCCTGGGTTGTCCCGTTCGCGGCGCTGGGGTTGACGGCGCTGGCGTCGGGGTATCTGCCCGGCCGTATGCTGGCCGGCATCGACGATGTCGTCCGGGAGACCTCCTTCGTCGCCTACGACGAGGCCACCATCGACGAGCTGTACTACCTCGCCCGGGAACACGCCAACCGTGAAGTCGGTCCCGGCAAAGAGGTTTACAACGTGAAGGTCGGGGGGATGGGGACGCCCCTCACCGGAGACGAGTCCCGCAAGTCGTGGCCCTCCACCTACAAGGTCCGCGACAAGGTCCGCGACAAGGTCCGCGACAAGGGCCGCTGACTCCCCCGACGCGCCCGAGCAGACGAAAAGAGGCTAGTTCGATGGACAGCACGATGCAGGACTTCCCCTTGACCGTCGCCGCGATCATGCGGCACGGCTGCGGTATCCACGGGCCGCGCACCGTCACCACCGCCACCGGGCACGGCTACCGGCGCAGCACCTACCGCGAACTGTTCGCAGAGGCCGCGCGCCTGGCAAACGCGTTGCGCAGCATCGGCATTACCGGCGATCAGCGGGTGGCGACGTTCATGTGGAACAACGCCGAGCACCTCGCGGCGTATCTGGCGGTGCCCTCGATGGGCGCCGTGTTGCACACCCTCAACATCCGCCTCTTCCCCGAGCAGATCGCCTACGTCGCCAACGAAGCCGAGGATCAGGTCGTCCTGGTCGACTCGTCACTGGCCGGATTGTTTGCGCCGGTACTGGGCCAACTCACGACGGTGCACACGGTGGTTCTGGTCGGCGCAGCCGGCGGCGAGGACGCCTTGCGGGAGTCGGGCAAGAACGTGCTGCACTACGCCGACGTGATCGCCGGAGAATCCGCCGAATTCGACTGGCCGCGCATCGACGAGAACTCCGCCGCCGCGATGTGCTACACCAGCGGCACCACCGGCAACCCCAAAGGTGTTGTTTACAGCCACCGTTCCAGCTTTCTGCACGCTATGGGGAACTGTACGGCCAACGGCGTCGGCGTAGGGGCCACCGACAGCGTGCTGCCGATCGTGCCGATGTTCCACGCCAACGCCTGGGGGATGCCGTACGCGGCCATGATGGCCGGCGCCGACCTGGTGCTACCCGACCGGCATCTGGATGCCCGCTCGCTGATCGGGATGATCGAGACCCTGCGGCCCACCATCGCGGGTGCGGTTCCGACCATTTGGAACGACGTCGCGCACCGCCTCGAGCAGGATCCCGGCCACGACATCTCGTCGCTGCGCCTGGTGGTCTGCGGCGGGTCGGCGGTGCCCGTCTCGCTCATGCAGACCTTCGAGGAACGCCACGGCGTCCAGATCCGGCAGCTGTGGGGCATGACGGAAACCTCCCCGCTGGCCTCCATGGCCTGGCCGCCGCCGGACACGCCGGCCGATCAGCACTGGGTCTACCGCGCCACCCAGGGCCAACCGATCTGTGGCGTGGAGATGCGGATCGTCGACGACGAAGGGCGGGCACTGCCCAACGACGGCGTGGCAGTGGGCGAGTTGGAGGCCCGGGGTCCCTGGATCACCGGCTCGTACTACCTGAGCCAGGACGACTCCAAGTTCGACTCCGGTTGGCTGCGCACGGGCGACGTCGGGCGCATCGACGAGCGCGGCTTCGTCACGCTGACCGACCGCGCCAAGGACGTCATCAAGTCCGGTGGCGAGTGGATCTCCTCGGTCGAGTTGGAGAACTGCCTGATCGGTCACCCCCTGGTTCTCGAGGCCGCAGTGGTGGGGGTTCCCGACGAGCGGTGGGAGGAGCGACCACTCGCGGTCGTGGTCGCCAAGCCCGGTGAGTCGGTCAGTGCCGAAGACCTGCGCGGGTTCCTCGCCGACAAAGTGGTGCGCTGGTGGCTGCCGGAGCGGTGGACGTTCGTCGAGGAGATCCCGCGCACGAGTGTGGGCAAGTACGACAAGAAAGCCATCCGGTCGCGATACGCCGAGCACGCTTATCGGGTGGTCGAGGCCCGGGGCTGAGTGTCTGCTCGCGAAGAAGGGAAGTGGGCGTGCCAATGAGACGGGCCCTCGTGCTGGGTGGTGGCGGACTCGCCGGAATCGCCTGGGAGACAGGCATTCTGTGTGGTCTCGCTGACGAATCGCCGGCGACGGCACGGCTGTTGCTGGAGTCGGACGTGCTGGTGGGGACCTCGGCGGGTTCGACGGTGGCCGCACAGATCGGCAGCGGCGTTCCACTCGAAGAGCTCTATGCACGCCAGCTCGTCGAATCATCGGCCGAGATCGCTCCCCGCTTGACCCGTGACGAGCTCACCGACATCTTCGCGGCCGCATTGAGTGAACCCTGTGACCCGAACCTGGATACGACCCGTCAACAACTGCGACGGATCGGTGCGGTCGCGGCGGCGACCGAGACCGTCCCCGGCAGCGTCCGGCGTGACGTGATCGCGCAGCGCCTACCCTGCCACGACTGGCCCGACCGGGTGACGCGACTCACCGCGATCGACATCGACTCCGGGGAGCTCGTTGTCTTCGAACGGGATTCGGGGGTCGACCTCATCGACGCGGTGATGGCCAGTTGCGCGGTTCCGGGGGCATGGCCACTGGTGACCATTGCGGGCCGGCGCCACATGGACGGCGGCATGGGCAGTTCCGTCAACCTGGCCGTGGCGGGGGACTGCGCGGTCGCGGTGGTGCTGGCACCGAGCGGCGTGGTCGAGGAGATGTCGTCCTTCCCCGGAGCAGCATTCGCGGTGGTTCCCGACGATGCCTCGCTCGCGGCCTTCGGTTCCCATTCGCTCGACCCGCGCTGCCGTACCCCCTCGGCCCGCGCCGGACGCGACCAGGGCCGCCGGGAATCCGAGGCCGTCGCACGGTTCTTGGGAGCCCGGTAGGTAGTCAGCTTCCGATCTCGGGCGCCACCACCAGGCCATCCAGGGCCCGGTCGGCCAGCTCCCGGCCGACCGCCATCACCTCCGCCGCCCGGTGGAATTCCAGGCTCCGGCAGGTGAAACGGGGGACCTCGATGAGCAGGTCGGGCGGGTACACCGCCAGGGTGTGGCGTGCCATCGCCGACTGTGCGAGGTCGATCGCCCGATTCATCACGTCGAAGCTGCCCAGTTTCGGTACCGACTCCGACTCCGACTCCGACTCCAGCTCCAGGTCCATTGGCGCCCCGAATCTGCTCAGCACGGCGCGCGCGGTGGGCCGGTCCAGCAGCGACCGCGCCGCGGCGGTGTCGAGCAGGGCGGAGGTGCTGCGGACCATGCGGTTCAACCACTCGGCGGTGGCACCGGGCTGCGCGTCGCGGTAGCCGATCGCCTCGCCGCCGTTGAGGCTCACCGCGATGGTCAGGTCGGCGTGGACGGCCGACAAAGGGGCCATCGGCAGCGGGTCGAGGATGCCGCCGTCGGCGAGCAGGCGCCCGCCGACTTGGTGCGGGGCGATCACCCCCGGAATGGCGATGGACGCCCGAATCGCCTCGTCCAGAGGCCCGCGCTGAAACCACACCGACTTGCCGGCCACCAGATCGGTCGCCACCGCGGTGTACGGGATGGACAGATCCTCGATGGCGACCGGACCGAGGATGTCGCGCACCGCGTCAAGGATCTTCTCGGCCCGCAGCACCCCGGCGGCGGTGATGGACGGGTCGAGCAGGGCCAGAATGGTGCGTTGCGTCAAGGACTTCGCCCACTCGGCGAACTCGTCGAGGTGCCCCGCCGCGTGCAGGCCGCCGACCACCGCCCCCATCGACGATCCGGCGACGCCGACGATGTCGTAGCCGCGTGCCCGGAGCGCCTCGATCACCCCGATGTGGGCGTAGCCACGGGCGCCGCCGCTGCCGAGCGCCAGCGCCACCCGGGTCGGTGCTGGGCCGCGCGAACGCGACGCACCAGGTGAGCTTGTTGCCATTTCGGATACCCGTGATTCCAATCCCGGCGCGCTATCCGCACTCGTCGTTCGCGGCCGCCCGCGCGGCGACGATCACGGCGGATTGGCGCGGCGGAGTCAGGTCCGCCCATGGGGCGTTCCAGCTACCTCGAGTGCCCGACGGCGACGCCTGCACCATCGCCAGGTAGGGCTCGAACAGGGACTGACCGGTCCTGGGCTGGGCGTCCATCCACTCTTTGGCGGCGTGGCAGGCCTGGTAGTACTCCTCCTCGGTCGAATTCGCGGGTACATCGACCCTGGTCGTCACACCGGCGGGGGATTCACCGATGCCGCTGCGCGGCGCCGCCGACGCGGTCCCCGGGTGGATCGCCGGCGCGCCGGTGTGGGTCGCGTTGCCGGCGACCTCATGGGAGCACGCCACGGCCGACCACGCCGCCCCGATCACGACCGCGCCCCACCGCAGGGGCCGACAACCACGCAGGTGCATGCTGCCAATCTATGCAACACTGGCGCCGTGTTCGAGCGCTGTGGATTCTGCGAGTGTCGTCGGCCCTGACCTGCCGCCGCCTGTCCGTTCGCATTCCCCTGGAGCTCGCCGATGTCTCTCCCCTTGATTGGACCCTTGA
>CAZZHX010000022.1:0-11230 GCA_964653535.1 uncultured Mycobacterium sp. | reverse complement strand
CCCTTGATTGGACCCTTGAGTGGGCCCCCAAGTGGGACCCTGAATCTGCCTTCCCCCGGTCCGACACGGCTGCGCGTGCCCGACCTGCTGCATGCCTGCGACCAGGCGGCCGACGCGGTGCTCAGCGGCCGCTACGACCATGTGCTGCCCGCGGGCGGTCCGCCGGATCTGCGCCGCACGTTTGCCCGCATTCACGGCGACGACGAACTGGACGTGTGGCTCATCAGCTGGGTCCCGGGCCGCCCCACCGAACTGCACGACCACGCCGGATCGCTGGGCGCGCTGACCGTATTGTCCGGATCGCTCAACGAATTTCGTTGGGACGGAGCGACATTACGGCGTCGTCGACTTGAAGCGGGCGATCAGGCGGGGTTCCCCCTCGGATGGGTGCACGACGTGGTGTGGGCGCCCCGAACTGTCTCGGAGTCCGATCCGGGCTCGGCAAGCGCCAGGCCGGAGCCGACGCTGAGCGTGCACGCTTATTCGCCGCCGCTGACCGCGATGTCGTACTACGAGGTCACTCACGGCGACAGGTTGCGCCGTCGGCGCACCGAACTGACCGATCACCTGGAAGGACCGTCATGAGCCGCATCGATCTTGTCCTCACGGCCGCCCGGCGCCGGTACCGCCGCCTCCTCGCCGAGGAGGTTCCCGACGCGCTGAGGCGGGGAGCGGTACTCGTCGACATCCGGCCGCAGGGGCAGCGAACTCGCGAGGGGGAGGTCCCGGGTGCCCTGGTCGTCGAGCGCAACGTCCTGGAATGGCGTTGCGACCCGACCAGCGACGCCCGGCTGCCCGAAGCTACCGGCGACGACGTCGAATGGGTGATCTTCTGCTCGGAAGGCTTCACGTCGAGCCTCGCGGTCGCAGCACTGCTCGACATCGGTCTGCACCGGGCCACCGACATCGTCGGGGGCTACCGCACGCTGGCGGGCGCGGGCGTTCTCTACACGCCGGTGGAGCGCAGCAGCGG
Organism: uncultured Mycobacterium sp.; assembly: GCA_964653535.1. Classification (GTDB taxonomy): domain Bacteria; phylum Actinomycetota; class Actinomycetes; order Mycobacteriales; family Mycobacteriaceae; genus Mycobacterium. The sequence continues at coordinate 10,257 of CAZZHX010000022.1, read as the reverse complement.
TCGCAGCCTCGTGGTCTTGTCCGGCGTCCAACCGGGCGGTGACAGCACCGCCGCCCAGCCGTCGGCGACGTCGGCGACGTAGTCGTGGCCGTGACCGGCCGGCACTTTCTGCGCGACCGCCATGTCCGCGCTGACTTGAAGGAATGTGACTACCGGGATCCACTGGGTCTGGGGCAGCACGTCGTAGCCTCGCTTCTCGCGCAGCCAGTCAGGTTTGGCGAACAGCAGGTCGGGGCTCCACCAGGCGATCGGGTCGGAGGCGTGCTGCAGGTAGACCACCCGCGGGTGGTCCCATAGCGCATCCGGCCTCGCCAAATCACTTGGCCGGGAGACGAACCGGACATTCCTGCCATCGTGGTAGACCGGCAGCGACTCGGGTGAACCGGCATCGCGGGTCGCGGTCAGGTCGGCCCAGATCGTGTTGTTGAACGTCGGGCCGCTGAACAGAGCGCCATCGGTGCGAGCCAGGACGTTGTTGAGGCTCATGAACGGCGCTTCGCCGCCGAACGACCCCAGGCTCTCGCCGAAAACGACGACCTTGGGGCGTTTGCCCTCCGGCATTCGCCGGACGAGTCTGTCGACGGCCTCGAAGAGCGCCTGGCTCGCGCGCCGGGTGTTCTCCTTGTCCACCAGAAACGACAGCGCACTCGGCAGGAACGAATACTGCATGCTGACGACCGCGGTGTTGCCGTTGAACATGTACTCGACCGCGTCGGCTTCAGCCTCGTTGATCCACCCGGTACCGGTGGTGGTTCCTACCGCGACGACGGCACGCTGCAGCCCGCCCTCGCGCTCGAGTTCCCGCGCCGCGAGCTCCGCGGCCCCGGTGATGCCGTCGGCGGAGTTCAGCCCGGCGTAGGCCCGGATCGGCTCGGTGGCCGGCGCGCCGTTGAACGCGCTCAGCTGATCGACGGTCGGGCCGCTCTCGATGAAGACGCGCCCCTCGCGGCCTAGCGAATCCCACGACGCCAGTGACTGCGGGCCACCCGATCGCAACGGGGTCCTCGGCGGCGCGGTGTCGGAACTCATCTCGTCGTTGGCCGCGGCGCTCATGTTGTTCAGGGTGCGCATCGTGACCTTGAGCACCACACCGTTGAGGAGGGCGATCGTCAGCGCGATGAGCAGGACCACCACGATCGTCACCGAAAGGCGAAACGGCGCGACCCGGTCCAGCTTGTCCACCAGGAACCCGACGAGTTTGCGGATCGCCTGGCCTATTTCGACCACGCTGAACAGCACCACCAGCGACAGCACGGCGGCCAGGGGGTAGTCGTACCACGTCAGGTGCTCGACCCGCATGAGGTCGCGCACGTCGTCCTGCCAGAGGTGGAACCCGATCGCCATGATCACGATGCCGACCGCGCCGACCGGGATCAGCGTCCGCCATGCCCAGCGCGGCGCCGGGGGGCTGTGATTCGTGGTGCGCATGAACCGGATCAGCCAGACGGCGAACACGCCCAGCCCGTAACCGATGGCCCCGGAGACTCCGCTGACCAGGCCCTGAAACACCGCGCTGCGCGGCAGCAGCGACGGCGTCAGCGAAAACCACACGAAGACGAGGCCGATGGCGGTGCCGGTGAAGGTGTAGTGCCGAACCCACCACGGCTTGCCGGTTCGCCGCGGCCCGGCGACATCCGCCGGGCCGGTCGCTATGGCCGGTTCGTTCATCGCGCTCCCTACCGGTGGGTGAAGTTCGGGGGCCGCTTCTCGACGAAGGCGGCCATGCCCTCGGACTGGTCGGCGGTCGCGAAAGTCGAGTGGAACAGCCTGCGTTCGTACAGCAGCCCCTCGGCCAGGGTGGATTCGAAGGCCCGGTTGACGGCCTCCTTGGCCATCCGGGCCGCCGCCCGCGACATCTGCGAAATCGTGATGGCGACGGCCTTGGCTTCGGTCATGAGGTCAGCGGCGGGGACCACCCGCGACACCAGGCCGCTGCGTTCGGCTTCGGCGGCGTCGATGGTGCGCCCGGTGAGAATCAGATCCATGGCCTTGGCCTTGCCGATGGCCCGGGTCAGGCGTTGAGAGCCGCCCATGCCGGGCAGCACCCCGAGGGTGATCTCGGGCTGGCCGAACTTGGCGGTGTCGGCCGCGATCAGCAGGTCGCACATCATCGCCAGCTCGCACCCGCCGCCGAGGGCGTACCCGGCCACCGCGGCGATCGTCGGGGTTCGGACGGCGGCGAATGTGCCCCAGGCGGCGAAGAAGTCGGCGTCGAATGCGTCCGCGAACGTCAGCTCGGCCATCTCCTTGATGTCCGCACCGGCCGCAAACGCCTTGGCCGAACCCGTGATGATGATCGCGCCGATCCCGCGATCGTCATCCAGTTCTGTTGCCGCCGTGGTGACCTCATGCATCACCTGACTGTTGAGCGCGTTCAGCGCCTGCGGCCGGTTCAGCGTGATGATGCCGACGCGCTGTTCGCGCTCGATGAGGATCGTTTCGTAGTTCGTCATCGAACCGCCTTTCTAGAAACTCAGGTCGTCGTCGACCGGCGCGAAATACGCCTCGACGTCAGCCGCGGTGACGTCGGCCAGTGTGGCCGGCGACCACGTCGGATTGCGATCTTTGTCGATGATCTGCGCGCGGATACCCTCCACCAGATCGTGGGAGCGCACCGAGGCCGACGCAACCCGATAGTCCTGGACGAGCACGTCTTCCAGCGCCGGCAGCCCGGCCGCGCGGCGCACCGCCGCCAGCGCGACCGAGACGGCGATGGGGGAGCGCGTGGTGATCAGGTCAGCCGCCTTGCGGGCGGGTCCCGCGGCCTCCGCCCGCAAGCGGGCGACGATCTCTTCGACGGTGTCACCGGCGAAGCACGGGTCGATCCACGACCGCTGCGCGGCAAGCTCGCTGGGCGGCGGGTCCACGTGGTGACGGGCCAGGGCGGCGTCGACCCCGTCGGCGACGATCGATGTCGTCAGCGCGTCCAGCCGGTCGTGCGGGACGTAGGCGTCGGCGAAGCCCATCGCGATCGCGTCAGCACCGGTGAAGGGCGCGCCGGTCAGGGCGGCATGCAGCCCCAGGTTGCCGGGCGCCCTCGACAGCAGGAACGCCCCGCCGACGTCCGGGACGAACCCGATACCCACCTCCGGCATCGCGATCTTCGAGGTTTCGGTCACCACCCGGGTGCTGGCATGTGCGCTGACGCCGACCCCACCGCCCATGACGATGCCGTCCATCAAGGACACGAACGGTTTGGCGAACCGGTCGATCTGGCCGTCGAGTAGGTATTCGGTGCGCCAGAACCATCGCGCCTCGGCCCCGTCCTCGCGGGCGCTGTGGTAGATCGCGACCACGTCGCCGCCGGCGCATAACCCACGGTCACCGGCACCGGACAGCACCACCGCGCGGACGTCGTCGTCGCTTTCCCACCGGGTGAGCAGGGCGCTCAGCGCGTCGACCATCGGCTGGTTGAGCGAATTGATCGCCTTGGGGCGGTTCAGGGTGATCAGGCCGACGTTCCCCTCGACACGGGCCAGAATGTCCTCGGATCCCTCGGTCACGCCCCCAGCCTCCCATCGCCGCCCGGTCTCGACGAGCAATCTAGATCGTCACGGGGGAGGCGGTACCCGCGGGTAAGGGTTATGTTTGACCCTACGAGAGCTTCCAGACCGGGGGAACCCGGGTGGCCCGCTGTTCGTTGATCACATGTTCGCAGACCAGATGTTCGGAGAACTCGAACACACAGTCCATCAGAGAGGAACCGACGGTGCGGCAGTCAAGCAACCCGGTATTTCGTTCGCTGCCCAAGCAGCAGGGCGGATACGCTCAGTTCGGCAATGGCGCAGCGCAGGGGTACGCCCCCTCCCAGGCCCCCTACCAGCAGGCCCCTTACCAGCAGGACCCTTACCAGCAGGCCCCTTACCAACAGGCCGGCAAGGTCTCCCGTCCGCTGACCATCGACGACGTCGTCGCCAAGACGGGCATCACGCTGGCCGTACTGGCCGTGTCGGCGGTCATCTCCTACTTCATGGTGAGCTCCAATCTCGCCCTGGCCGGGCCGCTGACCATGATCGGTGCGTTTGGCGGCCTGGCGCTGGTGCTGATCGCGACCTTCGGCCGCAAGCAGGACAACCCGGCGCTCGTCCTGAGCTACGCCGTCCTCGAGGGGATGGTGCTGGGGTCCATCTCGTTCATCTTCGCCAACATGACGGTCTCGCACGCTAATGCCGGTGCGCTGATCTTCGAGGCGGTCTTAGGCACCTTCGGCGTGTTCTTCGGGATGCTCGTGGTCTACAAGACCGGCGCGATCCGGGTGACGCCCAAATTCACCCGCATGGTCGTCGCGGCCCTCTTCGGCGTGCTGGCCCTGATGATCGGCAACCTGGTGCTGGGGATGTTCGGTGTCAATGGTGGTGCGGGTCTGGGCCTGCGCAGCGGCGGGCCGGTGGCGATCATCTTCTCGCTGGTGTGCATTGGGATCGCGGCGTTCAGCTTCCTGATCGACTTCGACTCGGCCGACCAGATGGTGCGCGCCGGAGCCCCGGAGAAAGCCGCGTGGGGAATCGCGCTCGGCTTGACCGTGACCCTGGTCTGGCTGTACGTGGAGATCCTGCGTCTGCTGAGTTACTTCCAGAACGATTGACCTCTCGGCGTTGACTCTGCGGTGAGGGCGAAAGTTACTCGAACTTCTCCGCCGTAGCCGCAGAGTCAACGCTTGTTTTGGGCCTGTTCTGGGGCATGTCGGTGTCGGCTGCGACGATGCCCGACATGTTGCGCGAGCGTGAACCCTTCATCGGCACGGAGGCGTTGGACGCCGGGGCGCTCACTCGGCACGAACTTCGCGCCTACTACCGGGCGATCATGCCGAACGTCTACGTGGAAAAGCGGCTCCATCAGCCGTCGCTGCGACAACGCACCGTCGCAGCCTGGCTTTGGTCGCGAAGAGAAGCCGCGATAGCCGGCGCCGCGGCGTCGGCGCTGCATGGCGCCAGGTGGGTCGACGACGATGTGCCGGTCGAACTGATCTGGCGCAACGCTAGAGCGCCCCGCGGCGTCCTGACGCGGCATGAGTTGCTGTTGAGCGGCGAAACCCAACTGGTCGATGGCCTCCTGCGTGTGACGACGCCGGAGCGCACCGCATTCGACATCGGCAGGCGCGGCCCTCTCGGGCGCGCCGTCGCCCGCCTCGATGCGCTCGCCGCCGCCACGGGCTTCAAGGTCACGGACGTCGCGGAGTTGGCCGCCAACCATCAGCGTGCCCGTGGCCTGCGGCAATCGGAATCCGCGCTGGATCTCGTCGGCGCTGGGGCGCAATCGCCGCGGGAAACCTGGCTGCGGCTGCTGCTGATCGACGCGGGATTCCCCAAGCCGCGCACCCAGATACCCGTCCCCGGTCCAGACGGCTTTCCGCGGTATTTCCTCGATATGGGCTGGGAAGACATCATGTTGGCAGCCGAGTACGACGGCGACCAGCATCTGACGGATCGTCGACAGTTCGCCAAGGACGTCGATCGGCTGGAATACCTCGACAGGATCGGCTGGACGGTCGTGCGGGTGGTAGCCGCACACCGGGAGCGCGACATCATCCGCCGGGTCCAGCGCGCCTGGGAGGAATTGACTCTGCGGTGAGGGCGAGGGCTACTCGAACTTCTCCACCGTAGCCGCAGAGTCAACGCGCAATCAGCTCAACCGCTCGACGATCATCGCCATGCCCTGGCCGCCGCCGACACACATGGTCTCCAGTCCGAACGTCTTGTCGTGGGTCTGCAGGTTGTTGAGCAGGGTGGTGGCGATGCGTGCGCCGGTCATGCCGAATGGGTGGCCGAGGGCGATTGCGCCACCGGACACGTTCAGCTTGTCTTCGTCGATGCCCAGTTCGCGGGCCGAGCCCAGCACCTGCACCGCGAAGGCCTCGTTGATCTCGAACAGGTCGATGTCGCTTATCGCCATCCCGGCGCGCGTGAGCGCCCGCTTGGACGCTTCGATCGGGCCCAGGCCCATGATCTCGGGCGACAGCCCACTGACGCCGGTGGACACGATGCGCGCCAGCGGTGTCAGGCCCAGTTCCTTGGCTTTCGTGTCGCTGGTGATCACCAGCGCGGCAGCGCCGTCGTTGAGCGGGCAGGCGTTGCCCGCCGTCACCGTGCCGCCTGCGCGGAACACAGGCTTGAGCTGGCTGATCTTGTCGTAGGTGGTGCCCGCACGCGGACCGTCATCGGTGCTCACGGTGCTGCCGTCGGGCAGGGTCACCGGGGTGATCTCGCGTTCGAAGAAGCCGCTCTTGATCGCCGCCTCGGCCCGGTTCTGGCTGCGCACCCCCCAGCGGTCCTGCTCCTCGCGGCTGATGCCGGTCAGCAGGGCGACGTTTTCGGCGGTCTGGCCCATCGCGATGTAGACATCGGGCAGGTTTCCGTCGGCGCGGGGGTCGTGCCATTCGTCGTCGCCACTCGCCGCGGCGGCTGCGGAATCTACGCGCTCGCGGGCCTCGTTGAACAGCGGGTTCTTGGTGTCCGGCCACGAGTCGGCGCTGCCGTGGATGAACCGGGACACGGTCTCGACGCCCGCGGAGATGAACGCGTCGCCCTCGCCCGCTTTGATCGCATGAAACGCCATCCGGGTGGTCTGCAGCGACGACGAGCAGTACCGGTTGACGGTGGTGCCGGGCAGGAAGTCGTAGCCGAGTTCGATAGCGACGGCCCGCGCCATGTTGAATCCGGATTCACCACCGGGTTGCCCGCAGCCCAGGATCAGGTCGTCGATCTGGTGCGGGTTGAGCGTGGGCACCTTGTCGAGCGCCGCGCGCACCATCTGCGCGGTCAGGTCATCCGGCCGCATACTCACCAGCGATCCCTTCATGGCGCGGCCGATCGGCGAGCGGGCGGTGGAGACGATGACGGCGTCAGGCATGGGGGTTCCCTCCAACCAAGGACAAATGGGTCAGCTCAAAACTAGTCGTCTGCCACCGGTCGGGACGACGACGGGGCACGCCCCCCGGGCCGCCACAGCCGCGACATCGCGCCGAGCCTGGTTCGGCGCGATGTCGGCGCCGAAGCCGCGTCCTGCGGGGCCAGCGCGACAGCGGGACTTCCGCCCTGCGGACCCTGCGGGTCCTCTGGGCCCTCCAGGCCCAGTGAATCGCAGACCGCGGCCAGCAGCGCGTCGGCGGCATGCGCGTAGGCGGCCGCGGAGGGGTGAAAGCCGTCGGCGGAGAACATGGCGTGACCCATCGTCCGGAATTGCCCTTCCATCAGCCGCGCCAGTGGCACCGGCACGCCCCCGGCCGCGCGGACGGATGCCGCCTGCGCTCGGGCCAATTGAGCGCAGCGCTCGCGCGCGACGGCGCGCAGCGGCTGCGGGATGGCGCTGATGAATCCGAGGTCGGGGCACGTCCCGACGACGACGGCAGCGCCGCGGTCGCGCAGTCTGCGGACGGCCAGGCCCAGTCGTTGCGCCGATTGGGTGATGCCGTTGAGGGCTGTGACATCGTTTGCTCCCAGCATCATCACGGCGATATCCGGCGGGGGGCCGGCCACGAACATCGCGTCCACCTGACCGCACAGGCCTTTCGAGGTGGCGCCGACGATGGCCTTGGTACTCAACCGAATTCGCTTGCCGGTCCGCTCGGCGAGCCCGCGGGCGACCCGCACGCCGGGCACCTCCTCGGCGTCCTCGCACCCGTATCCGGTGGCCGTCGAGTCGCCGAAGATCATCACGTGCACGTCCACGGGTGTCTCGCGCTGCCACCGTCGCGGCGGGCCTCCACCGCGGGTGTACACGCCGTCGGCGCGCGGCGGGACGTCCCAGGACTTCGGAATGACGGTGCGCGCGCGTATCGCCTGACCGGCCAGCAGGTTGCGTGCGCCTAGGACGGCCGTACCCGTCGAGGCGAGCGCACCGGCTGTGGCCAGGGCGATCGTCGACCGACGCGGCACCGAGTTGGTCACGCGATCAGTGTAAGTCGGCTGCGGTGTCCGTGCGGCCTCGTTGCGCACAATGCGGTAACGGAATGAATCAGATGTGGTATCGGATCAGATCCGTCGATCGCGGCCCCGACGCCCGCCTGTCACGCTGAGTTCACAGGGTCGGCCTGGCTGACCCGCCGCATGCTGTTTCGCACAGGCGTAGGAAGTGTTGAGCATGACCGTACCGAGCAAGGTATTCGGGTCCTCCCGCTCCCCGCGGGCCGGCGCGCGCAGATTCGCGATCAGCGACGGTGCGCCGGTCGAAGTCCTCGAGTCGGGGCCCAGCGTCGCCGCGCGGGCGGCTTCGCTCGCCCTGCGAGCGACGATTCGCCCCGTTCTGGCCGTCGGCAGCCACCTGCACAGCGTGCCCTGGCCGTGGGGCCTCATCGACTTCGCGGCCCGCGTCGTGCTTCCCGTGTCGGCGACCGTCCGCGAGACGGTGACCCTGCCGAACGCCTCAGCCCAGTTGGTGCGCGCCCCCGGGGTGCTGCCCGCCGACGGCACCCGCCGGGTGATCATCTACTTCCACGGCGGCGCCTTCCTGACATGCGGGGCGAACTCGCACGGCAGGCTGGTCGAGGCCCTGTCGAGGTTCGCCGACGCGCCCGTCCTGGTGGTCAATTACCGGTTGCTCCCCAAGCACTCGGTCGGCATGGCCCTCGACGACTGCCACGACGGCTACCGGTGGCTGCGGCTGCACGGGTTTCCCTCTGAGCAGATCGTGCTGGCGGGCGACTCCGCCGGCGGTTACCTGGCCCTCGCCCTGGCGCAGCGCCTCCAGAGGGAGGGGGACGGCGAGGGGGACATGCCGGCGGCGCTGGTCGCCATCTCGCCGCTGCTGCAGCTGGCAAAGGAATTCAAGCAGGCCCACCCGAACATCAAGACCGATGCGCTGTTCCCCCCGCAGGCCTTCGACGCCCTCGTGGAGTTGGTTGCCGGCGCGGCCAGAAAAAACTCGGTCGACGGCAAGCCGGAAGAGATCTACGAGCCCCTCGACCACATCACGCCGGGCCTGCCGCGCACGCTGATCCACGTATCGGGGTCCGAAGTACTGCTGCATGACGCGAGGCTGGCGGCGACCAGACTGGCGGCCGTCGGCGTACCGGCCGAGGTCCGGGTGTGGCCCGGCCAGGTGCACGACTTCCAGCTCGCCGCGTCCCTGGTGCCCGAGGCGATCCGTTCGTTGCGCCAGATCGGCGACTATATCCGCGAAGCCACCGGCTGACCCCCGGTGCGGCCGCGCGCCGCGCGGGCGTGCCTGCGACGATGAACGCATGCGGATCGCCCAGCACATCAGTGACCTCATCGGCGGAACGCCGCTGGTTCGCCTGAACGCCGTCGTCCCCGAGGGCGCCGGCACCGTGGTGGCCAAGATCGAGTACCTCAACCCCGGCGGCAGCTCGAAGGACCGCATCGCGGTGAAGATGATCGACGCCGCAGAAGCCAGCGGCCAGCTGAAGCCCGGCGGCACCATCGTCGAACCCACCTCCGGCAACACCGGAGTCGGGCTGGCCCTCGTCGCGCAGCGGCGCGGCTACAAGTGCGTGTTCGTCTGTCCGGACAAGGTCAGCGAGGACAAGCGAAACGTGCTGCTCGCCTACGGCGCCGAGGTGGTCGTCTGCCCGACGGCGGTGGCCCCGGAGGACCCGGACAGCTACTACAGCGTGTCCGACCGGCTGGTCGCCGAGATCGAGGGCGCCTGGAAGCCCGACCAGTACGCCAACCCCCAAGGACCGGCCAGCCACTACGCGACTACGGGTCCGGAAGTGTGGGCCGACACCGACGGCCGCGTCACCCACTTCGTCGCCGGCATCGGTACCGGCGGCACCATCACCGGCGCCGGCCGCTACCTCAGGGAGGTGTCCGGCGACAGGCCGGGCGGACGGGTGCGCATCATCGGCGCCGACCCCGAGGGTTCGGTCTACTCCGGCGGAAGTGGCCGGCCCTACCTGGTCGAGGGCGTCGGCGAGGATTTCTGGCCCGGCGCCTACGACCCATCCGTGCCCGACCAGATCATCGCCGTCTCCGACGCCGACTCGTTCGACATGACTAGGAGACTGGCCCGCGAAGAGGCGCTGCTGGTCGGCGGGTCGTGCGGCATGGCGATGGTGGCTGCGCTGAAGGTCGCCGAGGAAGCCGGGCCCAATGCGCTGGTCGTGGTCCTGCTGCCCGACGGCGGGCGGGGCTACATGTCGAAAATCTTCAACGACGCCTGGATGTCGTCGTACGGGTTCCTGCGCCGCCGCCTCGACGGGTCGACCGAGCAGACGACCGTCGGGGACGTCCTGCGCCGTAAATCGGGTGCGCTGCCCGACCTGGTGCACACCCATCCCGCCGAGACGGTCCGCGACGC
>CAZZHX010000021.1:14870-23180 GCA_964653535.1 uncultured Mycobacterium sp. | reverse complement strand
GTCACCGGCCGGGTGGAGCGCGGCGTGGTCAACGTCAATGAGGAGGTCGAGATCGTCGGCATCAAGCTGACGACCACCAAGACCACCGTGACCGGTGTGGAGATGTTCCGCAAGCTGCTCGACCAGGGGCAGGCCGGCGACAACGTCGGGCTGTTGCTGCGTGGAGTGAAGCGTGAGGATGTCGAGCGCGGCCAGGTTGTCATCAAGCCCGGCACCACCACGCCACACACCGAGTTCGAGGGTCAAGTCTACATCCTGTCGAAGGACGAGGGCGGCCGTCACACGCCGTTCTTCAACAACTACCGCCCGCAGTTCTACTTCCGCACCACGGACGTAACCGGCGTGGTGACGTTGCCGGAGGGCACGGAGATGGTGATGCCGGGCGACAACACCAACATCTCGGTCAAGTTGATCCAGCCCGTCGCCATGGACGACGGCCTGCGATTCGCGATCCGCGAGGGTGGCCGCACCGTCGGCGCCGGCCGGGTCACCAAGATCATCACGTAGCCCGATCACACACAGAGCCCGGATCGCCACCTGCGGCGATCCGGGCTCTGTGCGTGTGTGTGGGGCTTTTTCGTGGTGCGTGTGTCGGGGACTATGTCTCCAGAGTCTCCAGAGTCTCCAGAGTCTCCAGAGTCTCCTGAATTTCCGTATGCGGGTACTCCGCCGGGCCGGTAGAATGAGGATTCAGGGGATCTCAGGGCTCTGGGAGCGCCGCGGTGGGGCCAAGCCGCTCCGCGGGTGCAGATGTTGTGGAGGATTTTATGACGTATGTGGTGGCCGCGCCGGAGTTGGTGACGGCCGCTGCGCACGACTTGGCGACGATCGGCTCAAACCTCGGTAGTGCGAACGAATCGGCCCTGGCCATGGCTTCGGCGGTGGCCCCTCCCGGGTCCGATGAGGTGTCGCTGGCTGTCGCCGCGTTGTTCGACGGGCACGCCCAGGCGTATCAGGCTCTCAGCGCGCAGGCGGAGCTGTTCCATCAGCAATTCGTTCAGCTCATGAGCGGTGGCGCGGGCGCTTACGCCGCGACCGAGGCCGCGAACGCCTTGCCCTTGAACGCCATTGAGCAGGGCGCGCTCGGCGCGATCTCCGCGGCGTCGGTGTCGTCCGGCCTGCCTGTCGGCGCGGCGGGGACGGTTCCCGCCGCCGCCGTGCCAGCGGGTTTCTCACCGGCAACGTTGATTTCGGGGGTCCCGACGGCATTAGCAACGGTCAGCGCGCCGGCGGCGGCCGCCGTGCAAGCGGCGACGCCGTCACTGTTTCCCATGGTGCCGGCGGGGTTGGCGGCGGGCACGCAGTTCGGCGCACCCGCGGCTGGGGCAGCCGCGGCGGTCGAGCAGGCCGCGGCACCCGTTGGGGTGGTGGAGGCGGAGACCGCGTCGTTCGCTCCCGCCAGCGCCCTGCCGTGGTCGTTCGGAACCCCCGTGGCGGCGGCGCCCGCGTCGCGCGCCTACACCCCCGCGACACCGGCCTATTCCCCTGAGCAGGCTGCGGCCGCCGAGGAGTAACAGACGCAGTGATCCCGCTGTCGGCGCGCTTGCTAGCCTGACCTGATCTCATCGGGGTCTATTGGGCGGCGGAGGGTCTTACTGGTGGCCGGACGGGCTGGATCACTGCCGGGACGCGTCGCATTCATCACCGGCGCGGCTCGCGGACAGGGTCGTTCGCACGCCGTGCGGCTCGCTCGGGAGGGCGCCGACATCGTCGCAATCGATATCTGCGCCCCCGCATCAGCCACACTGACGTATCCGGCGGCCACGAGCGAGGAGTTGGCCGAGACCGTCCAGCTGGTGGAAGGCGAGGGCCGCAAGGTGATCGCCCGGGAAATCGATATCCGCGACGACGCCGCGCTGCGGCAGCTCGTGACCGACACGGTCGAGCAGTTCGGCCGGCTCGACATCGTGGTGGCCAACGCCGGGGTGCTGGGCTGGGGCCGGGTCTGGGAGCTCACCGACGAGCAGTGGGACACCGTCATCGGGGTCAACCTCACCGGCACGTGGCGCACGCTGCGTGCGACGATTCCGTCGATGATCGCAGCGGGCCACGGCGGTTCCATCGTGGTCGTCAGCTCGACGGCGGGCATTCGGGCCACGCCGGGCAACGGCCACTACGCGGCCAGCAAATTCGGCTTGACCGCACTGACCAACACCCTCGCGATCGAGCTCGGCGAATACGGGATCCGCGTCAACTCCATCCACCCCTACTCGGTCGGCACCCCCATGATCGAACACGAGGCCATGATGAAGATCTTCGCCGAGCACCCCGCGTACGTGCACAGCTTCCCGCCAATGCCGTTGCAACCCCATGGCTTCATGACGCCCGACGAGGTGTCCGATGTCGTGGTGTGGCTCGCCGGTGACGGCTCCGGCACGCTGTCCGGCACGCAGATCAATGTCGACAAGGGCGCCTTGAAGTACTGATCGGCCATCATGTATGAACTGCACGTGACCACTAACGACGACGCGAGCTCAGCTGATGGCGGAATCCTGATCGTCGGTGGCGGCCTGGCCGCCACCCGGACCGCAGAGCAGCTCCGCCGGTCGCATTACGGGGGTCGCGTCACGATTGTCAGCGACGAGGTGCACCTGCCCTACGACCGCCCGCCGTTGTCGAAGGAGGTGCTCCGCAACGAGACCGACGACGTGGCCCTCAAGCCGGGCGAATGGTACGACCAGCAGGAGATCGTCGTGCGCCTCGGTGTGGCCGCTACCCGCCTCGATCCCGGGGGTCGGACTCTGACGCTGGCTGACGGAACCGTGCTCGGCTACGACGATCTCGTCATCGCCACAGGCCTCGCGCCGCGGCGCATTGCGTCGTTCCCGGATCTGGAGGGCATCCGGGTGCTGCGTTCGTACGACGACAGCATGGCTCTGCGCGAGCTGGCGTCGTCCTCGCGCCATGCCGTCGTTGTCGGCGCCGGGTTCATCGGCTGCGAGGTGGCGGCGAGCCTGCGCGCACTGGGCGCAGACGTGGTGCTGGTGGAGCCGCAGCCGACTCCGCTGGCGACCGTCCTCGGTGAGCGGATCGGCGGACTCGTGGCCCGTTTGCACCGCGCCGAGGGCGTCGACGTCCGTCTCGACGTCGGTGTGGCGGAGGTCCGCGGCGCCGACCACCGCGTGGACACCGTTGTGCTCACCGACGGCACCGAGCTGCCAGCCGACCTCGTTGTCGTCGGCATCGGATCGGGGCCGGTCACCGGCTGGCTGGCTGGAAGCGGAGTCGCGCTCGCCGAGGCGGACGGTGGCGTGATCTGCGACGAGGTCGGCCGCACCAGCGTGCCCCACGTGTGGTCGCTGGGCGACGTCGCGTCGTGGCGGGACGCGGCGGGACACCAAGCGCGCAGAGAACATTGGAGCAATGTCGCCGAACAGGCCCGCGTCTTGGTGCCGGCGATGCTCGGCCAGGAGGTGCCGTCGGTTGTCAGTGTTCCGTACTTCTGGAGCGACCAGTACGACGTCAAGATCCAGTGCCTCGGGGAACCCGAAGCGACCGACGTTGTCCACCTCGTCGACGACGACGGCCGAAAGTTCCTGGCGTACTACGAGCGCCACGGCGTGCTGGTGGGGGTGGTCGGCGGCGGTATGCCCGGCAAGGTGATGAAGACCCGTGCCAAGGTCGCCGCCGCGGCACCCATCGCCGAGGTGCTGGGCTGACGGACCACACGCCCCAGGTGGCGGTACTCGACGACTATGCCGGTGTGGCCCTGGAGCTCGCCGACTGGTCACCCGTGCAGAATCGCGCCTCCGTCACGGTTTTCGACCGTCATCTGGGGCCGGAAGAGGCCGCCGATGCGCTGCGCCCCTTCGACGTGGTGTGCACCTTACGCGAGCGGATGGCGTTTCCGCGCACCCTCATCGAGGCGCTGCCGAACCTGAAACTCATCACCGTTGTCGCGCCCCCCGGGCGGGCCCTGCCGAACCTCGACATGGCCGCGGCCACCGATCACGGGGTGCTGGTCGCCCACACGGACTTCTCCGCTCCCCGGTTCCGCGCCGTACGCGACGCCACCCCGGAACTCGCGTGGGGGTTGATGATCGCGACCGCGCGCAACCTCGCCGAGGAACACCAGCGCATGCGAGAAGGCGGGTGGCAGACAACCACCGGCGTGACGTTGTCGGGCAAGACGCTCGGATTGCTCGGGCTCGGCAGGGTCGGCACGCGCATGGCCGGATTCGCGAAAGCGTTCGGCATGCCCGTCCTCGCGTGGAGCCAGAACCTGACCGAGGAGGTCGCGGCGGCGGCCGGCGCACGCCTCGTCGACAAGGACGCGCTGTTCACCGAATCGGACGTGGTGTCTGTTCACCTGGTGCTGTCTGAGCGCACGCGCGGCCTCGTCGGTGCCTCCGAGTTGGCGCTGATGAAACCGACCGCGTTTGTGATCAACACCTCCCGGGGGCCGATTGTCGACGAGGCGGCTCTGATCGCCGCGCTCGACACCGGGCGCATCGCCGGAGCCGGGCTCGACGTCTACGACGTCGAGCCGCTCCCGCCCGAGCATCCGTTGCGACGCCTGCCCACCGCGACGCTCTCTCCCCACCTGGGCTACGTCACCCGGGAGATGCTGAGCGCCTTCTACGCCGACATGGTGGAGGCCGCCGTTGCCTGGCTGGACGGGGCCCCCGTGCGCATCGCCAATCCCGAGGCCCTCGGGCACGGCCGCCGATAACCGGCGCCGGCTACACCCTGGTAGAGGTGAATTTCGACCCGACAATGCCGAGCTCCCGCCGAACGTCACCGAGTGGACGGTCGATCATCGCCATGTGGTCGATCCCCTCAAAATCCTGACCGCACTGTTGACCGCGGCGGAAGGCGTCCGCGAGAGCCTCAGCCGCCCCGTTGCGGTCCAGCGTCTCAGTCTTGGGCATGGCGTCGGGGAAATCGATGTTTCCCGTCTCCGAGAAGGCCAATGTCGCCACCAGGCTGGAGAAGTGGTGGTTGAAGTTCGTCGCGCTCGTCAACATGGCTTGTAACGCGATCTCTCCCACCGGCATCGGCTCGTAGCCGGAGATCACGTGGGTGAAATCGTGACAGACGAGGTCGACGCGATCGTTGTCGGGAAACTGCAGGCCCCAGCGCCGGTAGAAGTCATAGAGTCCCCGTCCCAAGCTTGCCGGAGGGCAGTTCCGCAGCACCATCAACTGATCGCCAACATCCCCCGTTTCGTCGATTCCGGGCTCCATGCACGCAGGCTCGCGGAAACGTTCCCAGTCTGCGGCCACGGCGGCCCGATCGTTTTTCAGCGCATCTCGTGCCACGATCAGAAAGGGCTCATCCTCTCCGAAGGCTCTCGCGTACGCTTCCACTCGATCGGCTTGGGCCAGATCGGCGGGGTGGCGGCAGAATTCCAGCACGATCATGAGATCGATCAACCGGTGATAGTCGTCGGCGTCGACCTGTGCGGCCGCCTCGTTCGGGCTTAGCGGAGTCAGCCGCTCAAGGTCGATCGCCACCCCGAAGTAGCCGCGAACCACGTGATCGAGGATGTTCAGCTGCTCCCGGGTGGGGCCGTCAGCGACGCTTACCGCTCCCAGGCACGCCCGGGTGAGCACGGTCGGTTCGGTCATGGGACGGTTCTAGCACATCGGCCCGCCGGTTTGCCCCTGCAATCCGGCCAGCCCGGTGGCGACGACGTCGAACGCGTTGCCCAGCGCCACCGGCAACGCGATGGATTCGTCGGCCAACCAGTGCTCGTAGGCGCTCAACGCTACCGCGAGCATCGTCCACGCTACGGTCTGCGGCAGCAGGTCACTCGGTGCGCGGCCAGCCCTGCGGGCGACGTAGTCGGCGATCACCTCACGCCAGCCGGCGTACATGGTCATCGAGTAGGCCTGCAGTTCCTCCGTTTGGAGGATCACCCGCATGCGTTGGCGGTGCCGGACCGTCTCGGACTTGTCAAAGGTGTTGAACGCCAACAGGGCCGAACGCAGCGCCGCCGCGAGCGGAACATTCGGATCGACGCCGTCGAGTACATCCCTCAGGTGCTCGAGGTGGGTGGCGAAATCGCCCCAGGGGATCGCGTTTTTAGTCGCGTAATAGCGGAAGAGGGTGCGTCGCGAGATTCCCGCCGCGTGAGCGACGTCGTCGACGCTCACGTCGGCAAAACCGCGAGCCCCGAACAGTTCGATGCTCACGTCGGTGATGTGGTGCGGCGTGGTGGAGCGGCGCCTGCCCACTTGCGGCTGCACCGTCATCGCCTGACCGGCCCTTCCATTTCGGCACTCGATGCCATATCCTAGCGGAGATTGTGACACACACCACCGTTGTCAAGACCCGACGAGAGGCAAGGCCCATGGACCACGAAACCCAGACTGACACCGAACTCGTGACGGAGGCCGTGGTTGAACAGACCTTGGTCGAACAGACCCTGGTCGAAGAGGTATCCATCGACGGGATGTGCGGGGTCTACTGACCCCGGCGCGGCCCGTGTTCGACCCCGACCGCGGCTGGCAATTGCACCCCCAGGTGGCGGTGCGGCCCGAACCGTTCGGCGCGCTGCTCTACCACTTCGGCACGCGCAAGCTGTCTTTCTTGAAGAACCGCACCGTTCTCGAGATCGTGCGATCGCTGCCCGAGCAACCCGACGTCAGGTCTGCGTGCCGCGCTGCCGGCGTCGACGACACCGGCCACGCCCCGTACCTGCATGCACTGGGCATGCTTGTCGCTTCCAACATGCTGATCGCCAAGGAGACCCAATGACCGCACCACCCGCAGCCCGGACTCCGGCCCTGGTCGAGTTGTTCGAGCGCGGCCTGGACGCTCCGATCTGCCTGACCTGGGAACTGACTTACGCGTGCAATCTGGCCTGCGTGCACTGCCTTTCGTCGTCGGGCAAACGCGACGCGCGGGAGTTGTCCACTCGTCAATGCAAGGACATCATCGATGAGTTGGAACGGATGCAGGTGTTCTACGTCAACATCGGCGGCGGGGAACCCACGGTGCGCCCGGATTTCTGGGAGCTGGTCGACTACGCCACGGAACACCAGGTCGGAGTGAAGTTCTCGACCAACGGTGTCCGGATCACGCCCGAGGTGGCCGCGAGGCTGGCCGCCAGTGACTACGTCGACATCCAGATTTCCCTCGACGGCGCCACGCCTGAGATCAATGACGCGGTCCGCGGGCCGGGCTCGTTCGCCATGGCGGTGCGCGCGCTGGAGAACCTGGCTGAGGCGGGTTTCCGCGATGCAAAGGTGTCGGTCGTCGTCACTCGGCACAACGTCGGCCAACTCGACGACTTCGCCGCGCTGGCCGACAGGTACGGCGCCACCCTGCGGATCACCCGGCTGCGTCCGTCCGGCCGGGGTGCGGATGTCTGGGATGAGCTGCACCCCACCTCGGCCCAGCAGGTGCAGCTGTATGACTGGCTGGTCGCCAAGGGTGAAGGGGTGCTCACCGGTGACTCCTTCTTCCACCTGTCCCCGCTCGGGGGTTCGGGCGCGCTCGCCGGCCTGAACATGTGTGGGGCGGGCCGGGTGGTCTGCCTGATCGACCCCGTGGGCGACGTGTACGCGTGCCCCTTCGCCATCCATGACCGCTTCCTGGCGGGAAACGTGTTGGTGAAAAATGACTTTGGGGCGGGCGTCGGGACCGGCTTCGACAACGTCTGGAAGAACGCACCACTGTTTCGCGAGCTCCGCGAACCGCAGTCGGCGGGCGCCTGCGGCAGCTGCGGGCATTACGACAGCTGTCGGGGCGGGTGCATGGCGGCCAAGTTCTTCACTGGCCTGCCGATCGACGGTCCGGATCCCGAATGCGTCCAGGGGTACGGCGCATCGGCGTTGGCGGGCGACCGGGACAAGCCGCGCCCCCGGGTGGACCACTCCCGGAGCCGGCCAGTGCCGCTGACCCTGTCCGTCGGGCCACCGCGCACACCTCCGGTGCGCCCGTGCAGTGAAAGTCCGGTGTAGGTCGTGGCCGAATGGTTTGAGACGGTTGCCATCGCGCAGCAACGGGCACAACGTCGGCTGCCGAAATCCGTTTACTCGTCGCTGATTTCGGCTAGCGAAAAAGGACTCACGGTGTCGGATAATGTCGACGCGTTTGCTGAACTCGGATTTGCGCCGCATGTCATCGGTGTGCCCGAAAAACGGGACCTGTCGACCACCGTGATGGGGCAGGAGATTTCGCTTCCCGTGTTGATTTCGCCAACGGGGGTCCAGGCGGTGGACCCCGACGGTGAAGTAGCTGTCGCGCGGGCCGCGGCGGCACGCGGAACGGCGATGGGACTGTCGTCGTTCGCCAGTAAGCCGATCGAAGAGGTCACCGCCGTCAACCCGAAAATCTTCTTTCAGGTGTACTGGCTCGGTG
>CAZZHX010000021.1:0-14860 GCA_964653535.1 uncultured Mycobacterium sp. | reverse complement strand
GCTCGGTGGGCGCGATGCGATCGCCGAGCTGGTGCGACGAGCGCGCGAGGCTGGCGCCGTGGGGCTGATCGCCACCACTGACTGGTCGTTCGCGCACGGCCGCGACTGGGGCAGCCCCAAGATTCCTGAGAAGATGAACTTGCCGACCTTGCTGCGGCTCTCCCCTGAGGCGATAGTGCGTCCTCGATGGCTGTGGAAGTTCGCTAAGACCCTGCGACCCCCGGACCTGCGAGTGCCCAACCAGGGGCGCCGTGGCGAATTGGGGCCTCGGTTCTTCGACGCCTACGGGGAATGGATGGGTACACCGCCCCCGACCTGGGACGACATCGCCTGGCTGCGCGAGCTGTGGGGTGGGCCCTTCATGCTCAAGGGCGTGATGCGCGTCGACGACGCCAAAAGGGCGGTGGATGCTGGGGTTTCGGCGATATCGGTGTCCAACCACGGCGGTAACAACCTGGACGGAACGCCCGGGTCCATTCGCGCCCTGCCGTCGATCGCGGCGGCGGTGGGCGATCAGGTCGAGGTGCTGCTGGACGGCGGTATCCGGCGCGGGGGCGACGTCGTCAAGGCCCTGGCACTCGGGGCACGCGCGGTGATGATCGGTCGCGCCTACCTGTGGGGTCTGGCCGCGGCCGGCCAGGCCGGGGTCGAGAACGTGCTGGACATCATGCGCGGCGGCATCGACTCGGCGCTGATGGGTCTGGGGCGCTCGTCGGTTCACAACCTGAGCCCCGAGGACATCCTGGTTCCGCATGGTTTCGGCAGGGCGCTGGGGTTGCCGGGCGCAACGGACTGACCGGCGCAACGGACTATGCACGCCCGGTGAATTCGTCCTACCATCACCCAGTGCGCGCACGCGGCGAGTTGGGAGAAGCAACGTCGGGTCAGTTAGCGGGCACCTCGCCTTCGCTCATGGTGCCGATCGGATCGACCGAACAGCACGGTCCGCACCTGCCGCTGGACACCGACACCCGGATCGCCACCGCGGTCGCTGGGGCGGCGGCACCCCGGTTGGACCCTGACTGGTTGGTGGCGCCGGCCGTCGCCTACGGCGCCAGCGGTGAGCACCAGAGCTTCGCCGGAACGATCTCGATCGGCACCGAGGCACTCGCGGCGCTGATGGTCGAATACGGACGGTCAGCGAGCTGCTGGGCCCGACGCCTGGTGTTCGTCAACGGCCACGGCGGCAACGTCGGCGCCCTGAGCGCTGCGGTGGGGACGTTGCGGGCCGAGGGCCGCGACGCCGGATGGTGCCCCTGTGTCGCCGTCGGCGGTGACGCCCATGCCGGTCACACCGAAACGTCTTTGCTGCTGCACCTTTCGCCGAATGCGGTGTTGACCGATCGGTGGCTCGCCGGCAATCGGGCACCGTTGCCCGAGCTGCTGTCGTCGATGCAGCGCGGGGGTGTGGCAGCGGTCAGCCCGGTGGGCGTGCTGGGGGATCCGACGACCGCGACCGCCGCTGAGGGCCGCCGGATCTTCGCGGAGATGGTTGACGACTGTGTGCGGCGGGTCGCACGGTGGCAGCCCGGCTGCGACGGGCTGCTGACATGAGCCAGCCGAGGCTGCCGGACGGGTTCGCCGTCCAGATCGACCGCCGGGTGCGGGTTCTCGGTCACGGCTCGGCCCTGCTCGGCGGGTCGCCCACCCGGCTGCTGAAGTTGGCGCCCGCCGCCCGGGACATGCTGTGCGACGGCCGGCTGAAGGTCCGTGACGACGTCAGTGCCCAGTTGGCCCGGACTCTGATGGACGCCACGGTGGCCCACCCCCGGCCGGTGGGCGGCCCCTCGCACAACGACGTGACGGTCGTCATTCCCCTGCGGGACAACCCGTCCGGGGTGCGATGCCTGGTGAGCTCGCTGCGGGGCATGCGCGTGATCGTAGTCGACGACGGCTCGTCGCCGCCGATCTCGGCCGACGACTTCGTCGGCGTCCACTGCGATGTGGAGGTGCTGCGCCACGTCCGCAGCAGGGGGCCGGCTGCCGCCCGCAACACCGGGCTCGCGGCCTGCACGACCGACTTCGTCGCATTTCTGGATTCCGACGTCACGCCGCGCCGGGGCTGGCTCGAGGCCCTGCTCGGGCATTTCTGCGATCCCGCGGTCGCATTGGTCGCACCGCGCATCGTCGGCCCGCCGGACAGCGGCAACGTGGTGGCTCGTTACGAGTCGGTGCACTCGTCGCTGGATCTCGGTGAGCGCGAAGCTCCGGTCCTGCCGCACAGCACGGTCTCCTACGTTCCCAGCGCGGCCATCGTCTGCCGGTGCTCTTCGCTGCGCGAGATAGGCGGATTCGACGAGACCATGGTGTCCGGCGAGGACGTCGACCTGTGCTGGCGGCTCATCGAGGCGGGCACCCGGCTACGCTACGAGCCGATCGCGCTGGTTACCCACGATCACCGCACCGGCCTGCGCGACTGGCTTGCGCGCAAGGCGTTTTACGGTGCTTCGGCTGCTCCGCTGTCGGTCCGCCATCCGGAAAAGACGGCGCCGGTGGTGATCTCCGGGCTGGCCTTGACGGCCTGGATCCTGATGTCGCTGGGGACGCGCATGTCGCGCCTCGCGTCGCTCGGGGTCGCGGTCGCGACGGGTGTCCGCATCGCGAGGGCCATGCGCGGCGCGGACACGTCGCAGGCCGACGTGCTGGTGATCGCGGCCCGCGGCCTGTGGTCGGCGGCGCTGCAGTTGGCCTCGGCCCTGTGCCGGCACTACTGGCCGCTGGCACTGCCGGCCGCCGTTCTGTTTCGCCGATTCAGACGCGTCCTGCTGGTCGCCGCCGTCACCGACGGCGTCGTGGACTGGCTGCGTCGCCGGGACGCTGGTGAGGGGTCCGAGCCGATCGGGCCGTTGGCCTATCTTGTGCTCAAGCGTGCCGATGATCTCGCCTACGGTCTCGGGCTGTGGCGTGGCGTGGCGCGCCAACGCAACGTCCGCGCGCTCAAGCCGCAGATCCGGACCTAGCCGCCGCCTTGACCGCAACCGCCCTGCACAGCGATGTGCTGATCGTCGGCGCCGGCAGCGCCGGATCCGTTGTCGCCGAAAGGTTGTCCACCGATACCGACCGCACTGTGACGGTCCTTGAGGCGGGCCCCGCACTCGCTGATCCGGAGTTGCTGGCTTTGGCCGCCAACGGCCTGCGCCTCCCGATCGGCGTCGGAAGCCGCCTGGTCGCGCGGTATGAGACCCGGCTCACCGACGACCCGGCTCGCCTGTTGACCATCGTGCGAGGGGCGACGGTCGGAGGGTCCGGCGCCGTCAACGGTGGCTACTTCTGCCGCGGACTGCCGAGCGACTTCGACCGCCTGTCGATACCCGGGTGGGCGTGGTCGGACGTCCTCAACAGCTACCGCGCCATCGAGACCGATCTCGACTTCGACGGCCCCGCCCATGGCGACAGCGGCCCCATCCCGGTGCGCCGGACCCGTGACATGGTCGGCATCAGCGAACGTTTCATTGCCGCCGCCGACCGCGCGGGCTTCGAATGGATCACCGACCTCAATGACCCCGGGCGAGGGTGCGATTCGGGAGTGGGGGCCGTCCCGCTCAACATCGCCGACGGGGTGCGCATCGGACCCGGCGCGGCATACTTGGCGCCGGCTCTGAGGCGGCCCAACCTGACACTGCGGGCCCGGACGCGGGCGTTGCGGCTGCGGTTTACCGGAGCGAACGCGGTGGGCGTCGACGCGATCGGGCCGCAGGGTCCGACGTCGTTCACCGCTGATCGAATCGTTCTGTGCGGCGGGGCGATTCCGTCGGCTCACCTGTTGATGCTGTCCGGAGTCGGCGAACCGGGCATGCTGCGGACCGCGGGCCTGCCTGTGGTGGCGGCGCTGCCGGTCGGGACGGCGTTCAGCGATCACCCCGAATGGGTGGTGCCGACCGACTGGACGCCGGCCCCCGGCCGGCCCGTGCTGGAAGTGGTGCTCAGCATCGACGACCTCGAAATCCGGCCCTATACATGCGGCTTTGGGGCCATGACCGGCGTGCACACGTCCGTCTGTCCCGACCCGCCGCACATCGGAGTGGCGCTCATGCGGCCGCGGGCGCGCGGACGCCTGACGCTGGTCTCCGGCGATCCCGGCGTGCCCCCGGTCATCGAGCACCGCTACGACAGCGAGCCCGGGGATGTGGCCGCGCTCCGGCGGGGCAGCGAGGTTGCCCGTGAACTGACGGGTGCCGGCGCAGATGCCGGACCCGCGGCGTGGTCGACATCGCAGCACCTGTGCGGCACGGCGCCGATGGGTGCCGACGGGGACACCCGGGCCGTGGTCGACCATCGGTGCCGCGTCCGCGGGCTCGAGAACCTGTGGGTGATCGACGGCTCCGTACTGCCGGCGATCACCAGCCGCGGCCCGCACGCCACGATCGTCATGCTCGGGCACCGGGCGGCGGAGTTCGTTCGAGCCGACAACTCGTGATCCGGCAAGGGGGTGGCAGTCGACCCCTAGCCGGGGGATTTGGCCAAACTCATCATCTGAGGCATACTTAGCCGGTTGCCTCGCGCCGGGTTCACCCCTGGTCGGGCACACGACCAGCGCCCGCACGGGCGCGTCCGGTCCATCCTTGGTTTGCGACCGATTGTGGCCGCTGACAAGGCTGCGCGAGGGCGACACGCCCGACCGCGGGGGCCGGTGGACCACGACAGGTGAACAGCGGCGCATCACCCGGCGCGAAGCGCGACCGACCGAAACCGGTTGGCCCGTTCGGCGCGGCGGGCGCACGTGAGGGCAGAGGATTTCAGGTCCGTTTGCGGACTTCGAGTGGAGCGAGAGTAGGAAACGCGTGGCGGGACAGAAGATCCGCATCAGGCTCAAGGCCTATGACCACGAGGCGATCGATGCCTCGGCGCGCAAGATCGTCGAGACGGTCATCCGCACGGGTGCCAGCGTCGTGGGTCCGGTGCCGCTGCCGACCGAGAGAAACGTGTACTGCGTCATCCGCTCTCCGCACAAGTACAAGGACTCGCGGGAGCACTTCGAGATGCGCACCCACAAGCGCCTCATCGACATCCTTGACCCAACGCCGAAGACAGTCGACGCGCTGATGCGCATCGACCTGCCGGCCAGCGTCGACGTCAACATCCAGTAGGAGCTCGGAGAACAATGGCGAGACCGGGTAATTCTGCCCCCAGGCGGGGCCTGCTGGGCACCAAGCTGGGCATGACGCAGGTGTTTGACGTCAACAACCGCGTCGTGCCGGTGACGGTGGTCAAGGCCGGGCCTAACGTGGTGACGCGCATCCGCACTCCGGAGCGTGACGGCTACAGCGCCGTGCAGCTCGCCTACGGCGAGATCAGCCCGCGCAAGGTCATCAAGCCTGTGAGCGGCCAATATGCGGTTGCGGGTGTCAACCCTCGTCGGCACCTGGCCGAACTGCGCCTGGACGATCCTGATGCGGCGGCCGAATACGAGGTTGGCCAGGAGTTGACAGCGGAGATCTTCACCGACGGCAGCTACGTCGACGTGACCGGAACGTCCAAGGGCAAGGGGTTCGCGGGCGGGATGAAGCGGCACGGCTTCCGCGGTCAGGGCGCCTCCCACGGTGCCCAGGCGGTGCACCGCCGCCCGGGATCCATCGGAGGCTGCTCGACGCCGGCGCGGGTGTTCAAGGGCACCCGGATGGCCGGCCGGATGGGGAACGACCGCGTGACCGTCCAAAACTTGATCGTGCACAAGGTCGACGCCGAGAAGGGCGTGCTGCTGATCAAGGGGGCCATCCCGGGGCGTACCGGTGGACTGGTGATGGTGCGCAGCGCGATCAAGCGAGGTGAGAAGTAATGGCTGACGAGAAGAACCTGACAATTCAGGTCAAGACTCCGGAGGGCAAGGTGGAGGGATCCATCGAGCTGCCGCCCGAGTTGTTCGACGCTGCGGCCAACATCGCCCTCATGCACCAGGTGGTCACCGCGCAACGGGCGGCGGCGCGGCAGGGTACGGCCTCCACTAAGACGCGTGGCGAGGTCCGCGGCGGTGGCCGCAAACCGTACCGGCAGAAGGGCACAGGGCGCGCCCGCCAAGGTTCGACGCGGGCCCCACAGTTCACCGGCGGCGGCGTGGTGCACGGCCCCCAGCCACGTGACTACAGCCAGCGGACGCCGAAGAAGATGATCGCCGCGGCGTTGCGCGGGGCGCTGTCCGACCGGGCCCGCAACGGCCGCATCCATGCGGTGACTGAAGTGGTCGTCGGCCAAACCCCGTCGACCAAGAGCGCGAAGGCCTTTCTGGGCACCCTGTCCGACCGCAAGCATGTCCTGTTGGTGATCGGCCGCAGCGACGAGGCCGGCGCCAAGAGCGTGCGCAACCTGCCCGGTGTGCACATCCTGGCCCCCGACCAACTCAACACCTATGACGTGCTGCGTTCCGACGACGTGGTGTTCAGTGTCGAGGCGCTCAACGCCTATATCGCCGCTAATGCGGCCAGCGCGGCCACCGCCACTTCCGAGGAGGTCTCGGCCTGATGGCGACCATCGCGGACCCGCGTGACATCATCCTCGCGCCCGTCATCTCCGAGAAGTCCTACGGACTGCTCGACAACAATGTGTACACGTTCGTGGTTCACCCCGATTCGAACAAGACGCAGATCAAGATCGCCATCGAGAAGATCTTCTCCGTCAAGGTTGCGTCGGTGAACACCGCCAATCGGCAGGGCAAGCGCAAGCGCACCAAGAGCGGCTACGGCACGCGCAAGAACACCAAGCGGGCCATCGTCACCCTGGCGCCGGGTAGCAAGCCGATCGACCTGTTCGGAGCGCCGGCCTAGCCGCGCGCGAGAGAAGGACTTTAGTAGACATGGCAATTCGCAAGTACAAGCCGACGACCCCCGGTCGTCGAGGCGCTAGCGTGTCCGACTTCGCCGAGATCACTCGCTCGGAGCCGGAGAAGTCGTTGGTGCGCCCACTGCACGGTCACGGCGGGCGCAACGCCCACGGCCGGATCACGACCCGGCACAAGGGCGGTGGCCACAAGCGCGCCTACCGGATGGTCGACTTTCGTCGCAGCGACAAAGACGGAGTCAACGCCAAGGTCGCCCACATCGAGTACGACCCGAACCGCACCGCCAACATCGCGTTACTGCACTATCTCGACGGCGACAAGCGGTACATCATTGCTCCTCAGGGGCTCTCGCAGGGCGATGTGGTGGAGGCCGGTGCCAATGCCGACATCAAGCCCGGCAACAATCTGCCCCTGCGCAACATCCCTGCCGGCACCGTGGTCCACGCCGTGGAGCTGCGGCCAGGCGGCGGTGCCAAGCTGGCCCGTTCGGCCGGGTCGAGTATCCAGTTGCTCGGCAAGGAGGGCAGTTACGCGTCGCTGCGGATGCCCAGCGGTGAGATTCGCCGCGTCGATGTGCGCTGCCGCGCCACCATCGGTGAGGTCGGCAATGCCGAGCAGGCGAACATCAACTGGGGCAAGGCCGGGCGTATGCGGTGGAAGGGCAAGCGCCCGACTGTCCGCGGCGTGGTCATGAACCCGGTGGACCACCCGCACGGTGGCGGGGAGGGTAAGACCTCCGGTGGTCGGCACCCGGTAAGCCCGTGGGGCAAGCCCGAGGGCCGCACCCGCAGCCGCAAGAAACTCAGCAATAACCTCATCGTCCGACGCCGGCGCACCGGCAAGAAGTCGCGCTAAGAAGTCCCAGGAGTACTTATGCCACGCAGCCTGAAGAAGGGCCCGTTCGTCGATGGTCACCTGCTTAAAAAGGTGGACGTTCAGAACGACAAGAACACCAAGCAGGTCATCAAGACCTGGTCACGGCGTTCAACGATCATCCCTGACTTCATCGGCCACACCTTTGCCGTTCACGACGGACGCAAGCACGTCCCGGTGTTCGTCTCCGAGGCAATGGTCGGTCACAAGCTCGGCGAATTCGCGCCGACGCGCACCTTCAAGGGGCACGTCAAAGACGACCGGAAGGCGAAGCGCAGATGACCGCCGCACGGACCACGACCGAGTTTCCGTCCGCCGTCGCCACGGCGAAGTTTGTGCGGGTATCGGCGTCGAAAGCGCGCCGGATGATCGACCTGGTACGGGGCAAGTCGGTGGCCGACGCGCTGGACATCCTGCGCTGGGCGCCACAGGCCGCCAGCGAGCCGGTGGCGAAGGTGATCGCCAGCGCTGCGGCCAACGCGCAGAACAACGACGGACTTGACCCGGCGACCCTGGTGGTCGCCACCGTCTACGCGGACGAGGGACCGACCGCCAAGCGAATCCGTCCTCGCGCCCAGGGGCGCGCATTCCGGATCCGCCGGCGCACCAGCCACATCACCGTTGTGGTGGAGAGTCGGCCGGTGAAGGACGATCGGTCGGCACGGGCCTCGCGGGCCCGTCGCGCCGAGGCCAGTAAGGCTGCGGCGAAAGCTCCTGGGACGAAGGCGCCCGCAAACAAGGCGCCCGCCAAGAAGACGCCTGCCAAGAAGACGCCTGCCAAGAAGGCACCCGCCACGAAGGCGGCATCTGCAGCGCCTGAGGTATCTGAGGCTTCCGAGTCGAAGGGAGGCTCAGAGTAGTGGGC
Source organism: uncultured Mycobacterium sp. (assembly GCA_964653535.1). Classification (GTDB taxonomy): domain Bacteria; phylum Actinomycetota; class Actinomycetes; order Mycobacteriales; family Mycobacteriaceae; genus Mycobacterium. Next base: position 6,350 of record CAZZHX010000021.1, on the reverse strand, counting down.
CAGAAAATCAATCCGCACGGCTTCCGGCTCGGCATCACCACGGACTGGAAATCCCGCTGGTACGCCGACGCGCAGTACGCCGAGTACGTCAAGGAAGACGTCGCGATCCGCCGGCTGCTGTCCACCGGGCTGGAGCGAGCCGGTATCGCCGACGTGGAGATCGAGCGCACCCGCGACCGGGTGCGGGTCGACATTCACACCGCGCGCCCCGGCATCGTCATTGGGCGCCGCGGCACCGAGGCCGACCGGATCCGCACCGACCTGGAGAAGCTGACCGGCAAGCAGGTGCAGCTCAACATCCTCGAGGTCAAAAACCCGGAGTCGCGGGCGCAGTTGGTGGCCCAAGGCGTCGCCGAGCAGCTGAGCAACCGTGTGGCGTTCCGTCGCGCGATGCGAAAGGCGATCCAGTCGGCGATGCGTCAGCCCAATGTCAAGGGCATCCGGGTGCAGTGCTCGGGTCGCCTCGGTGGTGCAGAGATGAGTCGCTCGGAGTTCTACCGTGAGGGGCGCGTGCCTCTGCACACGCTGCGCGCCGACATCGACTACGGCCTCTTCGAAGCCAAGACCACCTTCGGGCGGATCGGCGTGAAGGTGTGGATCTATAAGGGCGACATCGTCGGCGGCAAGCGCGAACTCGCCGTCGCAGTCCCGGCGGGTCCCGACCGTTCACGTCGCGAGCGGCCGGTGGGCGCGCGTCCGCGCCGCAGCGGCGCGTCGGGCACCACGGCGACCAGCACCGATGCCGGGCGCGCAGCGGGTGAAGAAAGCTCAGCAGCCGAGGCGTCCGCCACGGATGGTGAGATCGCGGCCGCTCCCGAACCCGAGAGCACCGAGAGCACCGCGAGCACGGAGAGCTGAATCATGCTTATTCCCCGCAGGGTCAAACACCGCAAGCAGCACCATCCCCGCCAGCGAGGTATCGCCAGCGGCGGCACCTCTGTCAGCTTCGGTGACTACGGCATCCAGGCTCTCGAGCACGCCTACGTGACCAACCGGCAGATCGAGGCAGCCCGTATCGCCATCAACCGGCACATCAAGCGTGGCGGCAAGGTGTGGATCAATGTCTTTCCCGACCGCCCGCTGACCAAGAAGCCCGCAGAAACCCGGATGGGTTCGGGTAAGGGATCGCCGGAGTGGTGGGTGGTCAACGTCAAGCCGGGACGGGTGCTGTTCGAGTTGAGTTACCCCGTCGAGTCGGTCGCCCGCGAGGCGCTGACCCGAGCAATCCACAAGCTGCCGATCAAGGCGCGAATCGTGACCCGGGAGGAACAGTTCTGATGGCAGTGGGAACAACAACCGGTGACCTGCGTGAGCTCACCGAGGACGAGTTGATCGAGCGCCTGCGCGAATCGAAAGAGGAACTTTTCAATCTGCGCTTCCAGATGGCGACAGGACAGCTGAACAACAACCGCCGACTCCGCTTGGTGCGCCACGAGATCGCTCGCATCTACACGGTCATGCGGGAACGAGAACTGGGCCTCGCCTCTGGGCCGGACGGCACCGACGGAAGCAAGGAATCGTGATGGCAGAAGGCAAAGCCGCGCCCCGCAAGGCCGCCTCGAAGGAGGCCGCGCCGAAGGATAAGGGTCCCAAGAACACTCCCGCCGCGCCGAAGTCGCGCGGCCGACGCAAGGTCCGCATCGGTTACGTCGTGAGTGACAAGATGCAGAAGACCATCGTGGTCGAGCTGGAAGACCGTGTTCGTCACCCGCTCTACGGCAAAATCATCCGCACCACCACCAAGGTCAAGGCGCACGACGAGAACGGCGACGCGGGCATCGGTGACCGTGTCTCGCTGATGGAGACGCGTCCGACGTCGGCGACCAAGCGCTGGCGGCTTGTCGAGATTCTGGAGCGGGCCAAGTAGCCACAAACGGGGAAGCGAGGCCAGTGATGGCACCAGGGGCACGGCGGTTCAACGGAAAGATCAAGCTCGACATCCGGGACTCCGACCCCGACTGGGAACCGTACGCCGCGCCGACCGCCCCCAAGGACGCACCCAACGTCCTCTATCTGGTCTGGGATGACACCGGGATCGCGACTTGGGACTGCTTCGGTGGTCTGGTGGAGATGCCCGCCATGGCTCGGATTGCCGACCGCGGTGTTCGACTGTCCCAGTTCCACACCACCGCGCTGTGCTCGCCGACGAGGGCGTCCCTGCTGACAGGTCGCAATGCCACCACCGTCGGCATGGCGACCATCGAAGAGTTCACCGAGGGCTTCCCGAATTCCAACGGGCGCATCCCGGCCGACACCGCCCTGCTCTCCGAGGTTCTGGTCGAACGCGGCTACAACACCTACTGCATCGGCAAGTGGCACCTGACGCCCCTCGAGGAGTCCAATCTGGCCGCGACCAAGCGGCATTGGCCCACCTCGCGCGGCTTCGAACGGTTCTACGGTTTCATGGGGGGCGAGACCGACCAGTGGTATCCGGACCTCGTCTACGACAACCACCAGGTGACACCTCCGGGGACGCCCGAGGACGGCTATCACCTCTCCAAGGACATCGCTGACAGGACCATCGAGTTCATCCGTGATGCCAAGGTGATCGCGCCGGACAAGCCGTGGTTCAGCTACGTGTGCCCCGGTGCCGGACACGCGCCACACCATGTGTCCGCAGAGTGGGCCGACAAGTACGCCGGCCGCTTCGACATGGGCTACGAGCGGTACCGCGAGATCGTGCTGGAGAGACAGAAGTCGAGGGGCATCGTGCCGCCCGAGACCGAGCTGTCGCCCGTCAACCCGTACCTCGACGTCACCGGGCCGGACGGCCAGCCGTGGCCGCTGCAGGACACGGTCCGGCCCTGGGACTCACTCGACGACCAGGAGAAGCGGCTGTTCAGCCGGTTGGCCGAGGTGTTCGCCGGGTTTCTGAGTTACACCGACGCCCAAATCGGTCGCATCCTCGACTATTTGGAGGAATCCGGCCAACTGGACAACACCATTATCGTGGTGATCTCCGACAATGGCGCCAGCGGCGAGGGCGGCCCGAACGGGTCGGTGAACGAAGGCAAGTTCTTCAACGGTTACATCGACACCGTCGAAGAAAGCATGAAACTCTTCGACCAACTCGGCGGGCCGCGGACCTACAACCATTACCCGATCGGCTGGGCGATGGCCTTTAACACGCCCTACAAGCTGTACAAGCGCTACGCCTCCCACGAGGGCGGCATCGCCGATACGGCGATCATCTCGTGGCCGAACGGCATCGCCGCGCACGGCGAGGTGCGCGACAACTACGTCAGCGTCTGCGACATCACACCCACCGTCTACGACCTGCTGGGTATCACCCCGCCGGAGACCGTGAAGGGTATTCCGCAGAAACCCCTGGACGGAGTGAGTTTCACAGCGGCGCTGAACGATCCCGCGGCCGACACCGGCAAAGGGACACAGTTCTACACCATGCTCGGCACCCGCGGGATATGGCACGAGGGCTGGTTCGCCAACACCGTCCACGCGGCCTGTCCGGCCGGCTGGTCGCATTTCGACACCGATCGCTGGGAGCTGTTCCACATCGAGGCCGACCGCAGTCAGTGCCACGACCTGGCCGCCGAGCACCCGGGCAAGCTCGAGGAACTCAAGGAACTGTGGTTCGCCGAGGCGGCTAAGTACAACGGCCTGCCGTTGGCGGACCTCAATATTTTCGAGACCATGACGCGGTACCGGCCGTCGCTGACCGGTGAACGCGACTTCTACACCTACTATCCCGATTGCGCCGGCGTCGGTGTGGGCGCCGCCCCAGAAATCCGCGGTCGTTCGTTCGCGGTCCTGGCTGAGGTGACCGTGGACACTGCCGCCGCCGAGGGCGTGCTGTTCAAGCAGGGCGGTGCCCACGGCGGGCACGTGCTGTTCATCCAGGACGGTCGGTTGCACTACGTCTACAACTTCCTCGGTGAGCGCGAACAGCTGATCTCGTCCTCCGGCCCGGTTCCTGTGGGGGAGCACGTGTTCGGCGTGCGCTATTCGCGGACGGGGACGGTGCGGAACAGCCACACGCCGCTGGGGGACGCGACGCTGTACGTCGACGGCACCGCAGTCGGTTCGTTCGCCGATATGGTCACGCACCCCGGGACGTTCGGGCTCGCGGGCGCCGGGATCACCGTCGGGCGCAACGGCGGATCTGGTGTCGCGCAGTGCTACGCATCGCCGTTCGCGTTCAGCGGGGGAACCATCGCCCGTGTGAACGTCGACCTGTCCGGGCGGCCGTATGAGGACCTGGACAAGGAGTTCGCGCTCGCCTTCGCGCGTGACTGACGGGGCCGAACACCCGTCAGTCGGGAAGGTGACCGCCGACCGCGCCGATCGCGTCGACGGCGCTGGAGACCCTCGACTGGAAGGCGGGCGACAGCGGGATATAGCCGATTTTCGCCAGCTCAACCTGGCCGGGTCCGATCGCCGCCTGCAGGAACGCCTTGACGGCCCTGGCTTCCTCGCTGGGGTATCGCGAGCAGACGATCTCGTAGGTGGCATGGACGATCGGGTACACGTCGGGTTGGGCGGGGTTGTAGAACGACGAGGTGTCGAGCACCAGGTCGTTGCCGGTGCCGACGATGTGCGCGCCGGCGATGGTCTTGCCGATCGTGTCGGTGCCGATACGCACCGGCCGTAACGACCGGCGGCTTGCCGGGGTCTTGATCTCCGCGGCGAAAAGCCCCTGCTGCAGAGCGAACGACAACTCGTTATAACTGATCGCACCCTCGGTGGCCTTCACCAGTGCCGCCGTTCCTTTGTTCCCCACGGCACCCAAGCCGGCCCCGCCACCGAACTTTGTGCCCGTGCCCCTGTTCCAGGCGCCGCCCGATACCGTCTGCAGGTACTCCTCAAAAATTTGGCTGGTGCCGGATTCGTCGCTGCGATAGACGACGTGGATGTCCTCGGCCGGCAAGGATGCATTGAGAGAGGTCAGGGCCGGGTCGTCCCAGCGGGTGATGGTGCCCGCGAAGATCTTGACCAGTGTGGGCGCGTCGAGCACTAAATTGTCGACGGCGGGGAGGTTGTAGGTGATCGCCACCGGCCCGAACACTACGGGCAGGTTCCAGGCGTCGGCGCCCGCGCACCGTTGCTTGGCGGTGGCGTATTGATCCGCGTTGAGTGGCACCTCCGATCCAGCGAGATCGGTCTTGCCGGCGAGGAAGTCCTCGATCCCGGCGACCGAGCCGTTGGCCGTGTAGCTGAGGTTCTGCGCGGGGCAGGCCTTGACGTAGGCCTCGACAAACTTCGTCATCGCGTTGGCCTGCGCGGTCGAACCGCTGGCGACCAGGGTCTGCTGACCGCCGCAGTCCACCTTGGCTCCGGCCGTGTATTGCAGGGTGGCGTGGGAGCCTTCGCAGCCGGCGAGCAGCAGGGCTCCCGCGGCCAGCACACGCCGGATCGACACCCGCTCAGGCTTAACAGGTAATCGAACCGCCAGGCAACCAAACATCGGGTGAACTCCATGACCCCGTCGCACCGCTGGTCGACCGTCATACCCTGAAGTCGTGCTCACCGAGTTGGTTGACCTGCCCGGCGGCTCCTTCCGCATGGGTTCGACGAGCTTTTATCCCGAGGAGGCCCCGGTCCACACCGTGACCGTGGCCCCCTTCGCGGTGGAGGTGCATCCGGTGACCAACGCACGGTTCGCCGCGTTCGTCGCCGCCACGGATTACCTGACGGTGGCCGAGCGGCCGATCGACCCTGCGCTCTATCCGGGGGCGAACCCTGACGACCTGGTTCCGGGCGCCATGGTTTTCCGGCCGACATCCGGTCCGGTCGACCTGCGCGACTGGCGCCGGTGGTGGGACTGGGTCCCGGGGGCGAGTTGGTGCCACCCCTTTGGGCCGGACAGCGACATCGCAAACCGGGCCGACCATCCGGTGGTGCAGGTGGCCTACCCCGACGCCGCCGCGTATGCGCGTTGGGCCGGCCGGCGGCTGCCGACCGAGGCCGAGTGGGAGTACGCGGCCCGCGCTGGCAGCGCGACCGACTACGGGTGGGGTGACGACGCGTACCCCGGGGGCCTGCTGATGGCCAACACCTGGCAGGGCCAGTTCCCCTACCGCAACGACGGTGCGCTCGGCTGGGTCGGGACGTCGCCGGTGGGGACCTTCCCGCCGAACGGGTTCGGCCTGCTGGACATGATCGGCAACGTCTGGGAGTGGACGGCCACCGAGTTTTTCGCCCAGCATCGGCCCGATGAGCCGTCGAAAGCCTGTTGTACACCGTCCGGGCCGGCGGATCCTACGGTCACCCAGGTCTTGAAGGGCGGGTCGCACCTGTGCGCGCCGGAGTATTGCCATCGCTACCGCCCGGCGGCCCGGTCGCCGCAGTCGCAGGACTCGGCGGCGACTCATATCGGTTTTCGCTGCGTGTCG
>CAZZHX010000020.1:0-23423 GCA_964653535.1 uncultured Mycobacterium sp. | reverse complement strand
GTCGCACTCCATCCATTCCAGCGCGCGGGTCAACTCGGTCTTGTCATCGGGGTAGTCCAGCGGCTGGGTGGTGAACTTGATGTGTTCCTTGACGTAGTCGCTCGGCTTGCGTTTGATGTCCAGCCACGATTTGCGGGCTTCGTAGATCGCGTCCATCCGCCACATGAGCGGCAGGATCCAGCTGAAGGCGTGCTCGACGAACACGATGCGCAGCGTCGGGAAACGGTCGAAGACGCCGTCGAAGATCAGGCTCATCACCTGGTTCGCGGCCAGCAGCGAGTAGGTCACCATGAAGTCGTGGTTGTAGCTGGGGAGCCCGACCGGCGGTATCGGCAGCGTCTCGTAGGCGCCGCGCCCCAGGTGGCAACTCACGGTGATGTCGTGTTTGGTGGCGGCCGCCCAGATCGGGTCGTACTGCGGGTGGCCCCAGGAGGGGCGCGGCTCGGCCCGGATCAGGACCTGCACGATGTAGGGGTGCTCGGCCCACTTCTCGATCTGGTCGGCGGCACCGGCGGGGTCCTCGATGGCGACGGCGATGGAACCGCGCCAGCGCTCGTGCCAGTTGTTGTGGCCGTCAAGCCAGTGGTTCGCCTGCCATTCGTTGACGGCGCACGTGTAGGCATGGGTGGCTTCGGGTATGCGTGTCGACGCGCCGAGGGGTTCGAGGACCGCGATGTCGACACCCGCCTCCATGATCAGCTGCCGGAACGCCATGTCCGGGTCGCTGCAGGCGAATTCGCCGTCCGGGGGGAAGGAGTCGACGCGCATCGCCATGGCATGCGCGTAATCGGGTGCGTCGTAGTAGATCTGTTCACCGACCCGACGGGGCAGGAAGTACTTGCTGCGCCACGGCTCGGGAATGTATTCCAGGATCTGACCCCGCTTGGGGTACGGGTGGACGTCCGAGTCGACGCACCGGACGGCGATGCGTTCGGCCGCGGGAACGCGCTCGTGGGCGTGTGTCAGGGTCATGGTGGCCCCTCTCGTCTCTCGTTGTCTATTTCTACTGTTGTGTGTCTTTACCGTGTGGCCAACTGGGTCGAAATGTCTATCCCGTACAGATCCGCCGCATTGCGCCAGCACAGCTTGTCGCGCTGTTCGGCGGTCAGGGCGCCGGCCAGGTTGCGGATGTCCCCACACTGCCAGTGCGGATAGCTGGAGCCGAACATCACCATGTCTTCCTTGCCGGTGAATCCGAACCACTCGCCGGCGAACTCCGCGTCTGCGGGGGGACCGTCCAGGCTGCCTTGAACGAAGTACACGTGACCCGGCAGGTATTCGCTGGGGATCCGCGGTGCCCACGGCGTCTGTTCCAGGTGGGGGCGGCCGAACGTATCCATCCGCCACATGAACGGCGTTGCGAAGTCCGCGGCGCCGTCGGCCCAGACGAACTTCAGCGTGGGGAATCGCTCGAACACGCCCTCGGCGATCATGTTCATCTGGTGGTAGAGGTAGTTCAGCGCCATGAAGCTGGTGTACTGCTCGTAGGTGCGCGTGTGACCGGACGGCGTCGGCGGAAACGCGATTCCCTCGCCGACCTCGATGTGCACCGCGACCGGCAGGTTGGCGTCCGCGGCTGCTTCCCACAGCGGCCAGAACTGCGGCTTTCCATACAACTCTCGCGACTGCAGGGGCACGCCGATCTGCACGATCCGCGGGTGGGCCCGGTATTTGTCGATCTCGCGCAGCGCGCCGGCGATATCGTCCGGGTTCACTCGCAGCGTGCCGCGGAACCGATCACCGAACTCGCCGGCGTCCAGCCAGCGCGACACCATCATCTCGTTGTGAGCGGCGTGCAGCGCGCTGCCCAGGTGCCGGTCGGGCATGATGCCCCGCCCCATCGGGTGCAGGATCGCGACGTCGACGCCGCGCTTGGTGAACAGCTCGCGGGCAACGTAGCCAGGATCCGAACCCGGATATTGGTCGTCAGGGCCCGTGGTGCCCGGGGCGTACTCGCCGCCGGGTGCCCCGTACCAGTCCATCTCGTAGTCGGGGAAGCCGCGGCTCTTGAACGGCTCGCGCAAGACGGTGCGCAGATCTTTCGTGGACGGGAAAAAGATGTGCACGCTGGCGTCGATCACCGGCGTACGGGTTCCGTCAGCGTGTTCGATCACTGAAGCCATCCGTCATAAGATAGAGAATCTAACATTCTCGTGGACCGCCATTCAATGCGTTTCCGGTAAAAGTGATGTTGAGTTATCGACCCTGCTAGTCGGGTTATCGGGGCGCGTCGGGGAGTTTGGTTCTGTGATGTGGATCGTACCATTCCGGAGACCGTAGCCGTTTTCCGAGAGGACAACTTCCGCAACCGAGAATGAGATTCTCGACGCTCGCCACCGGTGCGCGACGCCGAGTGCTCGGCTGGCTTCACGGTCGCGACCGAGCGTGCGGCTGCCTTCACGTTCGGCGGCGTCAGTCGATGACGGCGGCGTCCTTGCGTTCGGTGATCGGCCTGGCCAGCTCCTGCTCGTCGCAGATGCGTTGCAGCTTGTCCAGCGTTGCCGCCAGGCCGGCGCCGACCCGGGGCCCGGCCGTGAACGTGGCCGGTAGCTTCCTCATCCCCTGGATGACGCCGATGGTCTCGTAGTGCACGGCGCCGTCGGGGTCGCACCGGTAGTCGGGCATGCGGTCGAGCACCGCGGTCAGCATGGACTTGAACACCGTGCGCGCCACGTTCGATCCGGCGCACCGGTGGACGCCGAGTCCGAAGCTGAAGTGGCGGTTTCCCTTACGGTCCAGAACGATCTCATCGGGGTTGTGGAACACCGCGGGGTCGCGGTTGGCCATGGCCCACGAAATCCACAGCCGCTCGCCCTCCTTGAACGCGGTGCCGTCGAGCTCGACGTCGTCGGAGAAGGTCCTGCCGTCGCCGGGCGCCGGGGTGAAGTAGCGCAGAAACTCCTCGGTCGCGGGGTCGAGCAGGGTGTCGCGTCGCGTGCTCAGCAGTTCTCGCTGTTCGGGATGCTGCGACAGCCATTCCAGCGAGTGGGCGGTCAGTGCCGTGGTGGTGTCGAAGCCGCCGCCGATGATTAATCCGAGGTTGCCGATGATCTCCATGTCGGGGGCGGGCTCGCCGTCGATCCGCATCTCGAGCAGGGCGTCGACCAGGCCGGGCCGCGGATTCTCGCGAATCGCGATCATGTTGTTGATCAAATCGATCCCCATCTGCCGGTGCATCGCGGTCACCCGGTCGATGTCCGGGGAGTGCTCGGGGGTGTAGACCGCGGCATGGGTGGGCTCGCTGTACATCTGCCAGTTCTTGAGTGGGATACCCATCATCGCCAGCGTCAGTACGGCCGGAACGACGTTGGCCAGATCGTCGACGAAGTCGATGCGGCCATCCTCGATCTTCTCGTCGAGGCAGGCGCGCGTCACATCGTCGATGAACGGCTCCCAGCGCTTCACCGCGGCCGGTGACAGATACGGGTTGAGCACGCTGCGGTAGGTGCGGTGCTCGGGCTCGTCCATCTCCAGGATTCCACCCCGAACGCCGCTGACGCGTCGGGCCGTCGGGATCGAAATCCCCTTGTAGCCGCGGCGTTCGTTGTTGATGTCGTGATCGTTGGAGACCGCGGGGCAGCGGGCGAGTTCGAACACCTCATGGCTGCCGGCGGCGACCCAGTGCCCGCCGTAGGTGTCGCTCCAGGCCAGGGGGCACCGCGCGTGCATCTCGTGCGTGATCTCGGTGAACCGCGCGCGGTACTCCGGGGCGTGCCGGTCGTATTGATACCGGTTTTTCTTACGGTCGCCGTCCCCGGCGACCTCGGCGACCTCGTCGACACTCAAGGCTTTTTCTCCATCGATACGCTCTGTCTCCTTTGATGGATCACTCGGTGATGATGATGGCCTGCTCCGGGCACGACTGCGCGGCTTCGCGCACGGTGTCTTCGCGGTCGGCCGGCACCACGTCGTCGATCGCCGACGCGCTGCCGTCAATGTCGCTGAGCTGGAACGAATCCGGCGCGATCATCGAGCACAGGGTGTGGCCCTGACAGCGTTGTGGATCAACCCAGACCTTCACGGTGTCTCCTTGCGGGGTTCGGTCGGTGGACGGATTCTCAGGTGTTCCGGCCGCCGTTGACGCCCAGAATCTGACCGGTGATGTAGCCGGCTTCCTCGGATACCAGGAAGGCACACGCCGCGGCGATGTCCTCCGGCTTACCGATGCGCCGCACCGGGGTTCGGGCGATGGTCTCCTCGATGTCGCCGAGGAAGCCGTTTTTCTCGGCGTTGCGCAGCATCGGGGTGTCGATGAAACCCGGGGGCACGGCGTTGACCGTGATGCCGCTCGGACCGTACTCGAGCGCCAGAGACTTGGTGAGCCCGTTGACCGCGGACTTGGCCGCCACGTAGTGACTCATGCGGGGGACACCGGAATGCGTGCTGGATGAGGAGATGTTGACGATCCGGCCCCAGCCGGCCGCCACCATGTCGGGCAGCACCGCCTGAGTCACGTGAAAGACCCCGTTGAGGTTGACGTCGATCACCCGCTGCCATTCCTCGAAGGTGATACTGGCGAAGCGTTGAAACCCGTCCAGTCCCGCGGCGTTGACCAGAACCGCCACCGGTCCCAGCCGGGCGCGGATCGCCGATAGGGCGGTATCCACCTGCGACCGGTCGGTGACATCGGCGGTGAAAGCGCGGTCGTCGTCCGAAGGCTTCAGATCGATGGTGGCGACGTCCAAGCCGTCGGTGCGCAGGCGACGTGCGACGGCCAGGCCGATTCCGGAGGCACCACCGGTCACCACCGCTGTCTTCATGCCGACATCTCCAGCCCGACGGTGGCCGTCTCCGGCACTAAGAATCTCCCTTGCAATTATGAGAACCTTACTCTCCGGCTACAGTGCGTCGCAACCGAATTCCACGAAACTGCTTTCGGGCTGCAAAGACTCGTCAAGAACACGGGAGGCCCCACCGGGCGAACGGCCGCGCGGGCACGGTGATCTCGTTTCCCCGGGCATCTTGAGTTCTCGATAGCCGACTGTAAGATTCGCCGCTTATGAGAATCAAATTATCCTGGGCCCCGGGAGCGCCCGCGTGAGGCCACTCGAGGGCATCCGAGTCCTGGAAGTCGCCATGTACGGGTTCGTCCCGTCGGCGGGCGCCGTGCTGGCCGAATGGGGCGCCGACGTGGTCAAGGTCGAGCACGCAGTCACGGGCGACCCCCAGCGCGGGCTCCGGCAGACAGGCATGCTGCGCGTCGAAGGTGACCCGAACCCCAATATCGAGCACGCCAACCGCGGCAAGCGCAGCATCGGGCTGGACATGTCGGTCCCGGAGGGACGGAAGGTGCTCTACGAGCTGGCCCGCCGCTCCGACGTGTTCCTGACCAGTTTCCTGCCCGATGCGCGGCACAAGTTCGGCATCGACATCGACGACATCAGGGGGGTGAACCCGAGGATTATCTACGCGCGGGGAAGCGCACTGGGCCCCCGTGGCGGAGAGGCGACCAAGGGCGGCTACGACATGACCGCCTTCTGGTGTCGCGCCGGAACCGCCGCCACCGTCACCCCGGCCGGGATGCCCGGCATCATCTCGCCTCCCGGGCCGGCATACGGGGACACCATCTCCGGCACCAACCTCGCGGGCGGCATCGCAGCGGCCCTGCTCAAGCGGGAACGCAGCGGCGAGCCGTCCGTGGTGGACGTATCCCTGCTGGGCAGCGGACTGTGGGCGATGGGCCACACCGTCGCGTTGACCAATCATCTGCACCAGCGGATGGAGGCGCCGCCCCCGGGCGTCCACGGAGCCCCCAACAACCCCCTGGTCGCGCTCTACACCACATCCGACGGCCGCTACATCTCCTTGGTGATGATGCAGCCCACCAAGTTCTGGGCCGACGTGTGCCGGCACGTCGGCCTGCCGGAGCTTGCCGACGACCCGCGGTTCGCCACGGTGGAGAGCATCGCCGCCAACACCGCCGACGCGGTGGCGCTCCTGACCAAGGCCATCGCGGCCCGCCCGCTGGCCGAGTGGAGCGAACGCTTTGCCACGCTGGCCGGCCCGTGGGCCCCCGTGCAGGACACCCTGCAGGCGGCCGACGACGCCCAGGTCCGGGCCAATGAGTACTTGGTCCGCGCCGGCGAGCTCGAACTCGTCGCCAACCCGGTCCAGTTCGACGTCACCGCACCGCAGACCGGGCCGGCGCCCGGATTCGCCGAGCAGACCGACGAGATCCTCCAGGAGATCGGACTCGACTGGGACCGCATCATCGAACTCAAGACGGCCGGCGCCGTCACCTAGGGAGCGGTTTTGACCAGGTCTCTGCCCCGCCATGCGGGGCCCAAAGACGGCGGTTGTAAGTTATCCCGTACACACGGATGTGGCGTGGGTCATAATCGTCGGAATCTCGGCGATCTGAAACGGAGGACTGGCGTGGGGACGGTGGCCGTGGAAGCCGGGCGGGAAGGGGCCGTGGCCGGTGGTGACTAAGCGCACGGGCCCCGAGCGGTGGACCGGGGGCATCTCGCTGGGCAGAGGCTCCAAGCCGATGGAGTCGATCGGCGGGTTGTTCGCGATGGCGGCCGACGCGACCAAGTTCCTCTTCGTCCGGCCCTTCCAGTGGCGCGAGTTCCTGGAGCAGTCGTGGTTCGTCGCTCGGGTCGCGCTCGCGCCCACCTTGATGGTGGCGATCCCGTTCACCGTCCTGGTCAGCTTCACGCTCAACATCTTGTTGCGAGAACTCGGCGCGGCGGACTATTCCGGCGCGGGCGCCGCGTTCGGCGCCGTAACCCAGGTTGGCCCCCTGGTGACCGTGCTGATCGTGGCCGGCGCCGGTGCCACCGCGATGTGCGCGGACCTCGGCTCGCGCACCATCCGCGAAGAGATCGACGCGATGGAGGTCCTGGGCATCAACCCCGTGCAGCGCCTGGTGGCTCCCCGGATGCTTGCCTCGGGGCTGGTGGCGCTGCTGTTGAACAGCCTGGTCGTCATCATCGGCATCCTGGGTGGATACATCTTCTCGGTATTCGTCCAGGACGTGAATCCGGGCGCGTTCGCCGCGGGCATCACCCTGCTGACCGGCGTACCCGAGGTCATCATTTCGTGCGTCAAGGCGGCGCTTTTCGGCCTGATCGCCGGGCTGGTCGCGTGTTATCGCGGCCTGTCCGTGTCCGGCGGCGGCGCCAAGGCCGTCGGCAACGCGGTCAACGAAACAGTCGTGTACGCCTTCATGGCGCTGTTCGTCGTCAATGTGGTCGTCACCGCGGTCGGCATCCGGATGTCGGCGAAGTAGTCCGGGGGGGCACAGAGAAAAATCGTGACGCTACGAGCCGTGTATCCGCGACTGTCCAGACAACTCGACAAGCCGATCTCCAGCCTGAGCCGGATCGGCGATCACATGCTGTTCTATGCCCAGGGGCTCGCCGGAGTTCCCTTCGCGGTGCGCCACTACCGGCGGGAAGTCATTCGCCTCATCGCCGAAATCAGCATGGGCGCCGGAACATTGGCCATGATCGGCGGCACGCTCGTGATCGTCGGTTTCCTGACGCTCGCCGCGGGTGGCACGCTGGCGGTTCAGGGGTACAGCTCGCTGGGCAACATCGGCGTCGAAGCGCTGACCGGATTCCTGGCGGCCTTCATCAACGTGCGCATCGCGGCACCGATCGTCGCGGGAATCGGTCTGGCAGCCACGTTCGGCGCCGGGGTGACCGCGCAGCTGGGGGCCATGCGGATCAACGAAGAGATCGACGCGCTGGAGTCCATGGCGATCCGGCCGGTGGCCTATCTGGTCAGCACGCGGATCGCCGCCGGGATGATGGCGATCACGCCGTTGTACGCGATCGCCGTGATCCTGTCCTTCCTCGCCAGCAAGTTCACGACGGTGGTCCTGTTCGGCCAGTCGAGCGGCCTGTACGAGCACTACTTCTCGACATTCCTCAACCCGATTGACGTGTTGTGGTCGTTCCTGCAGGCCGTCCTGATGGCGGTCACGATCTTGTTGATCCACACCTATTACGGCTACTTTGCTTCAGGCGGACCCGCCGGTGTCGGCGTTGCGACCGGGAACGCGGTGCGGACCTCGCTGATCGTGGTGGTGTCCGTGACGCTGCTGGTGTCGTTGGCCATCTACGGCACCAACGGCAACTTCAACCTGTCGGGCTAAGAGAGGGCGAGGAGAGGAGGTGACACGACAGTGACGCGCAGTCAGGGACCCGAACCCCTTCGGCCCCGCACCGCCGGCTCCGCGCGCCCCGTCGCGGCGCCTCGAAGACGGCAGGTCGGTCCGGGGCTGTCCGCGCGCGCCCTGGCGGGATTGGTGACCGTCGTGCTGATCGCCGCCATCTTCACGCTCGCGATAGTGCTGTTCCGCGGGGATCTGAAGAAAGGCGTCCCCGTCACCCTCGTCTCGCCACGCGCCGGTCTCGTGATGAATCCCGAGGCCCGGGTGCGGATGCGCGGCGTCGAGGTGGGCAGGGTCGACTCGATCGACGTACGGCCCAACGGTGAAGCCGTCTTGCACCTCGCGATCGAGCCGTCCCAGATGCACCTCATTCCGGCCAACGTGGTCGCCAACATCACCTCGACGACGGCGTTCGGCGCGAAGTTCGTCGAGCTGTTGCCGCCGGCCGAGCCGTCGGCGCAGCCGCTGCGCGCAGGTCAAGTACTCCAGGGCAAACACGTCACCGTCGAGACCAACACGGTATTCCAGGATCTCACGTCGGTGTTGTCGACGATCGAACCCGCCAAACTCACCGAGACCCTCGGCGCGATTGCGTCGGCTGTCAACGGCCGCGGCCACAAGATCGGCCAGTCGCTGTCCGACCTGGACGCGTTCCTGGCCACCCAGGAACCCGTGCTTCCCGCGCTGAGCCACGCCCTCGAGGTGCTGCCCGCGGTGAGCAACGCCTACGCCGACGCGGCGCCGGATCTTCTCGCCACCGCCGACAACACCGTCCGGGTCAGCAAGACGATCGTTGACGAGCAACAAAACCTGGACGCGTTTCTGATCAGCTCTATCGGGTTGGCCGACGTGGGCAACGAGGTCGTGGGCGGCAACCGCCAAGCGCTGACCGATGTCCTGCACCTGCTGACGCCGACCACCGATCTGCTCAACCAGTACCACCAGGCGCTGTGGTGTGGCCTCGCCGGTTCGCTGCTGGTCCTGCATGCGCCCAACCTGCCGGAGCCGATGATCAAGGCGAAGATCTACGTCGGTTTCGGCTCCGAACGTTACCGGTATCCGGGCAACCTGCCGAAGGTGGCCGCCACCGGCGGTCCGCAGTGCCAGGATCTTCCCCGGGTGCCCCAAGAAGTGCCGCCGCCGTTCGTGATCGCCGACGTCGGCACCAACCCCCAGCGGTACGGCAACCAGCAGCTGCTGCTCAACTCCGACGCACTCAAGCAAATGCTGTACGGGCCGCTGGACGGGCCGCCGCGCAACACGTTGCAGGTCGGTCAACCCGGATGACCGGCTCACGCGCGATGATCATCAAGTTCGGGGCCTTCGCCACCGTCATGGTCCTGTTGACAGTCTTCCTGTTCTTCATCTTCGGGCAGTACACCACCGGTTCGAGGACCGCATATTCCGCGATGTTCACCGAAGTGTCGCGGCTCAAGCCCGGCGAGACGGTCCGCGTTGCCGGCATTCGGGTGGGGACCGTCAACGACGTCACGCTGCGCAACGATAAAAAAGTCCTGGTGACATTCGACGCCGACCGCAACGTGGTGCTCACCACCGGCACCAGGGCCGTCGTCCGCTACCTCAACCTGGTCGGCGACCGCTACCTCGAGCTCGTCGAAGGACCCGGATCCACCAAGGCGCTCCCCGCGGGTGCGGAGATTCCGATCGACCGCACCGCGCCCGCGCTCGACCTCGATCTGCTGCTCGGCGGACTGAAACCCATTACCCAGGGGCTCAATCCGCAGGACGTCAACGCGCTCAGCGCGGCGCTCATCCAGGTGTTCCAGGGCGAGGGCGGAACTCTGCAGTCGCTGCTGGCGAAGACGTCCTCGTTCACCAACACCCTGGCCGACAACAGTCAAACGGTGCAGGAGCTCATCGACAACCTCAATACGGTGGTGGGCACCATCGACAAGGACGGCACCAAATTCTCCGGGGCCGTCGACCGCCTAGAGAAGTTGATCACCGGGCTGTCGCAGGACCGTGACACGGTCGGCACCGCAATCACCGCCCTGGACAACGGGACCTCCTCGATCGCAGACCTGCTGGGCCGGGCGCGCCCGCCGTTGGCCGGCACCGTGGATCAACTGAACCGGCTCGCGCCGCTGCTGGACAAGGACAAGAACCTCATCGACGCCTCGCTGCAGAAGGCGCCGAACAACTACCGCAAGTTGCGCAGGCTCGGCTCCTACGGTGCCTGGTTCCCCTACTACCTGTGCGGGCTGGCACTGCGGGTGTCCGATATGCAGTACCGGACAGTGGAGGTCGGCATCACTCATCAGGTCACCGGGCGCTGCGGGGAGCCTAAGGATCCCGATGAATAAGTACCGCGGAGCGGGTCTGATCAAGGCGGGCTTCATCGGCGCCGTCCTCATCGCGCTGGTCATCGCCGTGGGTCTGAGCCCCGATCAACTGGTTCAGCGGGCGACCACGGTGCGCTATCAGGCGCTGTTCGCCGATGCCGGCGGCCTCGCGAGCGGCAACGACGTCACGGTGTCGGGAACCAAAGTCGGAAGCGTGTCGGGCATGGCGCTGGATCACGGTGATGTCCTTGTGACGTTCACCGTGAAGGGCAACGTTCTGCTGGGGTCGGCTAGCACCGCGCACATCAAGACGGGCTCGCTGCTGGGTCAGCGGACGCTGACGCTGGACTCCGCGGGCAGCGGGGCCTTGCATCCCATGGCTGTCATCCCGGTGTCACGCACCTCGTCCCCGTACTCACTGTCCGAGGCCGTCAGCGATCTGACGACCGATGTGGCGGGCACCAACACCGACACGCTCAACCAGTCCCTCGACACCCTGTCGACGACACTGAATCAGATTGCGCCGCAACTGGGTCCCGCGTTCGACGGGGTCACTCGGCTCTCCCAAACCCTCAATGCCCGCAACCAGACCCTCGGCGAGTTGCTCAAAGGCGCTGCCGATGTCACCGGCATCCTCTCGCAGCGCAGTGCGCAACTCAACACCTTGATCCTCAACGCCAACGACCTGTTGTCCGTGCTGGTGGAGCGCCGCCAAGCGGTGGTGCGGCTGCTGGCCAGCACCTCTGCGGTGGCCAGGCAGCTGTCCGGCGTGGTGCACGACAACGAAAGCAAACTGGCCCCGTCGCTGCAGAAGTTGAACTCCGTGACGGAGATGCTGGAAAAGAACCGCGACAATCTCTCCAAGGCGCTGCCGGGTTTTGCGAAGTATCAGCTGACCTCAGGGGAGACCGTGTCCAGCGGGTACTACTACAACCCGTACATCCCTAACTTGTTCACATTGCAGTTCTTCCAGTGGTTGTTCGACTACACCTGGGGATTCCGCGCCTATGGCGCCCCCGGTTCGCCGCCGGACACCGCCGGACCGCGGGCGGCGTTCCCCTTCCCGTTCAACAAGGATCCTGGAGGCTCGCGATGATGCGGCTCCCGGCGATTCCCCGCACCAGGCTCAAGGCTGGACTGGCCGTCGTGTTGGCGGGGCTGGTCCTGCTCGGCGCGGCGGTCGCCGTCCGGAACACCTTCTTCCGTCCGACGACGATCACGGCCTACTTTCCCACCGCCACCGCGCTCTATATCGGTGACGACGTGCGGGTGTCCGGCATGAGGGTCGGCACGGTCACGTCCATCCAACCGGAGGGCACCCGGGCGAAGCTGGTGATGCACGTCGATCGCGACGTGCCCATTCCGGCGGACGCGAAAGCGGTGATCGTCGCGCAGAACCTGTTGGCGGCGCGCTACGTTCAGCTCACGCCCGCCTACAAGAACACTGGCCCCACCATGCGCGACGGTGCGGTCATCCCGATCGACCGGACGGCGGTACCGGTCGAATGGGAAGAGGTCAAGGACCAATTGATGCGCCTCGCCACGGAACTGGGCCCCAACAGCAAGGTATCCACCCCGTCACTGGCGCGGTTCATCGACAGCGCCGCCGACGCGCTGGGTGGCGGCAACGGGGCGAAGCTGCGGCAGACCCTGACCCAACTGTCCGGGTTGAGTCGCGTTCTGGGCAACGGCAGCGGAAACCTCGTCGACATCATCAAGAATCTGCAGACGTTCGTCGGAGCCCTGCGCGACAGCAACGTTCAGGTGGTGCAGTTCAACGACCGTCTGGCCACGCTAACCAGCGTTCTCGACGACAACAAGTCCGACCTGGACGCGGCATTGACCGACCTGTCGGGCGCGGTCGGCGACGTGCAGCGATTCATCGCCGGCAGCCGCGACGCGACCTCCGAGCAGATCGCGCGACTGGCCGACCTGACCCAGATCCTCGTCGACAACCAGATGTCGTTGAAGAACGTTCTGCACATCGCCCCGAACGCCCTCGCCAACGGCTACAACGATTACGACCCGGACACCGGAAACGTGCGCGGCGGTCTCGGTCTGCAGAACATGACCAATCCGGTGAACGCCCTGTGCACGCAGCTGGGCGCCCTGGAGAACGCCACCGCGACCGAGTCGGGGAAGCTGTGCGGCCTGTATCTGGGCCCGGCGTTGCGGGTGTACAACCCGTTGCTGCAATTCAACTTCAACTACCTCCCTCTCCCGGTCAACCCGATCCTCGCCCCGGTCTTCGACGCCCAGAATGTGGTGTACACCGAGCCGCGGCTGGCGCCCGGCGGGGAGGGCCCTAAGCCGGTGGCACCAGAGATGCCGCCCGCGGTGTCTGCCTACACCGGCCTGCCGGGCGACGTACCGCCCGCCGCCCCGCCGCCACCGCCGCCGGGGCGGATACCCGGAGCGGCGATGCCGGAGCCTCCCGCGCCGACCGCGCCGGTCGAAGCCCCGGCCAGCGTGTCGGACATGTTGCTGCCGGCACAAGGGGCGCAGCCGTGACCCCCCGCGTCGCGCGGCGACTGCTCGCCAGCGGATGCGCCGTCATGCTCGCTGTGAGCGGATGCGCGTTCAACGGCCTGAACTCGCTGCCCCTGCCGGGGGCGCCGGGACGTGGACCCGGAGCTACCGTCTACCACGTCGAGGTCGCCAACGTCGGCACGCTGGAAGCCAATTCGCCGGTGCTGATCGACGATGTCGTCGTCGGCAGCATCAGCAAGTTGAAGGTGCAGGGATGGCACGCCGACGTGGAGATCTCGGTGAAGCCCGGTGTGGCGATTCCCGCCAACGCCGAGGCCGCCGTCGGGCAGACCAGCCTGCTGGGATCCATGCACATGGAACTGAATCCGCCGCCGGGGGTTGCGGGGACCGGACGGCTACAGCCTGGCGCCACGATCCCACTGAACCGGTCGTTGACCTACCCGTCGACCGAGCAGACGCTGTCGTCGCTGTCCGTGGTCCTCAACGCCGGTGGCCTGGGCCAGATCGGCGATATCGTCCACAATTTCAACGCCGCCCTGTCCGGGCGCGCAGATACCGTGCGCGATGTGCTGGAACGCCTCGACCGGTTCGTGGGCACCCTCGAACAGCAGCGCGACAACCTCGTCGCGTCGATACGGGCACTCAACCGCCTCGCCGCCACATTCGCCGGGCAGCGTGACGTGATCACCCAGGTGTTGTACAAGATCCCGCCGGCGTTGGACGTGCTGATCCGGGAGCGTCCGCGGCTGACGACCGCGCTCAACAAACTCGGGACGTTCAGTAACACCGCGACCCGACTGGTCGACGACGCGGGATCCGACTTGGTCAAGAACCTGCAGAACCTTGAGCCGGCCCTCAAGGCGATCGCCGACGTGGGGCCGGATCTCGACGGGGCACTCGCGTTGGCCACGACGTTCCCGTTCTCTCAGAACTTCATCGACCGGTTTGTCCGGGGGGACTACGTCAACGGATATTTCATCCTCGACCTGACCAACGCCGGGCTCCGGAGGAGCTTGCTGCGGGGCACGCACTGGGAGCGAATCCATGCCTCACCGGTTCCGGCGTTCGGGGATCCGGAGTACCTGCAGTACAAGTACGGCGCACCGCCCGGTGCGCCCGGTGCAGTGGAGGGGCCTGCGCCGGTAGGGGATCCGCTGAACCTCGGGCACCCGCCGCCATGGGGACCGTCGCCGGGACCGCAGCCGGCAGGGGCGCCCGCGCCGGTGAACCCGCAGTCGGCGGAGGCACCGCCCGCGCCGCCGCCGGTGGCGCCGGTGGTTGCGGGCATGACCATGCTCGGCCCGGACGCGCAGAACGCGCCGTTTCCCACTGGTCCGGTAGCGCCGGCGGCGCCGGGGGCGCAAGTGGTGCCGGCGCCGCCGGCGGACCAGGCCGCCCCGGTCCCCGGAGCGACTGCTAACACGGGGGGCTCATAGATGCTGACCCGGTTTGTCCGAATCCAGTTGGCGATCTTCACGGTCGTGGGAACCCTCGGCGTGCTGTTGATGGTGTTGTGGTACGTCCAGGCGCCGACGCTGTTGGGCATCGGCAAGATGACGGTCACCCTGGACCTGCCCGCCGCGGGCGGCTTGTACCGGTTCAGCAACGTGACCTATCGCGGGGTGCAGGTCGGCAAGGTGACAGCCTTGGAGTTGACTCCCCACGGCGCGCAGGCCACGTTGTCCCTTGAGACGTCGCCGAAGATCCCCGCGGACCTGCAAGCGCAGGTGCGCAGCATCTCCGCGGTGGGGGAATATTATGTGGACCTGCGGCCGCGCAACGATTCGCCGCCCTACCTGCACGACGGCTCGGTCATCGCGGCGAAAAACGCGACGATGCCGCAGCCGATCGCGCCCGTGCTCGACCAAACCAGCGCACTGCTCAACAGCATTCCCAAGGGCAAGCTCGGAACCCTGCTCGACGAGTCGTTTCAGGCATTCAACGGCACCGGTTACGACTTTGGGTCGCTCTTCGACTCCACGGCGCAACTCTCCCATGACCTCAACAGCGTCGCTGACCGCGCGCGGACCTTGACCGAAGACTCCGTGCCCTTCCTCGACGCGCAAGCCCAGTCCGCCGACTCCGTGCGGCTGTGGGCGCACAGTCTCGCCGGCTTCAGCGGACAGCTGGCCAAGAACGACCCGGAGTTCCGCACCCTGCTGAGCCAAGGTCCCGGCGCGCTCGATGAGGCGTCGCAGTTGCTCGACCAGATCAAGCCGACGCTGCCGGTGCTGCTCGCCAACCTCACCACCGTCGGACAGATCGGCGTGACTTATCACGCCTCACTGGAGCAGGTGTTGGTGCTGCTGCCGCCCTTCACCGCCGCCATCCAGTCGTTCAACGGGACGAAGGCCGCCGACGGATTGGCCACAGGCGCCTTCAATCTCGTCATCAGCGACCCACCGGAATGCACGGTCGGTTTTTTGCCACCCAGCCAGTGGCGTTCCCCCGCCGACACCCGCATCGTCGACACACCCGACGGGTTGTACTGCAAGCTGCCGCAGGACTCACCCATCGCGGTGCGCGGCGCCCGCAACTACCCGTGCATGGGGCAGCCCGGAAAGCGCGCCCCGACGGTCGAAATCTGTGAGAGCGACAAGCCTTTCGAGCCGCTGGCGATGCGGCAGCACGTGTTCGGCACCTACCCGCTGGACCCGAACCTGATCGCCCAGGGGGTCCCGCCCGACGACCGGATGAACTTCAACCGGGACAGAATCTTCGGGCCTGTCGACGGAACGCCCATGCCTCCCGGCGCGGTGCCGCGGGGTACGCCGCCGGCGGCCGGACCGCCGAACCCGCTCAGCCCGGCGGCGACGATGGGTGACGTGTCGCCGCTGGCGCCAGTCGATGTTCCCGCTCCCCAGACCGGGTCCCTGGCCGGAGCGCCACAGGTGGCGCCGGGTGGGGCGCCGCAGGTGGCGCCGAGCGGTTTCGGACACACGGAATCTGCGCCCGGCCCATCGGTCGCGACCGCTCAGTACGATCCGCACACCGGTGGCTACCTCGCCCCTGACGGCCAGATTTACCGTCAGTCGGATCTGGTGACGCCCGCCTCACCCACGATGGCCAAGTCCTGGAAGGACATGTTCGCCACGTAAACCGGTGGGGGGCCCGGCTCAAGTCCGGCGTCAGCCGATCTTGTCCAGCCGGAACGGCTGATCGATGTACATCGGTGCGTTGGTGCCGCACGCGCCGGAAGGTCCGATCGTGTGATCCCTGCCCACCAACAGCCCCGACCCGGCCGCGACTTCACCGCTGTCAGGGTCCGCGGGATAGACATAGATGTAGTCCTGACCGGTGAATGACGTGCCGTCGGGGCAGGTCTCCCAGTTCGGGATGTCACGCCTGAGGTACCAGCTAACCCCGTCGCTCGTGTGGATTTTCGCGGTCCAGCCTTGGTCGCTGACCACCTGGCCCTTGCAGTCGTAGGCGTTGGAGCACGATGTGGTGATCGTCCAGGTGCTGCGCACCACCGGCTCCTGGTGGTACACCTCTTCGGTTCTGGCCCAGTTGCCGATCACGGTGGCGGTGTAGGTGCCATTGATGGCGCCGTCATAGGCCGATGCGACCGGCGCCGCACCCACGCCCGCTGCTGCGCTGACGGCTGTCAGCGTGGCTGCTGCCGTCATCGTCATTGAACGCATCGCGTGCTCCTTGACGCGTTAAACATCGCGGTTATCCAACTGGGATGCACAGACTAACATCGGCCGAACTCTGCATGTAGTGGCCTGGGATCGACCGCAGCCGGCGCTCACGCGGCATCGAATTTCTCGATGAGCCACGCACCGTTGATTTTCGTCAGCCCGACCCGCAGGCTGTTCGACGTCTCGACCGGTTGGGGTTTGTCCTTGCTGGCTGTCTTCTGCCTGACCAGCACCAGCACGACGGCCGAACCCGGATGGAGATCGGACACCGCGGCCTTGACCACGGTGACGGTGGTGGTGACCTGGCCGCGCTGCGCCGACGGGCCCACGATCTGGTCTGCGAACCGCTGGTAGTAGGGGAGATAGCTCTCGGCGAGCCGGGACTTGGCGTTGGCGAAGTCGCGGTCCAGGGTGGCTGGCGAGTAGGCCAGCAAGGCCACCGTGCCTTCGCTGGCCGCCTTGACGACCTGGCGCGCCACCTCGTTGTCGGTCTGCAGGTCCTGCCGATAGATAAGGAAGAAATAGCCGGCGGCGAACCCGGTCGCCCCAACGAGCAGGGTGGTCAGCAGAATTGGGCGCCACATCGCCCGGCACCGACGCAGCCAGCGCCGCAGGACGGTCACGGGACGAACTCGACTCTCGAGATTTTGGGTTGGCCGCCATCCCGTTGGACCGTGACGACGAGCCGCAGCGACCGTGTTTCCGGCTTGGCCTGACCGGGCCGGCTGAACTCTGTTTTCGCCACGAGCAGCACAACCGCCGAATCCTCGGTCGCCGACTCCACGGCGTCTGCTGTCACGGTGCCCTTGGAGGTGACGTTGGACTGCTGCAGCGCCGTGATGGCCTTCTCGGCCCCCATCAGGATGCCGGCCTTGAACAGCCCGGTGGTGTCGTCGGCGAAACGCTGCATCTCGTCCCTCGCCTTGTCCGGATCCATCGACATCATCGTCAGCACGGCGTTGCGGGCCGCCGTGGCGAACTCCGCTGTGTGCCGGCGCTGCTGCACCACCTTGCAGTGGTGCCACGCCACACCACCGCTGGCGGCCAGAGTGGCGCCGATGATGAGGATCGCTGCGGTGACGGCCAGGGCCCGACGACTCGGGCGATGCGGCCTCCACCGGGCTGACGGCGTCGCGGCCGTCTGCGCACCGGTGTCGGATTCGCTCGACGCCGCGTCAGCCAGTTGGCGCAGCCGGTCCGCGCGGGCACGGGCAGCCTGGGCTCGAGCCTCCGCTAGGGCGAGTTCGTGCGAGTTGCCGGGCATCGATCACCTCCTCCCGACCTGCAGGAAACAGGCACGGTGTCGCCCCCAGGGTATTCCCAGCCGCGGCGCCGCTGTGGCACAGTGTTCTCGTGCGATTCATCGTGGCGGCGATCGCCCTGCTGATGGCCCTTGGCCTGCCGGTGGCGCCGCGCGCCGCCGCCGCGCCGGTCAACTGCGATTACCCGGACTGCACCCCGGGCATCATCCCGCACAGGGTGCTCGGCGCGCCCTGTGACAACACCACCTACTACGCGTTCGGGACCGCCGATTACGACGTGTCGTTTGCCACGCAACCGGGACGGTTGATGTTCTGCGGGTCGCCCAGGAGGTACGAGCCCCGGTGGTTCCGGTCGCCGCCGATGGCCGGCGTCAAGGATGAGAACTCGTTGTGCACCACCTACCCGGAGTACTACGTCGCGCAGTCGCCCGACGGTCTGTTCCTAGTCTGCAACGCCCACGACGGCGAGCAGTACTGGGAGCGCGGCGACACATAGACGCCCCCTGCGCCCGGACGGGTCCGGGCGGGGTATAGCTAGGGCCGGTTGTTGATGATCACGGGCCAGTTCTGGAAGGGGCTGGGGCCGAAGTAGTCGGCGTTGTGAATGGTGCCGTCCATGTCGCGATGGTGCGCGTCGTGGCAGGTGGTCGGGGCCCATTGAGGCCCCCAGTCTCCACTGAAGGGCTGGCCCGGACACCAGTGGTAGCCGACGAACGGCCAGGGCGGATCGTCGGCGCGCGCGGTGGTCACCGCGCCCGCGCCGGCCAATCCGACCCCGGCGGACACCATGATCGCCGTGGCAGCCAACCGCGCGACTGAGTTCATGGAAAAACCGTACCCGACCCCGACCCCGCGGCACAGGACATGGGTGCCTCAGCTGCTCGGCGTGAAAGTGAGGTGCAGTTCGTGCAGCCCGCGCAGGATGTAGGTCGGTTCGTAGGCGTAGCGGCGATCGCCCGCCGGCCCGTGCTCGGTCTCGTCGATGGCGATGTCGGTCATGCGGCTCAGGATGCGTTCGAAAGAGACCCGGCCCTCGACCCGGGCCAGCGGTCCGCCGGGGCAGGAGTGCACTCCGCGGGCGAAGGCCATATGTTCGCGGACGTTGGGCCGGTCGAGGCGGAACTCGTGCGGGTCGTCGAACCGGCGCGGATCGCGGTTGGCGGCACCCGGCAGCACCATGACGATGGTGCCGGCCTCCACCTCGAGACCACCCAGCGTGGTTTTCCTGCGGGCCAGACGGGAATCGCTTTTGACCGGGCTGTCCAACCGCAACGATTCCTCGATGAAGTTCGGGATCAGGCTGCGGTCCGCCCGCAACGCCTGCTGGATGTCGGGGCGGTCGCCCAACACCCGCATCGATGCGGCGAGCAACTTCGCGGTGGTTTCCTGGCCCGCCGCGAACAGGAAGGTGGCCGACCGGACCACCTCGATCACCTCGGGCGTCGAGCCGTCGGCGTACTTCGCCGTCGCCAGTGACGTCAGGACGTCGTTGCGGGGTTCGCGCCGGCGGTCCTGGATATAGGTGCTGAACTTCTCGTCCAGCCACTCCAGGGGATTGATGCCGATTGACTGGTGGTCGAGCGCCCCGACGCGGGATTCCGGGCGGTCGGCTCCCAGGACGGTTCGGAACTCCTCGCGGTCGTGGTCCGGGACACCGAGCAGGTCGGCGATCACCAGGGTGGCGAAGGGTTTGGTGTATTCGCTGATGAACTCGCACCTGCCGCCTGCGAGGAACTCGTCGAGCTGCCGGTCGGCGAGGCTCCACATGTACTCCTCGTTCTCCTTGAGCCGGCTCGGGGTGAGCAACCGGCTCAGGATCGACCGTGCGCGGGTGTGATCCGGCGGGTCCATGGTGATCATGTGTTCGTTCATCGGAAATTGGTCGCGGTGGGCGTCGATCTCAGCGGTGATGTCGTCGCCGTCGGGGCGAAAGGGCAGCGGCGGGAACGGCCCTCCGAGGGCGACGATGTTGGAGAACGTGTCGGCGTCCTTGTAGACCTCGGTGGCTTCGTCATACCCGGTGACAGCGACGACCCCGTAGTGGGGCAGCCGGAGCACGGGGTTTTGGCTGCGTAGGTAATCGAAGTAGGGGTTCGGATCGCCGATGAGTGACTGATCGGTGAAGAAGTCGATCGAATCGAAGGTGGTCACGTCGTCGTCGCCTCCAGAAGTTGCTGCCAGGATGGGTGGTTCACCAGGTGCGCAACGAGCAGAGCGCGCCCGTGGACCCGACCTTGGACACCACGACCTTGCCGTCGACGGACAGGTCGCACTGAATGCCCGGCGTTCCCGGTTCCCGGCCCATGGTGACGGTGACCATCGCCCACTGATCGGGGTTCAGCAGATTCACCGGCTGAACCCAGGGCTTACCCGGAGCTACGTCGGCGTGGACCTGCGGAGTGAAGACATACGGGTCGTGGCTGTAGTCGGAGTAGAGCGTCGGATCCTGATCCTGATAGAAGATGTCGACGTAGGCCGGGCTCTGTGTGGTGACGATGTAGACGACCTGATGCCAGGCCGGGTCGGCCTGCGCCGGCCCAGCGCTCGCGAGCAGGCCCGCGCCCGCGACCACCAGCGCCGCGGCCGAGGCGACCGCGCTCTTCGTTCTGCTCATGACGCTCCTCCGGATGCCGGGCGCGAACTGGCGGTGCGGTTCAAGACCCGCTCTGCGGCCCGCCAGTGGGCGTCGGCAACCCACAGCCGTGCAAAGGATGCTATCGCCTCGTTCGGCGAAGCTCCAGTGAGTACCCGTTTTATCTCCGCCGCTGGGTGGCGGGCCAGCGACGCGGCGATCGACCTCCACCCCTGGTCGAACGATGCGCGGGGAATGACCTTGTCGACCAGGCCGATACGTTCGGCCTCGACGGCGTCCAGGGCGGTTCCGGTGCCGGCCAGTAGCAGCGCCTTGCCCGTGCCGACGATCGCGGCCAGTCGCTCGGCACCACCCCAGGCCGGCATGATCTCCAGGGTCACCTGGTTGAAGGCGATCGTGATGTCATCGGCGGCGATCCGGATATCGGCGGCGACGGCGATCTCGGCGCCGCCGCCCAGGGTGTGACCGTTGAGTGCGGCGATCACCGGCGCGGGGAAGTGTGCGAGCTGATCGCAGATCGACCGCATCCGCCGCGCCATCGCCGCGGCGTCCTCCTCGGTCCGCAGGGAGCTCAGCTCCTTGAGGTCGCCGCCCGATACGAAAGCCCGGTCCCCGGCGCCTGTGATGACGAGTGCTCGGGCGCCTGCCGCCGCGTCGAGGGCATTCTCCAGCTGCCCCATGGTCTCGGGGGCGATGGCGTTGCGGGCGTGGGGACGGTCGATGGTCAGCACCGCCAGCCCGTCCTCGAATTCGAGGTCCACCATGGGTCGTCGCTCCTCGGGCGACAATGCCGATATTGGCATTCTCACTGCGGGAGAATAACATCGTCGCAGCAGGCCCGGAGCTTGCGCACGAAGGATCGAGGCCGCTCATGCACCAGCGCACCGTTATCGTTGTCGCGGCGGCTCTCGCCGTCGTCGGCCTCGGCGCCTGCAGCCCCAAGCCGCAGACGCCGCTCTCCAGCACGGCGTCGGTGACCGTCGACGGCAACGACGCGAAGATCAACGTCGTCAAGTGCTCTGCGCAGGAGTGGTACCGCACGATCGTGATCGGCGGCAACTTCGCGGGCGCCAAAGTCGTCATCGACGGACGCGCTGAGCCGCCGAGTGCGCAGTCTGTCCGCATCCAGAACCTGGGCGGCTTCACCGGCATGTACTCCAAAGACGACGGCGGGGACGCCACCTTGAGCGTCAGCGGCGACAAAGTCACCATCACCGGCACCGCCCACGGCTACAAGTCCGCCACGCCCGCCGAGCCGGCCACCGCAACGTTCGCGATCACCGCTAACTGTTGACGGTTGCGGCGCGCGCCCGGCGAGAATAGTATTCTCATAAATCGTGAAGGAGGATTTCATGGGACAGTTGTCGCATCGGGTCGAGGTCCCGTTCCCGCTTTTCGACGCGGACAATCATCTCTACGAGCCGCCAGAGGCGATGACGAAGTTTCTGCCCAAGGAGTACAAGGACTACGTCCAGTACGTTCAGGTCAACGGGCGCACCAAGATTGCGATCCGCGGCCAGATCAGTAATTACATTCCCAACCCCACCTTCGAGGTCGTCGCCCGGCCGGGCGCCTGGGAGGAATACTTCAAGTACGGCAATCCGGAGGGCAAGAGCAAGCGTGAGCTGTTCGGTGAGCCGATGCGCGCGATCCCGGCGTTCTTCGAGCCCGGCCCGCGCCTGGAGCAGATGAACGAGCTGGGCTTGGACCGCACCCTGATGTTCCCGACGCTGGCCAGCGTGCTCGAGGAGCGACTGCGCGACGACCCGGTCGCCATCCACGTCCTCATCCACGCTCTGAACGAGTGGCTCGATGAGGTCTGGGGATTCAACTATCAGAACCGGATCTTCACCACCCCGGTCATCACCCTGCCGATCGTCGAGAAGGCGATCGAGGAACTGGAGTGGGTGGTCAAGCGCGGTGCGCGGTGCATCCTGGTGCGCCCGGCTCCGGTCGCCGGATTCCGGGGGCCCCGGTCGTTCGCGCTACCCGAGTTCGACCCGTTCTGGGAGCGGGTCGTCGAGTACGACCTGCTGGTCGGCATGCACTCCAGCGACAGTGGCTACTCCCGGTACACCTCCGAGTGGGACGGTGCCGAGCGGGAGATGTTGCCGTTCCAAACCAATGCGATGGGCATCCTCAACGAGTGGCGGCCGATCCAGGACTCGGTGGCGTCGTGGGCGATCCACGGCGGGCTCTACCGCCATCCCAAGCTGAAGGTGGCGATCGTCGAGGCCGGTTCGAAATGGATGTTCCCGCTGCTGGAGGGCCTGGCCGAGGTCTACCGGAAGGCCCCGGAGGCTTTCCCCAGCGACCCCGTCGAGCTCATCAAGAACCGCATCCACGTCAGCCCGTTCTACGAGGATGGCATCGACGATCTGGTCAGCCTCGTCGGTGTGGACCAGGTGCTGTACGGCTCGGACTGGCCGCACCCGGAAGGGCTGGCGGAACCCACCTACTACATCAGCGCGTTGTCGAAGCTGTCCGTCGAGGACCAGGCAAAGATCATGGGCGGCAACCTGTCCCGGCTCATCACCGCGTGACACGCGCCATGTGAACGCCACCGGCGCGGTGATCAAACACCTCGTGCGGTAGGCCTGCGGCCCGGTATATCCGCCGAGAGGCGGTGGTAACGTGGCCCGCGGCGGGCCTTCGTGGCCGGAAGGGCAAGCGGTTGAGGAGTTTGACACGTTGAGCGACGGGGATACTCCGGCGACCCCCGCCGACATAAGGTCGCTGGCCGACCAGGCCGAGGCTGAGGCCGCGGAGGCGGAGGCTCTCGCCGCCGCCGCCCGCGCCCGGGCCCGGGCCATCGGATTGCGCCGAGAGGCCGAGCAGGTCGAAGCCCGCAGTGCTGAGGCTGCGGTGGGGGAGACCGCCGCCGACACGACACGGCACCGGACACCGCCGAGGTGAGTGAGGCCGCGACTGACGCTGCCGCGACTGAAGCAGCTGACACCGAAGCGGTCGACACCGAAGCGGTCGACACCGAAGCGGTCGACACCGAAG
>CAZZHX010000019.1:23317-23825 GCA_964653535.1 uncultured Mycobacterium sp. | reverse complement strand
CGACGTAGCTCATGTCGCCGAAAGCGGCCGTCCATTCGTTCTCGGGGAACTCGAAACCATTGCGCACATAGAGATTCCGTGCAGAATGGGCGGTCACCTGCCAGCCGTGGCTGTCCAGGTAGTCGATGACGACGCTGCGCTCACCCGGATAGAACAGGTTGGCCGCGTCGAGGTCGAGACCGGCACGGTGCCACCGCTCGGTGATGCGCTGGATTCGTTCGTTGGTGAGGGCATGCGGGTCGGGCACGTGTTCGGTGGCCAGCCGGCTCCCCGGTGCGCTGACCGCGGCGATATTGTCGAACAAGCGGTCCTGCGCCTCGGGCGGGAGGTAAGGCAAGAGACCTTCGGCGCTCCAGGCCGTGGGCTGCGTCAGGTCAAAACCGCTCTCCCGCAACGCTGTCGGCCAGTCGTCTCGCAGGTCGATGGCGACCGTGCGCCGTTGCGCGGTCGGCGCGGCTCCCAGTCCGGCTAGTGTGGTGGTTTTGAAGTCGATGACACGGGGCTGGTC
>CAZZHX010000019.1:0-23307 GCA_964653535.1 uncultured Mycobacterium sp. | reverse complement strand
ATCTCGTAGACCGCCGTGCCCGCCGGCCAGCGCAGCCGGTAGGCCCTGGTGTCCAGACCGGACGCCAGGATCACCGCCTGCCGTATCCCGTCGGCGGTGGCACCGGTGAAGAAGTCGTCGAAAAACCTGGTTCGCACCGCGATCTGCTGGGTCCGCGCCGTGCGGCTCAGCATCGAATCGTCCTCGGTCGGGGACTGCCCGTCGATCATCCGGATGAACGGGTCCAGCCCCACGGCGCGAACCAGGGGATCCGCCAGCGAGTCGTCCAGCAGCGCGCCGGGTCCCTGCGACGCTAGCGCGCGGGACACCGCGACCATGGTGGCGGTTGCTCCCACGCTCGTTGCCGGGTCCCAGCTGTCTCCGTCGGTTCGACCTGTGTCGGATGTCATCGTCGTCGGCTCCTCACTCAATAAGCCTGTGCGACGCTACGCCGTCACGGGCCGAGCCTTTCGATGTCCAGCCAGTCCTCGACGTCGAATCCGCCTGCGGCGGCCCGGATCGTGGCCCCGCCGTGACCTGGATAGTGCGCGGGGATCACCGCGGCCCCCGCCCGGGCGGCCTCGGTGAATATCCGGCGGCGGGCCGCCGTGGCGGCGGCGGCGTCCACGTCGAACGCGCAGGCGTCGGCGGGGCGGCGCAGTTGCAGCGGGCTGTGAGTGAGATCGCCGACGAACACCGCCGGCTTGCCCGCGTCGAGCCACAGCACCGAGGAACCCGGCGTGTGCCCGGCGGCAGGCCGTAACCGCAGCGACTGGCTCACCTGGTAGTCATCCGACCACTGAACGAGTTGTCCCGCCCGCGCGATCGGCAGCACGCTGTCGGCGAATACGAGTCGGTCCCCGCGTTGCTGCGCCGCCTCCTCCTCGGTGCGCGGTGATCGTGTCGTGGCAGGCCCGTCCGGTTCGAAGTAGCGGTAGTCTGCGGCCGGCGCCACGTAGCGGGCATTGGGAAACGTGGGCACCCAGGCTGTGCCGTCGAGCATGGTGTTCCACCCGACGTGGTCGGAATGGATGTGGGTGTTGACCACGACGTCTACGGCGTCGCGGTCGACACCCGCGGAATCGAGCGCCGCGAGGAACCCGGTGCTCAGATGATCGAGGGGCGGCATGTGCGGGCGCTCGCGATCGTTGCCCACACCGGTGTCCACGACGACGGTCAACCCGTCGACCTCGATGACCCAACTCTGGATCGCGATGCGCCACTGATCGGTGTCCGGGTCGTAGAAGTCCGGCACCAACAGGTCGTCGTTGTCCGTCCACCCCGACGGCGGCGTCGCGGGGAAGAGCCGCGTCCCCAGCTCGACCTGGAGTTCCAGCACGCGCGTCACGCGGCCGCAGCCGAGCGTGACGTGGCGCATCGGTGCATCTGCGGGTCCAACGGATTTCACGGGTCCAGCACCTCCGGGTCGACCCTATGGGCTGGCGGCGTAGCCGGACAACAGTGCTTCACGCATCCCGCGAGCATCCGTGCGTCGACGCCGCGGCAACCACCGGTTATCGCGACACCGCCAGCGACGTTCTAGGCTTAAGCAATGACCGACCAGGATCGCAAAGCCGCCCG
Organism: uncultured Mycobacterium sp.; assembly: GCA_964653535.1. Lineage (GTDB taxonomy): Bacteria > Actinomycetota > Actinomycetes > Mycobacteriales > Mycobacteriaceae > Mycobacterium. The sequence goes on along the minus strand of CAZZHX010000019.1, from coordinate 21,747 downwards.
CCGTGAAATCGCCGACGCACTGCTGAAGGCGCTCGAACATCGGCACGAGATCGCCGACGTCGTGGTGGAATCCGAGAGCAAGGCCGCCGCGCTTGAAGCGATCGTCGCATTGCTCGACACCTCCCGTCCGGCCGCTGAAGCGGTGATGGGCATGTCGTTCGACATGCTCACCAAGGACTCACGCAAGAAGATCCTGGCCGAGCTCGAGGACCTGAACAAACAGCTGAGCTTCACCCTGGGCGAGCGTCCCGCGAGCACGGGGGACACCCTCGAGCTGCGGCCGTTCTCGGCAGCGGAGGACCGCGATATCTTCGCCACCCGCACCGCGGAGATCAAGACGGCCGGCGACGGCTCCGGTGGGCCGGCTGGCGAACTCGAGCACGAGATCACGGCGGCCCTGCGTCGTGTCCACGAAGAAGAGGCTGCGTGGTTCGTGGCCGTCGACTCCGGGCAGAAGGTCGGGTTGGTGTTCGGTGAGCTGGTCCAGGGTGAGGTGGACGTGCGGATCTGGATCCATCCCGAACACCGGAAGAAGGGCTACGGCACCGCGACGTTGCGCAGGTCGCGCTCGGAGATGGCGTGGTGCTTTCCCGCGGTGCCGATGGTCGTGCGTGCCCCGGCCGCCCAAACGGGCTAGCGGCGATCGCGAGCGCGGCGTAGCCGGGCGCGGCGGGTCGCCGCCGAACGGGCTAGCGGCCCTATGCGACGACCCCGTCGAGGTCGAACGCGTTGCCGATGGCGTCGGCGAGAGCCGGTTCCTGCGACGCGAACAGGTAGCCGATTTGACGCCCCAGCTCAGATGCCGGGATCGTTTGGATGTCGTCGCAACTGACGACCGACGGTTGATTCAGCCCGTTCACCGGGCCTACCGAAACTTCGGTGGACAGCCCGCGGACGGTTGTCGTGATCGGGGCGACGGTGACGTTGGTGAGGTGCGGCCGTACAGCGTCGCGGGTCAGAATCAGCACGGGTCTGGCCTTGTCGAGCTGGGCGATGTGAATGGGTCGCATCAGTCGATGTCGAGGGCGGTACGAGCAGAGCGGTCGGCCAGCGCATCCACATCGCTCCGCGCTGACCTGCTAGCCGCGAGGATCTCGGCGTCGCTGTCGGCGAGACGCCGGCGACGTTCCCGTTCCAGCGCCCGCAGCACGACGGCGGCACGGCTGCGGGCGTGCTGTCCTCGGACTTCGCCGTCGATAAAGGCGACGATCTCGTCGGGTAAGCGGATCGCAATCTGTGTACTCACATGCTGCATGGTACCAGTTTGGTATGCACTTTCGGGACGACCGTGGCGAACGGCACCAGGGCGCTGGCTACGTCAGCGTTGCGGTCAGCGACACGATGTTAGTGAACTGCGCCATCTCGTGGTCGTCGGGGAATTCCAGGCCGTAGTCGCCGAACAGGTCCCGCCGCGGCCGGCTGGTCACCTGCCAGCCCCGCTCGGTGAGGTAATCGGCCACGTTGCTGCGCTCACCCTCGAAGAACAGTCCCGACAGGTCGATGTCGCATCCGACCTTGGTCCACCGGTCGCCGAACTCCTGCGCGCGCTGCGTCATCGTCGCGCCTGAGCCGGGATGGTATTCGGTGGCCAGCGTGCTGCCCGGCGCGCTGAGAGCGGTGATGTTGTCGAACAGCCGGTCCTGGGCTTCGGGGGGAAGGTACATCAGCAGGCCTTCGGCGCTCCAGGCCGTCGGCAGGGTCGCGTCGAGTCCGCCGCGGCGCAGCGCGGCCGGCCAGTCCTCCCGCAGGTCGATGCTGACGGTTCGCCGATCCGCGGCGGGGGTGGCGCCCAGCTTGTCCATTGCGGCGCTCTTGAACTCGACGACCTCGGGTTGATCCACCTCATACACGACGCTTCCCGACGGCCAGTTCAGCCTGTAGGCGCGCGCGTCGAGGCCCGCAGCCAGGATCACCGCCTGGCGAACCCCGTCGCGAGCGGCGTTGAGGAAGAAGTCGTCGAAGAAGCGGGTCCGCACCGCGATGGAGTCGGTCTCCATGGCCAGGTCGTTCTCGCTGCCCTCGCCTGGCAGGTCGCCGTCGACCATCCGCCGGAAGAAATCCAGGCCGACCGCCCGCACCAAGGGCGCGGCGTACGGGTCGTCGATGATCGAGGTGGGGCTTTGGCTGGCGAGTGCTCGGGCCGCGGCGACCATCGTGGCCGTCGCGCCGACGCTGGAGGCCAGATCCCAGGTGTCTTGATCGGAGCGCGTCATACGCCCCAATTTACTTAGCGTTTCTTAACAAAGCCAACGGGTCACCAGAACGCGGCCCTTGACCCGAGCTCGTCGGGCTAACTGTTAGTCTCGTGACACGATTTGACGCGCGACGCCGTACGTCCTGGCCTGCGGGTGTTGGGCGCGTGATGCAGGTTGGGACCCGCTGCGCAGGAGGATAGAGTGCTTTCGGCTTTCATCTCGTCGCTGCGGACAGTCGACCTGAGACGGAAGATCCTGTTCACCCTGGGCATCATCCTTCTCTACCGGTTGGGTGCCGCGCTGCCGTCTCCCGGTGTCAACTATCCGCACGTGCAGGAATGCATCAAGCAGGCCAGCAGCGGCGCGGCCGGCCAGATCTACTCGCTGATCAACCTGTTCTCCGGTGGCGCGCTGCTCAAGCTCACAGTGTTCGCCGTGGGTGTCATGCCCTACATCACCGCGAGCATCATCACCCAGCTTCTTACCGTGGTGATCCCGCGGTTCGAGGAACTGCGTAAGGAAGGCCAGTCCGGCCAGGCCAAGATGACGCAGTACACCCGCTACCTGGCGATCGCGCTGGCCGTCCTGCAGGCCACCAGCATCGTGGCCCTGGCGGCCAACGGTGGATTGCTGCAGGGCTGCTCGCTCGACATCATCGCCGACCAGAGCATCTTCACGCTGATCGTCATCGTCCTCGTCATGACCGCCGGCGCGGCCATGGTGATGTGGATGGGCGAGCTGATCACCGAACGCGGGATCGGCAACGGCATGTCCCTGCTGATCTTCGTCGGCATCGCCGCCCGCATCCCCAGCGAGGGCAAGTCCATCCTGGACAGCCGGGGCGGGGCGATCTTCGCCTTGGTCTGCGTCGCCGCGTTGGCGATCATCGTGGGCGTGGTGTTCGTCGAACAGGGCCAGCGCCGGATCCCTGTCCAGTACGCCAAGCGTATGGTCGGCCGCCGCATGTACGGCGGAACATCGACCTACCTGCCGCTCAAGGTCAATCAGGCCGGCGTCATCCCGGTCATCTTCGCGTCGTCGCTCATCTACATCCCGCACTTAATCACCCAGCTGGTCCGTAGCGGCAGCGGCGCTGCGGGCAACACCTGGTGGGATAAGTTCGTCGGCACATACCTGTCCGATCCCAGTGATCCCGTCTATATCGGCATTTATTTCGGGCTCATCATCTTTTTCACGTACTTTTATGTGTCGGTGACATTCAATCCCGACGAGCGTGCCGACGAAATGAAGAAATTCGGTGGATTCATCCCCGGCATTCGGCCGGGCAAACCCACCGCCGATTACCTGCGCTATGTGCTGAGCCGGATCACTCTGCCGGGCTCGATCTACCTGGGCGCGATCGCGGTTCTGCCCAATCTTTTCCTCCAGATCGGCAACGGCGGCGCCGTTCAGAATCTGCCCTTCGGCGGCACAGCGGTGTTGATCATGATCGGCGTCGGGTTGGACACGGTCAAACAGATCGAAAGTCAGCTCATGCAGCGCAACTATGAAGGGTTCCTGAAGTGAGAGTTGTTTTACTCGGACCCCCGGGGGCGGGCAAAGGGACGCAGGGCCAGAAGCTCGCCGAGCGGCTCGGTATTCCGCAGATCTCCACCGGCGAACTGTTTCGGAGCAACATCGGCAACGGCACGACACTCGGTATGGAGGCCAAACGCTATCTGGACGCGGGTGATCTGGTGCCCGCCGACCTGACCAACCGGCTCGTCGATGACAGGCTGAACGAGGCCGATGCGGCCAACGGTTTCATTCTGGACGGCTACCCGCGCTCGGTTGAGCAGGCCGAGGCGCTGCACCAGATGTTGGAGCGCCGGGGCGCCGACATCGACGCCGTCGTCGAATTCCGCGTCTCTGAGGCCGAGTTGCTGCAGCGGCTCAAGGCACGTGGCCGCGACGACGACACCGATGACGTGATCATCAACCGGATGAAGGTCTACCGCGACGAGACCGCGCCGCTCCTGGACTACTACAGCAATGAGCTGGCGACGGTCGATGCCGTCGGTGCGGTTGACGAGGTGTTCGACCGCGCGCTGCGAGTGCTGGGCGCTTAGGAGTGGGCGCGCTGGGCCGCCTGCGGGTCCGCAAGGTGGTGCCGCAGCGCAGCGCTGGGGAACTCGACGCGATGGCGGCGGCCGGCGCTGTGGTGGCCGCCGCGCTGCGCGCCGTTCGTGCCGCCGCGGTAACCGGGACATCGACACTGGGCCTCGACGAGATCGCCGAGTCGGTGATCCGCGACGCCGGCGCGGTTCCGTCTTTTCTGGGCTATCACGGCTACCCGGCATCCATCTGCGCGTCGGTGAACGACCGGGTGGTCCACGGCATCCCGTCCGCCGCGGAAACCCTGGCGCTCGGTGACCTGGTGTCCATCGACTGCGGTGCCGTGCTCGACGGCTGGCACGGGGACTCCGCGGTCACCTTCGGGGTCGGGACGCTGGACTCAGCCGGCGAGGCGGTCTGCGAGGCGACCCGGACGTCACTGGAAGCCGGGATCGCGGCCATGGTTGCCGGTAATCGGCTGACCGACGTATCGCACGCCATCGAAACGGGTACACGGGCGGCCGAAGCCCGGCACGGACGCGCGTTCGGGATCGTGGCGGGGTACGGCGGCCACGGCATCGGCCGGCACATGCATATGGACCCGTTCCTGCCCAACGAGGGCGCCCCGGGACGCGGCCCGCTACTAGTGGCCGGTTCGGTGCTGGCCATCGAGCCGATGCTGACCCTGGGAACAGGGAAAACGTTGGTTCTCGACGACCAATGGACGGTTACCACCGTCGACGGTTCGCGCGCCGCCCACTGGGAACACACCGTCGCGGTGACCGATGGCGCGCCGCGGATATTGACGCTCGGTTGAACCGCCCGGTTGAACCGCCCGGTTGAACTAAATCCCCAGCCCACTCGTATCACAGTGCGGAGGTGATGCAGTGACGCGCGTATCCGGTACCCAGAAAGCGTCGGGGGCCGCCGAAGCGGTCCTGATGAAGGCGCTCTATGACGAGCATGCGGCTGTCCTGTGGCGCTTCGCGCTGCGGTTGACCGGGGACCCGAGCCACTCCGAGGACGTGGTTCAGGAGACGCTCCTACGGGCGTGGCAGCATCCCGAGGTCATCGGCGACACCGAGCGGTCGGCTCGGGCGTGGATGTTCACCGTCGCGCGCAACCTGATCATCGACGACAAGCGCAGCGCACGGTCCCGCAACGTCGTCCGCTCCACGGACGAATCGAGCGCACCCGAGCAGTCCACGCCGGACGAGGTCAACGCCGCGCTGGACCGGCTGCTGATCGCCGACGCGATGGCCCAGCTGTCCAGCGAGCATCGGGCCGTGATCGAGCGGTCGTATTACCGCGGGTGGACCACCGCGCAGATCGCCACCGATCTGCAGATCGCCGAGGGCACGGTGAAGTCGCGCCTGCACTATGCCGTGCGCGCATTGCGGCTCACTCTCCAGGAGCTGGGGGTCACGCGGTGACGTATTCGGAATGCACGACATACCCGGAAAGCACGACATACCCGGAAAGCACGACGGGCTCCGATATCACGAAGGGCGACAGGACATGAACGACATCAGGATGCCGATACCAGGCGCCGGTGACCCCTACGCGATGTGGGATGCGGCGTACGTGCTGGGGTCCTTGTCAGCGGCGCAGCGCCGCGAATTCGAGGAACACGCGGCCGCCTGCCCGGGTTGCCGCGACGCCGTCGCCGACTTGAGCGGTATGCCGGCCCTGCTGTCGCAGCTGAATTACGGCGACGTGACCGCCATGGACCACGCCGACGGCACCCCCACGTCGGCGACACTGGAAATGTCGCCGGAATTGCTGCCGTCGCTGCTGGCGACGGTCCGCTGGCGCCGGCGCCGCACCCGGGCGGCGGGGTGGCTGGCTGCGGCCGCGGTCGTGCTCGGGATCGCCGTGTTCGTCGGCGTCCGGGCGTACTCGCCGGCGCGCGCGCACCAGGTCACGGCCTCCTCCCAGCCGATGGCGCAGGTCGGTACCACCCTGCTCGCTTCGACCGTCCAACTGAGTAGTCAGAACTGGGGGACGTCGATCAGCCTGGACTGCGTGTGCCTGGCTCCCCCGACCGCGCACCACGACACGCTGGCGATGGTCGTGGTCGGCCGCGACGGCAGCCACACGCAGTTGGCGACGTGGGTGGCCGAACCTGGCCGCAGCGCGACGCCCGCTGGCAGCATCTCGGCTCCGGTCGACCAGATCGCGGCCGTGCAGGTGGTCGCTGCCGACAGCGGCCAGATTCTGCTGCAGCGATCGCTGTAGGTGCGGTGAAACCGCGAGTGCGATAGGAAAGGGCGTGCCCCCCGCGACACCCGGAAAACCCGACCCGATCGCTCTGGCGCGAGCCAACTGGGAGCGCGCGGGGTGGGGCGACGTGTCAGGGGGCATGGTCGCGGTGACGTCCGTGATGCGGGCGCATCAGATCCTGCTGGCCCGCGTCGAGTCCGCGTTGCGGCCCTATGACCTCAGCTTCTCCCGCTTCGAGTTGCTGCGCCTGCTGGCGTTCAGCCGGACAGGGGCCATGCCGATCACTAAGGCGTCCGACCGGCTGCAGGTGCACGTCACCAGCGTCACCCACGCGATCCGCCGGCTGGAGGCCGACGCTCTGGTGCAACGGCTACCGCACCCTACCGACGGGCGTACGACGCTGGTGCAGATCACCGAACTGGGCCGCTCGACGGTCGAGGACGCCACGGCTACTCTCAACGCGCAGGTGTTCGCCGACGTCGGAATGTCGGACCCCGAATCCCGGGCTTTGGCGTCGTCGGTGGAAACGCTGCGCCGCAACGCCGGCGATTTCTAGTTACCGGGAGCGCAGCATCTCGATGACCGCGCTGAAATCCTTGTCGGCGTGCTCGACGGCGAACGCGCTGTAGATCTGCGCGGCGTGCCTGCCCAGGGGCGCGTCCACGCCGGTGGAGGTCACCGCGTCCATCGCCAGGTTCAGGTCTTTATTCATCAACGCGGTCGCAAACCCCGGCTTGAAGTCGTGGTTGGCCGGCGACGTCGGCACCGGGCCGGGCACCGGGCAGTTGGTGTGCACCGCCCAACAGTTTCCGGTCGCCCCGGTGATGACGTCGAAGAGGGACTGGGCCGACAGCCCGAGCCCCTCGGCCAATACGAACGCCTCCCCGATGACGATCTGCTGCACGGCCAGCACCATGTTGTTGCACACTTTGGCAGCTTGCCCCGCGCCGGCCCTGCCGCAGTGAATGATCTTGCCCGCCATTGGTTCCAGTACCGGACGGGCCCGCTCCAGCCCGGGCTCGTCGCCGCCCACCATGAACGCCAGCGTTCCGGCGACCGCACCCTTCACGCCGCCGGACACCGGCGCATCCAGTTGCGCCACCCCATGGGATCCTGCCAGCTCGTGCGCCTCGCGGGCGTCGTTGACCGAGATTGTCGAGCTGTCGATGAAGAGTGCGCCCGCGCGGGCGGACGGCAGGATCTCGGTGTAGCACCGTTTGACGAGGTCGCCGTTGGGCAGCATCGTGATGACCACCTCGGCCCCCGCCACCGCCTCAGCCGCGCTGTCGAACACCGTGACGCCATGGCCGGCGGCGGCGGCGACCGCGGCCGGAACCGGGTCGAATCCGCGCACCGTGTTGCCGGCGGCAACGAGATTCGCCGACATCGGTGCGCCCATGTTGCCCAGGCCTAGGAAAGCGATGGAAGCGCCGCTCATGGTCGCCTTTCGACGGGGGTCGTTGTTACTGTTCTTTTCTACGAGTTCGTTCGGAACCGTGCGGCCTCGGCCCGACCGATCACCACCCGCATGATTTCGTTGGTGCCCTCCAAGATCCGATGCACTCGCAGATCACGGACGATCTTTTCCAGCCCGTACTCGCGAAGGTAACCGTAGCCGCCGTGCAACTGCAGCGCCTTGTCGGCGACTTCGAAGCACGTGTCGGTGACGTAGCGTTTGGCCATCGCGCACAGTTCCACCTTGTTGGGGTCGTCGGCGTCCAGCGCGCTCGCGGCCCGCCACAACATCAAGCGCGATGTCTCGAGGCTGGTGGCCATATCGGCCAGGGTGAAGCGGATGGTGGGCTCGTCGAGCAGCGCAGAGCCGAACGCCTGCCGATCCCGCACGTAGGCCCCAGCCTTGTCGAAGGCGGCCTGGGCGCCGCCTAGCGAGCACGCCGCGATGTTGAGCCGGCCGCCGTTGAGGCCGCTCATCGCGATGCCGAAGCCGGTGCCTTCGCCGTCCGCGCCGCCGAGCATCGCGTCCGCGGGCACCCGCACCCCGTCCAGGATCACCTGCGCCGTGGGTTGTGCGTGCCAACCCATCTTCTCCTCGCAGGCACCGAAACTCAGCCCGGGGGTCCCCTTTTCGATGACGAAGGTCGAGATGCCTCTCGGTCCGGGTTTTTCCGCACCGCCGGTTCGCGCCATCACCACGTACACGTCCGAAGCTCCCGCGCCGGAGATGAACTGCTTGACGCCGTCGAGCACGTAGTCGCCACCCTGCTTGACCGCGCGGGTGCTCAGTGCGGCGGCGTCGGACCCGGCGCCGGGTTCGGTGAGGCAGTAGCTCGCGATGACGTCCATCGAGGCCATACGAGGAACCCAGGTTTTGCGTTGTTCGGGGGAGCCGAATGTGTCGATCATCCACGCGCACATGTTGTGGATGGACAGGAACGCCGCGGTCGTGGGGTCGCCGATGGCCAGCTGCTCAAAGATGCGGACCCCGTCGAGCCGGCGCAGACCACTGCCGCCGACATCCTCCTGGCAGTAGATCGCCGCCATGCCCAGTTCGGCGGACTCGCGGAGCACGTCGGTGGGGAAGTGGTGGGTGGCGTCCCACTCCATGGCATAGGGCGCCAGGCGTTTCGCGGCGAACGCGGCGGCCGTCTCGGCAATCACCCGTTCCTCGTCGTTGAGGGTAAACATGGCGCCCTATTTCATGGTGGGGATGACGAATTCGGCGCCATCCTTGATGCCGGACGGCCACCGCGATGTGACGGTCTTGACCTTGGTGTAGAACTGGATCGACGCTGGGCCGTGTTGGTTGAGGTCGCCGAAGCCGGAGCGTTTCCAGCCCCCGAACGAGTGGTAGGCCACGGGAACGGGGATCGGGACGTTGACGCCGACCATGCCCACCTCGACGCGCGAGACGAAGTCGCGGGCGGTGTCGCCGTCGCGGGTGAAGATCGCGACGCCGTTGCCGTACTCGTGCTCCGACGGCAATGCCGCAGCCTCTTCGTAGGTCTTGGCTCGCACGATGCAGAGCACCGGGCCGAAGATCTCGTCGGTGTAGATCGACATGTCCGTGGTGACGTGGTCGAACAACGTGGGACCGAGGAAGAATCCGCCCTCGAGGCTGGCGTCGCCGAACGTCAGGTCATCGCTGCGGCGGTTGCGACCGTCGATCACGATTTCGGCGCCAGCGGCCACGCCCTGGTCGATGTAGTTGCGCACCCGCGCCACGGCGGCCTCGGTGATCAGTGGTCCGTAGCTTACCTTCGGGTCCAGGCTGTGTCCCACGCGAAGCTCGTTGATTTTCTCAACGAGCCTGGCGCGCAGGCGTTCCGCGGTCTGCTCACCGACCGGCACCGCGACGCTGATGGCCATGCACCGTTCGCCGGCGCTCCCGTAGCCGGCGCCGATCAGCGCATCGACGACCTGGTCCAGGTCCGCGTCGGGCATCACGATCATGTGGTTCTTGGCGCCGCCGAAACACTGCGACCGCTTGCCGTGGGCCGCGGCGCCCGCGTAGATGTACTGAGCGATGTCGGAGCTGCCGACGAAACCGACCGCCTTGATATCGGGGTGCTCCAGGATCGCATCGACGGCCTCCTTGTCGCCGTGCACAACCTGGAACACGCCGGGCGGCAGGCCCGCCTCAAGGAACAGCTCGGCCAGCCGCACGGGAACCGAGGGGTCGCGCTCGCTGGGCTTGAGCACGAACGCATTTCCGCACGCGAGCGCAGGCCCGGCCTTCCACAGTGGGATCATCGCCGGGAAGTTGAACGGAGTGATGCCCGCGACCACGCCGAGCGGCTGCCGCAGGGAGTAGACGTCGATGCCGGGGCCGGCACCCTCGGTGTAGTCGCCCTTGAGTAGGTGCGGGATCCCGATGCAGAACTCGATGACCTCCAGACCGCGCTGGATGTCTCCCCTGGAGTCTTCCAGGGTCTTGCCGTGTTCGAGGGACAGCAGTTCGGCGAGCTCATCACTGGCGGCGTTGACCAGGTCGACGAAGCGCATCAATACCCGGGCTCGGCGTTGTGGATTCCAAGCGGCCCAGTCTTTTTGGGCTTCGACGGCCGATGCGACGGCGGCGTCAACTTCCTTCTTCCCCGCCATCGGGACCCGCGCTTGCACCTCGCCGGTGCTGGGGTTGAAGACGTCGGCGGTCCGGGTGGAGTGGCCCGTGGTGCGCCGGCCGTCGATGAAGTGCGGGATCTGGGTGGTCATGGCGCCCTCGGCTGTCGGAAACGGGGATACTTGCATATCCTAGTAACCTGCGTCGGGCGCTGGCAAGCGCGCGGTCGCGTCGGCGGACCCAGATGTCTTAAATGTCGAAGTACAGCGTCCCGAGGCTGTCGGGGCTGTTGGACACGTAGATCGGATGCAACAGGAAGGGCGTGAGCCCGGAGTTGAACAGATCTGATGAGGTGCCGACGACGACCGCGTCGTAGCCCGAACCGGTTACCGTCGAATAAAGCAAAGTCTGCCCCGTGTTGTAGACGGCAATAGTGGTTCCCGAGGTCACTACGCCATGTGATCTGGTAAAGCCGGTCAGACTCGTCGGCAACAGGCCGCTGAGGCCACCGGAATCGATGAACGCGTTGGTGGTCGGCTGCAGCGCCCCACCGTTGATCTGGACGTAAAGGTTGGTGACCGGGGCCCCGGACACAGACGCGTAGGAGGGCAGCGGGTTGGGGCCGAACTGCAGGTAGGGTGAATTCCCGGTCGCGTTGATGAGCACGCCCTGGTTGACGTTCGACGGCAACGCCGTCACCGGGCTGCTGGCCAGGGGCCCCCCGGGATTCACACCGACGCCCAAGATGGCGGGTTCGCTGCTGAGCGACTGCCCGTTACTCACGCTGGTCATGACGGCGATGGTTGTCGGCGCTGTGACGAGCCCGTTGCCGAAGTTCACCGTCGTGGAGTACGTGTTGTAGTAGATGGTTTGATTTGCGATGTTGTTGCCGTAGGTGACATACGAGCTCCCGGTCGGCGGGCCGAGCAAATTCGTGTTGACATATTGGGGGGGCACGATCAGCCCACGCGAACCGGTGTCGACGAGGGCCAAAAACGGCGACTGGCCGCCCACCGCGATGGTCGCGTATGGGTCTTCGTACTGCAGGCCATAATTGGTGCCCAAGAGGGTCAACGGAACCTGCCCGGTGCCGGTGTAGGGCGGAAGCGTGAGGACGTTACTGACGACGGGGCCTGCGGTGCCGTTGGCCCCAGCGGGACCCCACAGCCAGCCACCACGGCCACCGATGCCGCCGGGTGCTCCTGTTCCGCCCGACCCGCCGCCGCCTCCGCCGCCCAGCAGGCCGGCCGGTCCGCCGGCACCGCCGACCACCCCGCTGGCGGTGCTGTTGCCGCCATGGCCGCCGTAGCCGTACAACAGCCCGCCGGCGCCGCCGGGCGTCCCGACCCCCTGCGCGGTGGTCGTACCGTCGGCGCCGTTGCCGATCAGCGGGCGGTCGAACAGCGCTGCGGCCGGGGTGTTGACCACGCCCAGCGCGGCCGACTGGGCCGCGCTCAGTGGGTTGGTGTTCGCGGCCTCAGAGGCCGCGTAGGCGTTGGCTCCTGCGGCGAGGGACTGCACGAACTGTGCGTGAAACGCCGTGGCCCGGGCGGTCAGCGCCTGGTAGGAATATGCGTAGTCGGAGAACACCACCGTGCCGGCGGTCGACACCTGGTCGGCGGCGGCCGGGAGCATCTGCGCTGTCGAGGCAGCTGCTGCGGCGTGGGCCGCGTCGATCTCCGCGCCGATCCGTGCCACGTTCGCCGCTGCCTCCGCGGCCGTCTGAGGTGTTGCGATCACGAAGGACACGGAGCACCTCCCGGCTGCTCGCTATTCGGCTGGCGGTGAGCAGATAATAACGGTTTTTGCCAGGCAGTCGGTTACTTTTGCATACCGGCGACGAACCTCCGCGTCTCCTCCCAGGTGGGGAGCAGGCCGGCGGCGCGCACCTGGGCGAGGCTGGGAGCCGCGGCATCCCGGTCGGACAGGCTGGGGGCGACGCCGTCGACGAGTGGCCAGTCGATTCCCAGCTCGGGGTCCATCGCGCTGATGGTGTGCTCGCGCTCGGGGTCGTATTCGGCCGAACACAGGTACATCACCGTCGAGTTGTCCTGCAGCGCAAGGAAGCCGTGCCCCAGGCCTTCGGAGATGTAGGTGGTGCGGCGGTCCCGGTCGTCGAGGAGCACCGAATCCCAGCGGCCGAACGTCGGCGAACCCACCCGGATGTCGACGACGACGTCGAACACCGAACCCGACAGACAGGTGACGTACTTGGCTTGGCTGGGCGGCACCTGGGCGAAGTGCAGGCCGCGCAACACCCCGGCCGACGACACCGAGCAATTCGCCTGCCGAACGTCGAGGCGGTGGCCGGCGAAAGCGGTGAATTCGCGGTCGGCCAGCCACTCGAAGAACATGCCGCGGGAGTCGCCGTGGATGGTGGGGGTGATCTCCCAGGCCCCCGGCACTGCAAGCTCGCGGACACCCATCTCAGCGGCCCCGTTCGTCATAGCGGGCTTCTGCGGCGTCTTTCAGCGGGCGCCACCAGGCTTCGTTGCCGCGGTACCAGTCGATCGTGGCGCGCAAGCCCTCCTCGAAGTTGCTGTGCGGCGGTGTCCAGGCCAACTCGTTGTACATCGTCGACGGGTCGATGGCGTAGCGCAGGTCGTGGCCGACACGGTCGGGAACGTGGTCGAAGTCGTCCGCGTCGCGGCCCATCATCTGCAGCAGTGTGCGCATCACGGTCAGATTGTCGCGCTCGCCCTCGGCGCTGATCAGATAGGTGCGGCCGATCTGGCCCTTGTCCAGGATCCGCCGGACCGCACTGTTGTGGTCGTCGACGTGGATCCAGTCTCGGACGTTGGCGCCGTTGCCGTACAGCTTGGGCCGGCGCCCGATGAGCACGTTGGTGATCTGACGGGGGATGAACTTCTCGACGTGCTGGTAGGGCCCGTAGTTGTTGGAACAGTTGGAGATCGTCGCGCGCACCCCGTATGACCGCACCCAGGCCCGCACCAGCATGTCGGCGCCGGCTTTGGTCGCCGAGTAGGGACTCGAGGGGTCGTACGGCGTGGACTCGGTGAACCGGTTGGGTTCGTCGAGTTCGAGGTCGCCGTAGACCTCGTCGGTCGAGATGTGATGCAGCCGCGTGCCGTGGCGCCGCACCGCTTCCAGGATGGTGAACGTCCCGATCACGTTGGTGTGCAGGGCCGGCACCGGGTCGTCCAGCGCGTTGTCGACGTGGCTCTCGGCGGCGAAATGCACCACCGTGTCGCACTCGGCGACCAACGTCGACACCAGGTCGGCGTCGGTGATGTCGCCCTCGACGAACCTGATCACGTCGTCGACCTCGGCCAGCGACTCGCGCCGGCCGGCGTAGGTTAACGCGTCGAGGACCGTCACCTCGTCCTCGGGGTATTCGCGCACCGTGCTGTGCACGAAGTTGGCGCCGATGAATCCGGCGCCCCCGGTGACGAGAAGTCGCATGACCGAAAACGATAGTCGAGCCGCCGATCCGCCAGCTCAGGATCGGATCAGGGTCGGGTCAGCGCCGGGTGAGTCCCAGGGGTCCCGCCAACTCGGCCAGCGCGGGCACCAGGTTTTCGTCCTTGGTCAGGACCTGCACGGCCACATGGTCGGCGCCGGCGTCGAGGTGCTCGTTGAGCCGCGCGGCAACCGCCTCGACGGTGCCGTAGGCCACCACGGCGTCGACGAGGCGGTCGCTGCCCGGCCGGGCGACCTCGTCGTCGGAAAAGCCCAGCCGCTTCCAGCTATTGCGGTAGTTGGCCAGGTTCAAGTAGATGTCGAGCGCCCGGCGGCCAACCGCGCGGGCCGTGTCGGGATCGGTGGTGAGCACTACTTTGTGCTCGGGCGCCAGGAACGCCGACGGGCCGATCAGTGCGCGTGCCTGCGCGGTGTGCTCCGGGGTGGTGAGGTAGGGGTGGGCTCCGGCGCTGCGGTGCGCGCACAGGGTCAGCACCCGGGGGCCCAGGGCGGCCACCACGCGCCGGTTGGCCGGCACTCCGTAGTCGTCCAGCCGGTCGAGGTACTCCACCAGCGCGTCGTAGGGCTTGCGGTACTCCGCGTGGGCCTCGGGATGGCCGACCCCGATACCGAGCAGGAAGCGCCCGGGGTATGCGTGATCGATGCGATGGAACGACTCGGCGACCGGTTTGGCGGCGGCGGTCCAGATGTTGACGATGCCCGTGGCCACCTGCAGCGTCGTCGTCGCCGCCAGGATGGGTTCCACCCAGTCCAGCGCGGCAGGCGGCGAACCACCCACCCAGACGGCCCCGTAGCCCAGGGATTCGATCTCCTGGGCCTGCCGCGGCGTGACGCCGCGGCCGAACGATCCGAACCGGCCCAGGGAAGGGCCGCCGGGGCCGCCAGGAGCGGAAACTGCACGGGAAGAGCTGGCACGGTCGGTCATGGTCTCTCCAACCGGCGATCTGGTGCCGCTATTCCGCGATTTCGGCCGGATTTTGGCCGAGGGGCGAAGACCAGGTATCGTAGGCCATCGGTGTGCCGTGCGCGCCGGCGTTTGTGTGTCCAGTCCCCAGGAATTTACGGTCTGCTCACGTGTGCAGCCGGGGCGGATGTCGCGCCGGTCCGGGCGCAGGTAAACACGACGACACAACAAAGATTTCTGAGAGGTTCATGGCCAAGAAGGACGGCGCCATCGAGGTCGAGGGCCGCGTGGTCGAGCCCCTGCCCAATGCGATGTTCCGCATTGAGCTGGAGAACGGTCACAAAGTGCTTGCCCACATCAGCGGCAAGATGCGGCAGCACTACATCCGCATCCTCCCCGAGGACCGGGTGGTGGTGGAGTTGTCTCCCTACGACCTGTCGCGGGGACGCATCGTGTACCGGTACAAGTAGCGATAAACCCGAACCGCACCACCGACGAGCAGACAGAACAGGATCGAACCAGCCGTGAAGGTCAACCCGAGCGTCAAGCCAATGTGTGACAAGTGCAGGGTCATCCGTCGGCACGGGCGGGTCATGGTGATCTGCTCGGATCCCCGCCACAAGCAACGACAGGGTTAGCCGGGCCGCTCGGCTACGGGCGCCCACACAACTGAATGCAGACCTCCCAGCACCACTGAGCGGCTGGCATCTAGCGAGATGATCCGCTCATCCACGCCCGGTCGGAGGCCGGGCCCCGCACCGGAGTTTCGAGACGGGAACGGACTGGGATCAGACCTCCGCTTGACACGAAGAGGAAACGCCACCCATGGCTCGACTAGTCGGCGTCGATCTGCCGCGCGATAAGCGGATGGAGATCGCCCTGACCTATATTTTCGGCATCGGCCGTACCCGCTCGAATGAGATTCTGGCGGCCACTGGTATCGACAAGGACCTGCGCACCAAGGACCTGACCGACGACCAGGTGACCCACCTGCGTGACTACATCGAAGCGAACCTGAAGGTGGAGGGCGACCTGCGCCGCGAGGTGCAGGCCGACATCCGCCGGAAGATCGAGATCGGCTGCTACCAGGGCCTGCGGCACCGCCGCGGCATGCCGGTGCGCGGCCAGCGGACCAAGACCAATGCGCGGACCCGCAAAGGCCCCAAGCGCACCATCGCCGGCAAGAAGAAGGCCAGGTAACCGATGCCCCCGAAGAAGGCAACCCCCGCAGGTCCCAAGAAGGCGCAGAAGACCCGCAGGCGGGAAAAGAAGAACATTCCCCACGGCGCCGCCCACATCAAGAGCACGTTCAACAACACGATCGTGACCATCACCGACCCGCAGGGCAACGTCATCGCGTGGGCGTCGTCGGGCCACGTTGGCTTTAAGGGCTCGCGTAAATCGACACCGTTCGCCGCCCAGCTGGCCGCGGAGAACGCCGCCCGCAAGGCCCAGGAGCACGGGGTGCGCAAGGTGGACGTGTTCGTCAAGGGACCCGGGTCGGGCCGCGAGACCGCGATCCGCTCGCTGCAGGCCGCCGGCCTGGAGGTCGGCGCGATCTCCGACGTCACCCCGCAGCCCCACAACGGCTGCCGCCCGCCCAAGCGGCGCAGGGTTTAGCAGAGTCGAGGAGGAAACTAATGGCTCGTTACACAGGACCTATGACCCGTAAGTCCCGTCGGCTGCGCACCGACCTCGTTGGCGGCGACCAGGCCTTCGAGAAGCGCCCCTATCCGCCCGGTCAGCACGGGCGCGCGCGGATCAAGGAAAGCGAGTACCTGCTGCAGCTGCAGGAGAAGCAGAAGGCCCGCTTCACCTACGGCGTCATGGAGAAGCAGTTCCGCCGCTACTACGAAGAGGCCGTGCGGCAGCCCGGCAAGACCGGTGAGGAACTGCTGCGCATCCTGGAGAGCCGGCTCGACAACGTGGTGTACCGCGCCGGCCTGGCGCGCACCCGACGCATGTCGCGCCAACTCGTCAGCCACGGGCACTTCAGCGTCAACGGCGTGAAGGTCGACGTCCCCAGCTACCGGGTGTCGCAGTACGACATCATCGACGTGCGCGACACGTCGATCAACACGGTGCCGTTTCAGATCGCCCGCGAGACGGCGGGGGATCGTCCGATCCCGAGCTGGCTGCAGCTCGTGGGGGAGCGCCAGCGCATCCTGATCCACCAATTGCCCGAGCGGGCGCAGATAGACGTGCCGCTCACCGAGCAGCTCATCGTCGAGTACTACTCGAAGTAGACCCCGGGGGATCGAAGGAGAACCGGCCCCCCGAATACCCCACGGCGTCATATAGCGGACGTCGAAAGGAGAAGAAGCACCATGCTGATTTCCCAGCGACCCACACTGTCGGAAGAGTTACTCACCGACAACCGGTCCCAGTTCATCATCGAACCGCTGGAACCGGGATTCGGTTACACCCTGGGTAACTCGCTGCGTCGCACGCTGTTGTCGTCGATTCCCGGCGCAGCCGTCACCAGCATCCGCATCGACGGTGTCCTGCACGAGTTCACCACCGTTCCCGGCGTCAAGGAGGATGTCACCGACATCATCTTGAACCTCAAGGGCCTGGTGGTGTCGTCAGAGGAGGACGAGCCGGTCACCATGTACCTGCGCAAGCAGGGTCCGGGTGCGGTCAGCGCGGGTGACATCGTGCCGCCGGCCGGTGTGACTGTGCACAACCCCGACATGCACATCGCGACGCTGAACGACAAGGGGAAGCTCGAGGTCGAACTCGTCGTCGAGCGCGGCCGCGGTTACGTTCCCGCGGTGCAGAATAGGGCATCCGGCGCCGAAATCGGCCGCATCCCAGTCGATTCCATCTATTCGCCGGTACTCAAGGTGACCTACAAGGTGGAGGCGACGCGCGTCGAGCAGCGCACCGACTTCGACAAGCTGATCCTCGATGTCGAGACCAAGAGTTCGATCAGCCCCCGCGACGCCCTGGCCTCGGCGGGCAAGACCCTGGTCGAATTGTTCGGCCTGGCTCGCGAACTCAACCTCGAAGCCGAGGGCATCGAGATCGGCCCATCGCCGGCGGAGGCCGACCATATCGCGTCGTTCGCGCTGCCGATCGACGACCTCGACCTGACCGTGCGCTCCTACAACTGCCTCAAGCGCGAGGGCGTGCACACCGTCGGTGAGCTGGTATCGCGCACCGAGTCGGATTTGCTCGACATCCGCAACTTCGGTCAGAAGTCGATCGACGAGGTCAAGATCAAGCTGCACCAACTGGGCCTGTCGCTCAAGGACAGCCCGCCCAGCTTCGACCCGTCCGAAATTGCGGGTTACGACGTCGCGACCGGCTCCTGGTCCGCCGAGGTTGCCTACGACGACCAGGACTATGCGGAAACCGAACAGCTGTAACGGCACAATCACACTCAGCAGGAATTAGACAGGAGCGTCAGCAATGCCCAAGCCCACCAAGGGGCCTCGCCTCGGCGGGTCGTCGTCGCATCAGCAGGCCCTCCTAGCAAACCTGGCCACGTCACTGTTCGAGCACGGCCGGATCACGACCACCGAGCCGAAAGCGCGCGCACTGCGGCCCTACGCGGAGAAGCTGATCACGCACGCGAAAAAGGGCACGCTGCACAATCGTCGGGAGGTGCTCAAGAAGATCCGCGACAAGGATGTGGTGCACGTCCTGTTCGCCGAGATCGGGCCGTTCTTCTCCGACCGCGACGGCGGCTACACCCGCGTCATCAAGGTCGAGCCGCGCAAGGGCGATAACGCCCCGATGGCCGTGATCGAGCTGGTGCGGGAGAAGACCGTGACCTCGGAGGCCGACCGTGCGCGTCGGGTGCAGGCCTCGAAGAAGGCCGCACCGGCGGCCGCCGAGGTGGCCGCTGAGCCGGCTGACGTGACGGAAGCCCCCGAGGTGGCCGAGGCCCCCGTAAAAGAGACCCCCGAGGCCCCCGAGGCTGCGGACGCGCCGGCGGCCGAGCCCGAAGGTGTCACCGAGGATTAGCGAGGGCGTCCGTCTGCGGCTCGACATCGCCTACGATGGAACCGAATTCGCTGGCTGGGCGGCCCAAGCCGGGCAGCGGACCGTCGCTGGTGTCCTCGACGAGGCGCTGACGACAGTGCTCCGCACTCCGGTTCGGCTGCGTGCCGCCGGTCGCACCGACGCGGGTGTGCACGCCACCGGGCAGGTGGCCCACGCCGACGTGCCGATCGAGGCGGTCGTCAACGCCAGTGGACGCTCGCCGCGCGACGGGGACCCGGAGTTCAGGCCCTTGGTGCGCCGTCTCGGCCGGTTTTTGCCCGCCGACGTCCGCGTCACGGAGATCGCCCGCGCCCCGGAAGGATTCGACGCCCGATTCTCGGCGCTGCGGCGCCATTACGTCTACCGGCTGTCGACGGCTCCCTATGGTGTGTCGCCGCATCTGGCGCGATATGTGACCGCGTGGCCACGTGCCCTGGACCTGGACTCGATGAATGCGGCATCGCGGGATCTGTTGGGGCTGCACGATTTCGCCGCGTTCTGCCGCCGGCGTGACGGCGCAACCACCATCCGTGACCTGCAGCGGCTGGACTGGTCACGCGAGGGCGATCTGATCACCGCGCACGTGAGCGCCGACGCTTTTTGCTGGTCGATGGTGCGTTCACTGGTCGGGGCGTTACTGGCGGTCGGCGGGCACCGGCGGCCCGTGTCATGGTGCGCGGACATGCTGTCCGCGGCCGCTCGTTCCAGCGACTACGCGACCGCGCCGGCATGCGGTTTAACCCTCGTCAGCGTGGATTACCCGCCCGACGAGCAACTGGCGGCCCGCAACCTCGTGACCCGGGATCTGCGGTCGCCGATGGAGCGCGAGTGATCAGCCGGGTCTAGACCCTGGCGGCGACGAAACTGGCCGCTTGGTTGGTCTTCCCGGGCACGTAGGCCAGGTGCGCCTTCCATTGGGTGCCGTCGGAGCAGATCGGGTCGCCCTGGTTGCACAGGTCGATGGTCTTGCCGTCGAAATTCGGGGTCAGGGCGCTCATCAGGCCGCCCGCCCGGGTGGACGGATTGCCGAACAGGGCGACGGCGGCAATGTGATCGGCGGCGTCGGCCGGCAACGGCTGGCGGAAGCCGAGGCCGGGGACCGGCGCCGCAGTGACGATGTCGATGACGGCAGCGCCCTGAGAGTAGCCGCCGAGGACAAGCCTGGTTTTGGGGCAGCTGCCGGCCATCTGCTGGATGTGGCTGCTGGCGTCGTTGGCGCCATCTAGGGCCGCCAGGAAGTCCGCACTGGCGGGATAGTTGACCGCGTACGAGGTGACGGATTGTGGCGTCTGCTGGCGCAGCGAGCCGACGAGGGCCTGTCCCACGCGCCCGATTCCGGGAGGTTCATCGGTACCCCGGGCGAAGACGACCTCCACGTCGGGGCATGCAGACCAGGCCCGCGGCGTGAGCGGCGGTGCGAGCACCAGGGCCACCGACACGGCCACCGCCCCCGCGAACGCGGCCAGTCCCGATGAGATGAGTCTCACGCAGCGATGTTACGGGAGTGATTGTCCATGCTGGAGTGAACTTCTGAGATCAGCCCGGGCTGCGGCAAGGGGCCGGGGCCCGGTCCTTGCGGTTGCGGGCCGTCGCCGGGCGCATCGGCGGTTCCCGACTCGCCAGGGCCCGGCCCCAGCCTGGACGCGACAAACGCGGCCGCCTGATTGGTGTAGGAGGGAACGTAGCCCTCGGTGTGCCCGCTCCACTCGTTGCCGGGACCCGCGTGACAGATCGGATCTTCGGGGTTGCACAAGTCGATCGCCTTGAACCCGAGGAGTGCGCTGCGGGTCGGCAGCGAACCGCCGGCGCGGTCGGCCACGTCGCCGAAGGTGGCGACCGCGGCGACGTGGTCGGCCAAATCCGGCGGTATCGAGCTGCCCCATCCGATCCCGCCGATGGGCACGCCGGCGACGATATCCATCACCGACGCACCCTGGGAGTAGCCGCCCAACACAATCCTGGTGCTCGGACACCGCGCCACCGTCTGCCTGACATGGTTAATCGTGTCGTTGGCGCCGTCACCGCCGTGCAACTGCAGCTTTCCGGCGGCGTAGTTCACCCCGTAGGCGTCGATGTTCATGCCGTTGGTCTGCTGGCGCAGTGCGTCGACGAAAGCATCGCCGACCCGGCCCAGGCCTGGAGGCTCGCTGGTGCCGCGTGCGAAGACGACCTCCACGTCCGCGCAGTCGTCGGCCAGGGCGACCGGAGGAACACCCGGAAGGCAGTAGGGGATCGCGGGGCTCATGAGGATCACGGCCGCGGCGACGAACTGGGGAGTCACCCGAAAATTCTAACCGCGGCGGCCTGCAGCCGGGGACTTGCTGACCTGTGGATAACCGGGGCCGGCCCCTGGGGCGACGACGTACCGTCGTCGGAACTCACGTTGCTGGGGAGGGGATTCCGAGAGGGGTCCCGAGAAGGGTGCCGAGAGGGGGGAGCGTGTCGGGCCAGCCGACGACCTGGCTGCAGGTCAGTGGTCACCGATTCCTGCTACGCCGTCTCGAGCGGGCGCTGAGGGGCGCCGGTTCCGATTCCGTCGCCGGCGGGGGGTCAGCCGGGCAGCCGGCTCCGCTCGCGGTGGGGTGTCTGCTCGCGGCGATCGCCATCGCTGGATCCGCGTTGCTGGGTCTGCTGCGACCGCAGCCCGCGCTCGGTCAAGCCTCGATCGTGGTGACCCGGGAATCCGGTTCGCTGTACGTGCGGGTGAACGACACCTGGCATCCGGTACTGAACCTGGTCTCGGCCCGATTGGTCGCGGCGACGGCGGCCAGTCCCCAGCAGGTGCGCGAGTCGGACCTCGCCGGTACCAAACGCGGCCCGCTGTTGGGTATCCCGGGTGCTCCGCAACTGGTCGGCAAGCCGCTGTCCGACGAGGAATCCATCTGGACGATCTGCGACGCCGACGGCGCGGCTGCTGA